>NZ_AP019700.1:3260000-3635000 GCF_006738645.1 Stella humosa | reverse complement strand
AACGGCGGCCGTAACTATAACGGTCCTAAGGTAGCGAAATTCCTTGTCGGGTAAGTTCCGACCTGCACGAATGGCGTAACGACTTCCCCGCTGTCTCCAACATCGGCTCAGCGAAATTGAATTCTCCGTGAAGATGCGGAGTACCCGCGGTCAGACGGAAAGACCCCGTGCACCTTTACTACAGCTTTGCAGTGGTATCGGCGAGTGGATGTGTAGGATAGGCGGGAGCCTATGAAGCGGCGGCGCCAGCTGTCGTGGAGGCACCCTTGAAATACCGCCCTTCCCCTTATCGATATCTAACCGCGGCCCGTTATCCGGGTCCGGGACCCTGCATGGCGGGTAGTTTGACTGGGGCGGTCGCCTCCCAAATGGTAACGGAGGCGCGCGATGGTGGGCTCAAGCTGGTCGGACATCAGCTGACGAGTGCAATGGCATAAGCCCGCCTGACTGTGAGACTGACAAGTCGAGCAGAGACGAAAGTCGGCCATAGTGATCCGGTGGTCCCTCGTGGATGGGCCATCGCTCAACGGATAAAAGGTACGCCGGGGATAACAGGCTGATGACGCCCAAGAGTCCATATCGACGGCGTCGTTTGGCACCTCGATGTCGGCTCATCACATCCTGGGGCTGGAGCAGGTCCCAAGGGTATGGCTGTTCGCCATTTAAAGTGGTACGTGAGCTGGGTTCAGAACGTCGTGAGACAGTTCGGTCCCTATCTGCCGTGGGTGTCGGATACTTGAGAGGAGCTGTCCTTAGTACGAGAGGACCGGGATGGACGTACCTCTGGTGGACCGGTTGTGGCGCCAGCCGCATAGCCGGGTAGCTATGTACGGACGGGATAACCGCTGAAAGCATCTAAGCGGGAAGCCCCCCTCAAAACCAGGTATCCCTGAGAGCCGTGACAGACCATCACGTCGATAGGCCGGAAGTATAAGCGCGGCAACGCGTTCAGCGGACCGGTACTAATCGCTCGATCGGCTTGGTTCCATGCAGACGACGGTCTGTGGCCGCCACGAAAGTGGCAATGCCATGGCCGGTCCCGCACGGTGACGAGCCTCCGCAACAGCAATCATCGATCCTGCCCTCTTCGGGCAGTGCAATGCACGGGACACATTCCAGACGGTCATTCGTCATCAAGGAAGCAGCAGGCGCATCCCAGCGCCTCTGCCTCCATCCTGTCCTCGGACGACCTGGTGGCCCAAGCGAGGGGCCTGCACCCGATCCCATCCCGAACTCGGCCGTGAAAACCCTCAGCGCCGATGGTACTGCGTCTTAAGGCGCGGAAGAGTAGGTCGCCGCCAGGTCTTCCAAGGACAGGACATCAAAACCCCTATCACGATCCAACAGCACCCACGCACGCGGGGTGGAGCAGCCCGGTAGCTCGTCAGGCTCATAACCTGAAGGTCAGAGGTTCAAATCCTCTCCCCGCAACCAACGACATCACACGCCCGTCTCTCACAAGAGGCGGGCGTTGCCGCGTTGTGGCTGCCGACATTCGGTAGACCCGCCTCAGGGCTCTCCCAGCACCTCGGCCGCCCAGGCATGATCGAAGCGCGCCTGGGCCTCGTGCTGGACGTTGCGCACACTGGCGATGTCGGGCGCATCGTACTCGCATACCATCCGCTTGCGGTCGGCCGACCAGAAACTCCTGACCCAGCGCACGTTGTAGAGCTCCAGGCAGGGGGCCATGCGGGCCTCCACGGCGGTCAGGTCTTCTTGTGCGAGCGGTGTCTCGAAGCTGCGTTCGACGATGATGCGGGGCACGGGATTGCCTCCTCCGGTGTTACATCTGCGCAGGGTGAGCGCCGGCCGTTGGAGCCGGCGTTGGAACTATCAACGGCGGTGCGAGCCTGCGCGCCGACCCTGCCGGATTCTGGCCGAACCGCAGCGCCGAGGCCGAGAAGTGACCGAGCGATCACCATCTCGCTGTGCCGCTGCATGGCCTCGGCGACCGCGAGGGCCTCCCTGGCGTAGGCGCGACCTGCGGCAACCCGTCCAGCGCGCATCTCCATGTCGGCGGCCACATTGAGGGCGTAGGCGAGCCACGATTTGTCATCGATCGCGCGCAGCGCAGCCAGCGAGCCGGCCAGGACTTCCGGGCCGGCCACGTCACCCGCTTCGAGCAACGCCAGGGCTCGCAGCGTTGCGACGAGCGGCTGCTCGTTCTCTCCCAGTCGGGCGGCGACCGCCGCCAGCTCCACACAGCGCGCCTCCATCGCCTGGCGATTGCCGCGCTCGCGCTCCAATACCGCAAGCCAGGTGAGGCATTTGTACTCGCGCCATCGATCCTCCGCCCCGCGTGCCAGCCCCAAGGCCCGGTGGAGGGCGCCCGCGGCAGCATCGCGGTCCCCGTCCCAGCGCGCCAGCAGGCCCTGGCCCCAATGCAGTTCGCAAAGCTCGAGGCCGCCTTCGCGCGCAATCTCGTCGACTTCCGCCAGCAGACTGCGTGCGCGGTCCACCTGCGTTTCCAACTCCAGCAGGCAGCGAGCCGTGTTGGCAAGTTGATGCGCGCGCGTCGCCGTATCCCCAGTGCGACCGATTGCGGCCGCGCGCAGGGTGGCATCCGCAGCGTCGCTGGCCGCGCCCGCTTCCTGGTGCAGTATCGAGAGCAGATAGTGGCCCGTCGCGGCATCGGCGGTCAGGCCGAGGCGCTCGGCTGCCGCAGTCGCCGCCGAAACGGCATCGGCGATACGCGGCAACGGCCGCATGCCGGGGCCAGCGGCGGCCAGGACACATATTCGCAGAAGCGCGATGCACGCCGCGACGCGTTCCCGCTCGTCGGGCAGCCGCCCGGCGTGGCGTAGCCCCCGCTCCGCGAAGCCCTTGGCCTCGGTGTTTGCGAAAAGGCGCAGCGCGCGGTCGCCGGCGAGGATCGCTGCGCGCGCCGCGAGCGGATGGTCCTCCGCGAGGGCGGCGTGCCGCGCCAGGTCCGCCGCTGCCACGTCGCCACCCTCGGCCAGGGTGCGTGCCGCGCGCCGATGGGCGAGCCTGCGCCGCGGCAGCGAAAGCGAGCGGTAGACCGCTTCGCGGACGAGGTCATGGACGAAATCATGCGCAGATTCGTCCGTTGGCCGCAGCAGCCCGCGCCGCTCCAGTTCGCCGAGTGCCGACAGCAGTGTCGCCGCGCCGAGGCCGGTCACGCGGTCGATATCGTCCGGCGTGAACGAGCCGCCCAGGACGGCGGCCCAGATGAGCACTTCACGTCCCGCATCGCCCAATGCGGCCATCTGGTCTGCCACCAGCGCGTCGAGCGTGCTGCCGCTCTCGCTGCTGCCGTCGGCATGGGTCCGCGCCAGTGCGATTGCGAAGAGCGGATTGCCCCCGCTGCGGGCAAATATGCCCTGCGCATCGGCCGCCGCTGAAATGTTCCGCACGAGCGCCACCGTCGCCGTCCCGTCGAGCGGCCCCAACTCGAGTACTGTCAGCCGGCCGTCGGTCCGCAGCGATCGTAGAACGCGGGACGCCGCGGCATTGTCATCGATCTCGCCGATGCGTGCACCGCAGGCAAGGATCGCCCCCGGCTTGTCGCGGGCGCTGCGGGCGACGTAGTGCAGGAGCGCCGAGGAGGCTTCGTCGAGCCACTGGATATCGTCGAGGATCAGGGCCAGCGGCCGCTCTGCGGCGAGCCGGCGCAGCAGCCCATCGACGGCATCGAACATGCGGGCGCGGTCGGTGGCGTCCGGCGGGGGCGCTGCCGCCTCAGGAAGCAGGAGACTCAGCTCGGGCGGCAGGTCGTCCTGAGGCGCAACACGGAGTGCCACGCGAAGCAGGTCGATCCAGACGCCGTAGGGACGTGTCGCCTCCGCCTCGTAGGCTCGCGCGGCGAGCGCACGGCCACCTGCCGCTTCGACGCAATCCGCCAGATAGGCCAGCAAGCGGCTCTTGCCGATCCCCGGCTCGCCTGTGAGAAGAAGGACGGACGCTGCGCTCCGGCTTGCCGCCAGATGCTCAATCGCGGCGCGCTCCTCCTCGCGGCCGACAATCGGCGCGCGGGGCGATCGCGGGGGCACCGCAGCGACCGGGACATCGACGGCCGGCGGTGGCACGGCGGGCGGCGATGCCACAGCCCGCAGCGTCTGCCGTGCGGCCTTCAGTTCGGCTTCGGGGGCGACGCCCAGCTCCTGCGCCAGGAGGCGCCGCGCATGCTCATAGTGGACGAGCGCTTCGCGCCCACGGCCCGCCCGCGCCAGCAGCAGGACCACGCGCGCGTGCCCCGCCTCGGAGAGCGGGTCCGCCGCGGCGAGCGCGCGGGCGTGGACGAGGGCCTCATCGGGCGAGCCTTCCAGCCGTGCGACCAGGGCCGACAGGACCGCGTGCCGCAGCCGCGCCACCGCCGCGCGTTCGGCCATCAGCCACTCCTGGAAGCGGTAGCAGAGTGGCAGGTCCAGCCCATCCAGCAGTTCGCCACACAACAGCGTCGCCGCCTGGCGCAACGCGGCCGTCGGCGCGGCCGCCGCGGTCACTGGCACCAGCCCGCGAGCGCGTCCGAGATCCACGACGGCGCTCTCCGCATCGACACCGATCCGCTCGCGGTCGGCATCCAGACGCAAGCCGGCACGCCCTTCGATCAACGGGCGGAGCTTGCTGAGGCTCCATCGGAGCTCTGCCCGCGGATCGTCGGGGCCATCCCACAGCAGGTCGCAGAGCCGCTCGCGCCGGTGGGGCCGGCCGGTCGCCACCAAGTAGCCCAGCAGCGCGCGCGTCTTGCGTGAGGGTGGCAGCCGCAGGGCAAGCCCATCCGATCCGGCGAGCCGAAGTTCGCCGATGAGACGGATCAGGGGCGGAGCAGGGTCGGCCATTACCTCCAACGCTGCTTCCCACGGGGGTTCCCACGAGCAGGCCCCATTGTAGCGGCCGTGGCGATGGCGGCAATGCCTTCGGCGCCGCCCGGCAGACGCAGACATCTGCCCCGCTCACGCAAGAGGAGACGTCCATGAGCACCATCACCCCGGCGGCGCCTGCCGCCCCGGCATTCGACGCCGCCCGCTACAAGGAGACGACGCGCGCGCAATGGCAGGACGCTGCCCGCGCATGGAACGAGTGGAGCCCGCTCCTGCGCGACTGGCTCGGCCCGGCGACCGAGACCATGCTTGACATGGCCCGCATCGGCCCGGGCTGCCGCGTGCTGGACGTGGCCGCGGGCGCCGGCGACCAGACGCTGCAGGCCGCCCGCCGGGTCGGGCCTGCGGGGCATGTGCTGGCGACCGACATCGCACCCGCCATCCTGGAGTTCGCGTGGGCGAACGCCCGGGCCGCGGGGCTTGCCAACGTCACCACGCAGGCAATGGACGGCGAGGCGATCGACGTCGCGGCCGAAAGCTTCGACGCGGTCATTTCCCGCGTCGGGCTCATCTACTTCCCCGACCAGCAGAAGGCTTTGGCCGGAATGCGTCGCGCACTGAAGCCGGGCGGGCACGTGGCCGCTATCGTCTACGGCCCGGCGGAGCGCAATGGCTTCTTCGCGATCCCCGTCGGCATCATCCGCCGGCGTGCCGGCCTGCCGCCGCCTGCCCCGGGTCAGCCCGGTCCCTTCAGCCTGGGCGGGCCCGGCGTGCTGGAGGCGGCCTTCCACAAGGCGGGCTTCCGCGACGTCGAGACCCGCAGCCTGCCTGCGCCGGTGCGCACGCCCAACGCCGCCGAATGCGTCCGCTTCGAGAAGGAATCATTTGGCGCACTGCACCAGATGATGGCCGGCCTCGATGCGGCGGGGCGCGAGGCGGCGTGGCAGGAGATCGAGGAGGCGCTCGGCGCATTCGAAGGCAGCGACGGCTTTGCCGGCCCGTGCGAAATGATCGTCGGCATCGGCGTGAAGTGAGCCAATCCGGGCCGGTCGGCGAAACCGGCAGCAGGCCAAGCTCACCCCCGGCGGGTGCAAGAAAAAACGCCCGCGGGCAGAGCAACTCCCCGCAACCAACTTGAATTGCTCCCGCAATCGGCCGTCGCTCTCACGAGCGGCGGCCGATTGCTTTTGCACGCTCGCCAGCGACAGCATCCGCGAGGCCACCCTCGAGGGGGCGTTCTTCCTTGCGGGCGAGGCTGCGGGCTACATGACCGGCCAGACGGTGTATGTCCATGGCGGGTGAGGTCTATTCAACAATACCGTTCCCGTCGCCGTGCAACTCCTGGCCCTCCCATGTCGTGCTTCGAAAGGCGCCCCATGAGCATCCTGCCCGAGAACCCCGTGATCCTGCTGGCCCATGCGGCCTACCGGCTGAAGGAGCGCTTCGACGCGCGCGGGACTGGAGTGGCCAGCCTCCAGGCCACCAGCCGGGAGGAACTACTGGCGCGGGTCGGGGAGGCCGACGTGGTCGTCGTTTCGGGCCTCTGGGACAATGCGCTCCTGGCGCAGGCGCCCCGGCTGCGCTTCGTACAGTCCGTCAGCGCCGGCGTGGACCGGTACGACTTGGCCGCCTTCCGGCAGGCAGGCGTGCATCTGGCGAGCGGCCAGGGCACCAACGCCATCGCCGTATCGGAGCACGGGCTCGCCCTCATGCTGGCGATCACGCGGCATATCCCCCAGGCTTGCGCCAATCAGGCCCGCCACGATTGGCGCGGCATGATCGCCCACATCCCGGACCGCGAGGAAGAACTGGCGGGCAAGACGGCGGTGGTGGTCGGCCTGGGCGGCATCGGCGGCCGGCTGGCACGGCTGGCGCGCGCCTTCGGCATGACGGTGATCGGGCTGCGGCGCGACCCGGCGGCGGGCGGCGAGGCCGACAGCGTGCGCGCCATGGCTGACCTCAAGGCGGTCCTGCCGCAAGCCGACTTCGTGGTCCTGACCTGCCCGTTGACGCCGGAGACGCACGGGCTGATTGACGGCGCGGCGTTGTCCCTGATGAAGCCGACGGCCAGGCTGGTGAATCTCGCCCGCGGCCAGGTGGTGGACGAGCCCGCCCTCATCGCGGCACTGCGTGCCGGCACCATCGCCGGTGCGGCCCTGGATTGCGTGGCCGAGGAGCCGCTGTCCGCCACGTCGCCGCTCTGGGACATGGCGAACGTGTTGATCACCCCTCACACCGGAGGCGAGACCCAGCAGTGCGAGGATCGCGTCCTCGACATCCTGGAAGAGAATCTGGGCCGGCTCCAACGCGGCGAGACCGTGCTGTACAACGGCGTCGTCTGAGGCCGTTCGCAAGCCGGCGCCGCCCCGCGGCTGCGTCGGCCGGTCTTGACCGTGCGTCGCGTCGCACGAAGAAATTGGCCCATCGCGGCCGACACCCATGGAGGACACGGATGGCATTCTACCGTGGCATGACCTGCACGAACGTGACGCTCGATGGCGACGGGGGAACCCCGATCACCGCCTATGTCGCCCGGCCGGAAGGCCCCGGCCCCTTCCCGGCGGTGGTGCTGGTCCATCATCTGCCGGGCTGGAGCGAGTTCTACATCGAGACGACGCGGCGCCTGGCCCATCACGGCTACATCGCGATCTGCGCCAACCTCTACGAGCGCGCGGGCGAGGGGCACCCGGACGACGTCGCCGCCAAGGTGCGCGCCGAGGGCGGCGTGCCCGACGACCAGGTGATCGGCGATACGGCGGCAGCCGTGCAGTGGGTCCGTGCCCAGGCCGGGCACAACGGCAAGGTCGGCCTCTTCGGCTCCTGCTCCGGCGGGCGCCACGCCTTCCTCTATGCCACCCGGCGCAAGGACGTCGACGCCTGCGTCGACCTCTGGGGCGGCCGCGTGGTGATGGGCGCTGATGAACTGAACGCCAAGACCCCGGTGGCGCCGATCGACCTGACCAAGGACTTGTCCTGCCCGCTCCTCGGCCTCTTCGGCAACGACGACCGCGCGCCCAGCCCCGAGCAGGTCGACCAGCACGAGGCCGAGCTGCGCCGCCATGGCAAGGACTACGAGTTCCATCGCTATGACGGCGCCGGCCACGGCTTCTTCTACTGGCATCGTCCGCTCTATCGGCCCGAGCAGGCAGCGGACGGCTGGGCCAAGGTGCTGGCCTTCTTCGGCCGGCATCTGTCGCGATAGGCGGGCACCGGCCATGTGCACGTCGATCGTCGAGATCGCCCGCGCCGAGGGCATGGCCAAGCGCGGGGACCAGTGGTTCGCGCTCTCCCATGCGGTGGTCGCCTATGACCACGCCCGCCATGCGCCGCTGGGCGACGTCATCACGCTCGATTTCATCAATGCGGAACTGGAGCCGGCGGCGCGGGCCGGCGTCGAGCTGACCCTGGAGACGGCCAGGGAGTTGCGCGACGCGCTCGACCGGGCGATCGCCGCCGCCGAGTTCGAGGAGGCAGAGGTCCGGGGGAAGGGGGCGGCAGCCGGTCGCGTCCGGGCCGCCTGACGCAGGCCGGGGGTGCTGCGGGCCGGCGCTATTCCTGGTCCGCCAGCACCTCGCCGACGCCCAGGATCTGTTCCATGCGCGCCAACGCCGGCACGGCGCGGCGGCGATGGCGCACGGTGATCTCGGCGATCAACGCGTTCGCCAGCGCCAGCGCGCCGACGTTGGAGTTGGCGAAGTTGTTGTTGGACGAGCGCGCGGCCAGCAGCACGTCGGCATGGCGCGCCAGCGGCGACAGCGGCCCGTCGGTGATGGCGATGACGCTGGCGCCCTCGCCGGCGGCGAAGCGGGCCGCGCGCACCGTCAGGCGGGTGTAGCGGGGGAAGCCGATCGCCACCAGCACGTCGCCGCGGCCCAGCGGCGACAGCCGGTCCAGTGCCTCGCCGCGGGCCGGGTCGATCAGCGTCACCGTGCCCAGCGTCTGCTGCAGGTGATGGTAGAGCGTGTAGGCGATCACGAACGAGCTGCGCAGGCCGACCACGAAGGCGCGGCGCGCGCCGGAGATCAGGGTCACCGCCTGGGCCAGGTCGGCTGCGGCCAGGCCGCGCTCGGTCGCGGCGACGTCGTCCAGGTCGTCGGCGAAGGACTGGGCGGCCGGAGTCTGCCGTGTCGGGTCCTCGGCATAGCGGGTCAGGCGCTGGGCCGGCGCCAGATGGCGGCGCATCTGGTCCTGCAACGCCCGCCGCAGCGCGGGATAGCCGTCATAGCCGATTGCGGCGGCGAAGCGGACCACGGTCGATTCGCTGAGGCCGAGGCGGGCGGCCACCTGGGCCGCCGGCAGCAGCGCCACCTCTTCGGGGTGCGACAGGATCAGCTCCGCCACCGCGCGGGCGCCCGCACCCAGGCTGGCAGAAGCCTGGCGGATGCGCTCCATCACGTCGCTGCGGTCCGAATGACCTTCCATTCCCGTCCGGCCTCCCATGCCGTCGACCGAGCTCTATTCATCCAGGACCGCCCCCCGGCGGCCAATCCGTCGTTGACAGATGACGGCGATGCAGGAAATCTTGCAGGTGTGAAATCTACATGACGGAAATCCGCCGTCAAATCCCATACTCCCCAGGGGGCAGGGCGATGCTGCGACGCGATCTCGAGAATGCCACGGGTGCGGCGGTGCGCCAGGCCGTGCGGCAGGGCCAGTGGACGCGGACCACCCACGGCGTGGCCAACGGCTATGTCCAGGCGAACCTCGCCATCGTGCCGGAGAAGTACGCTTTCGACTTCCTGCGCTTCTGCCAGCGCAACCCCAAGCCCTGCCCGATCATCGACGTGACCGACCCGGGCGACCCGGAGGCCAGGCTGGCCGCCCCCGGCAGCGACCTGCGCACGGACCTGCCGGGCTATCGCGTCTATCGCGACGGCCGCCTGGTCGAGGAGGTGCGCAGCATCGAGCCACTGTGGCGGCCCGACCATGTCGGCTTCCTGCTGGGATGCAGCCTGTCCTTCGACCAGGTCATGACCGACGCCGGCATCCCGCTGCGCCACCTGGCGGAGGAGGAGGGCCGGGTCTCGGTCTATGTCTCGGGCATCCGCTGCCGCCCGGCCGGCATGTTCGACGGGCCGATGGTGGTCAGCATGCGCCCGATCCCGCGGCCGATGCTGGTGCGCACGATCGAGGTCACGTCGCGCTACCCGATGGCCCATGGCGGCCCGGTGCATGTGGGCGACCCGGCCCAGATCGGCATTGCCGACCCGACCCGGGTCGACTGGGGCCGCTGGAACCCGCCCGCGGCCGACGAGGTGCCGGTTTTCTGGGCCTGCGGCATCACCCCCCAGGCGGTCGCCATGGCGGCCGGCATCCCCGAGATGATCACCCATTCCGCCGGGCACATGCTGGTGACCGACATCCGGCTCGGCACCACGTTCCAATAGCCGCTTGCATTCAGCAGTCGAGGTCAGTCGCACGATGTCCCAAGCCTCCTACCGCCTGGCGATCGACGTCGGCGGTACATTCACCGATATCGTGGTGGTCGACGACCGCGACGGCAGCCTCCGCTTCGGCAAGGTGCTGAGCACGCCGGCCGACCCGTCCGAGGGCTCGCTCGCCGGCGCCATCGACGCACTCGCCCGCCACGCCATCGCGCCCGCCGGCGTCTCCGAAGTGATCCACGCGACCACGGTCGCCACCAACGCGGTGCTGGAACGGCGCGGGGCCGCGACCGGCCTCGTCACCACCCGCGGCTTCCGCGACACGCTCGAGATGGGCCGCGAGTCGCGCTACGACATCTATGACCTCGGCCTGCGCCTGCCGGCCCCCCTCGTGCCCCGCCACCTGCGGGTCGAGGTCGACGAGCGGCTCGACCATCTGGGCCAGGTCGTGCGACCGCTCGACGAGACGACCGTGGCAGAAGCCGTCGGACGGCTCGTGGCGGCCGGCGTACGCGCGATCGCGGTTTCGCTGCTGCACGCCCACGTCAATCCGGACCACGAGCGCCGCGTGGTGGAGCTGCTGCGGGCGGCCGCCCCCGGCATCGAGATCAGCGTCTCGCACGAGGTCGCGGGCGAGGTGCGGGAGTACGAGCGCACCTCCACCGTCACCGTCGATGCCTATGTGAAGCCGCTGGTCCGCCGCTATGTCGAGCGGCTGGCGGCCGGGCTGGGCCAGGCCGGCCTGCCGGACCGCCCGGCCCTGATGCTGTCCCATGGCGGCATCGGCTCGGCGACCGAGGTGGTGCGGCGCTTCCCCGTGCGGATGATCGAGTCCGGCCCGGCGGCGGGTGCCATCGCGGCTGCCTTCTTTGCCCGCCAGGCGCTGCCGGGCGGCGATGCCGTCGCCTTCGACATGGGCGGCACCACCGCCAAGATGTCGTTGATCCTCGACGGCGCGCCCTCGGTCACGCACCAGTACGAGGTGGCCCACGTCCACCGCTTCAAGCCGGGCAGCGGCATCCCCTTGCAGATCTCGGCCATCGAACTGCTGGAGATCGGCGCGGGCGGCGGCTCGATCGCGCACGTGAACGACCTGGGCTTGCTCAATGTCGGCCCCCATTCGGCGGGCGCCGTGCCAGGCCCCGCCTGCTACGGACGCGGCGGCGACCGGCCGACGGTGACCGACGCCGACCTGATCCTGGGCTATCTCGACCCCCAGCATTTCCTGGGCGGGGCGATGAAGCTGGACGTGGCCGCGGCCCGCGACGCCGTCGCCCAGCGCCTCGGCGGCGCGCTCGGCATGGAGCCGGAGCGCATCGCCTGGGGCATCCACGACGTCGTGAACGAAAGCATGGCGGCGGCCGTCCGCGCGCACGCGGCCGAGAAGGGCGTCGACCTGCGCCGCTTCGGGCTGATCGCCTTCGGCGGCGCCGGGCCGCTGCATGCCGAGGCCATCGCCCGCAAGCTCGGCATCCGCCAGGTCATCTGCCCATTCGGTGCCGGCGTCGCCTCGGCGATCGGCTGCCTGGTCGCGACACCGGCGGCCGACCTCGTCTCGACCTACACCACCCTGCTGCCGACCGCCGACTGGAGCGAGATCGCCCGCCGCTTCGCCGCCATGGAAGCGGAGGCTGGCGCCATGATCGCGGCATTAGTGGGCGAGGTGGCAGCCCCCCGCCTGCGCGCGGCCTTCGAGATGCGCTGCGAGGGCCAGGGCTATTCCGTCATCGTCGAGGCGCCGCTGGGCTCCGCGCTCGACGCCGGGCTGGTGCCGGAGCTGGAGGGCCGCTTTGCCGGCGTCTATGCCCAGGTCTATGGCCATCGCCCACCCAAGGGCGTGCGGCTGGAGCTGGTCAACCTGCGCGCCAGGGTCGAGCACCCGCGGCCGGAGCAGGCGCTCCACCTGTGGCGGCCGGCCGATACCGGCGCCGCGGCGCTGAAGGGCCATCGCCAGGCCTGGTTCGCCTCGACCGGCGGCTACACCACGGCCGGGGTCTATGACCGCTATGCCCTGCCGGCCGGGGAATGGTTCGCCGGCCCGGCCATCGTCGAGGAGCGCGAGACCTCGACCGTCGTCGGCCCGGGCGCGCGTTTCCGCCATGACGCGGCCGGGCACCTCGTGATCGAGCTGCCGGAGGTCGGGTGATGGGTGACATGAACGCAACCCGCCTCGACCCGATCACGGTCGAGATCCTGTGGACCCGCCTGGTGTCGGCCGTCGACGAGGCGGCACTGGCGCTGCACCGCACGTCCTTCTCGACCGTGGTGCGGGAATCCCACGACTATACCTGCATGTTGCTCGACCCGACCGGCCGGGCGGTGGTGCAGGCGACGCGCAGCGTGCCCTCCTTCATCGGCACCCTGCCGATGTCGGTGCAGGCGTTCCTCGTCAAGTATCCGGCCGAGACCTTGCAGCCGGGCGACGTCATCATCAGCAACGACCCCTGGATCGGCACCGGCCACCTGCCCGACCTGACGCTGGCCGCCCCGATCTTCCATCGCGGCCGGATGGTGGGATTCGCCGGCGCCATCGCGCACATGTCGGACATCGGCGGGCGCCGGCGCTCGCCCGACAACACCGATATCTATGAGGAGGGGTTGCAGATCCCGATCCTCAAGCTCTACGAGGCGGGGCGGCCGAACGAGACGCTCTACGAGGTCATCCGCCGCAACGTCCGCGTGCCGGACGAGGTGACCGGCGACATCCACGCCATGGTCGGTTCCACCGAGAAGATGGCCCACGGCCTGCTGCGCCTGCTGGAGGAGTACGGGCTGGACGATGTCGAGCCGCTGGCGGCCGAGGTGATCGGCCGGACCGAGGTGGCAATGCGGCGCGCCATCGCGGCCGTGCCCGATGGCCGCTATCACACGGTCACCATGATCGACAGCTTCAACTCGGCCGCCCCCTTGCGGATCGAATGCACGATCGTGGTGGATGGCGAGACGCTGTCGGTCGATTTCGCCGGCAGCTCGCCGCAGAACCCGTCGCCGCTGAACTCGGTGCTGGGCTACACGCGGGCCTATTCGACCTATGCCCTGAAATGCGTGCTGCTGCCGGACGTGCCGAACAACGAAGGCAACGTCCTGCCGATCCGCATCGAGGCGCCGGAGGGCAGTTTCCTCAACCCGCACTATCCGGCCGCGGTCGAGGCGCGGGCGACGGTCGGCCACTACACCACGAGTGCCGTGCTGAACACCCTGGCGCTCGCCCTGCCCGAGCGAGTGCCGGCCGAGAGTGGCATCCCGCTGCACGGCTTCACCATCCGCGGTCGGCGCCAGGGCCGGCCCTTCTCGTCGATCTTCTTCTTCAATGGCGGACAGGGCGCCCGGCCCGACCAGGATGGGCTACCGACGCTGAGCTTCCCCACCAACGTCTCCAACACGCCGGTGGAGGTGCTGGAGCGCCTGTTGCCCGTCCGCATCCACGACAAGTCGTTCCTGCCCGGGTCGGGTGGGCGCGGCCAGTTCCGCGGTGGCCCCGGCCAGCGCATCGAGATGGAGATGCTGAACCCCGAGGGCGCCAACGTCGTGCTGCTGTCGCAGCGGGTGAAGTATCCGCCGGTCGGCCGCCAGGGCGGCGCCAACGGCCGGCTGGAGCGCATCCTCTTCAACGGCGAGGCGGTGGAGGGCGAGCGGCCCTTCGCCATGCAGAAGGGCGATCGCTTCGTGCTGGAGCTGCCAGGCGGCGGCGGCTTTGGTCCCGAGGCCGACCGCGACCCGGCCCTGATCGCCCGCGACCGGGAGAACGAGCTTGCCTGACACCGCCCGCCAGCCGGGCGACATCGTGGCGCTGGCGGTCGTGCTGGCGCTAGCCACGGTCGCCGCCTGGCGCAGCGTCGGCTATGGGCTGTGGAGCTATGGCGAGCCGGCGCCGGGGTTGTTCCCGCTGCTGGCCTCGGGCGTGACCGCGATCTTCGCGGTGCTGGCGCTGGTGGGATGCCTGGCCGGTTCGGCGCCATCCGACGAGTTCGACCCGGAGGCGGCCCAGCAGGACGGGCCGATGCTGTGGGGCAAGCTCGCCCTTTATGCTGCGGTCGTCCTGGTCTGGCCCTGGCTGATGGTGCCGCTTGGCTTCGTCCTGTCCACCGCTCTCGCCCTCTTCGTCATCCTGCGCCTGGCCGAGGGCATGGGCTGGACCGCGGTGGCGGTGGTGCTCGTGGCCGCGGTCGGCCTTAGCTGGCTGGTGTTCGACCGGGTTCTGGGCGTGCCGCTGCCGGCCGGGCTGCTGGGCGCGTGACGGCGATGCGACGGGGGGAGCATAGCTGATGGACCTC
Organism: Stella humosa; assembly: GCF_006738645.1. Lineage (GTDB taxonomy): Bacteria > Pseudomonadota > Alphaproteobacteria > ATCC43930 > Allostellaceae > Allostella > Allostella humosa. Next base: position 3,620,561 of record NZ_AP019700.1, on the reverse strand, counting down.
CTGGCCGGGATCGCCCAGGGCTTCTCGGTGGCGATGGCGCCGATGACGCTGCTGCACTGCGTGGCGGGCGTCATCATCGGCACGGCGATCGGCGTGCTGCCGGGGCTGGGGCCGACCGCCACCATCTCGCTGCTGCTGCCGATCACCTACCGGCTCGATCCGGTGGCCTCCGTCATCATGCTGTCCGGCATCTACTACGGCGCCATGTATGGCAGCTCGATCACCGCCATCCTGGTGCGCATCCCGGGCGAAGCGGCCTCGATCGTCACCTGCATCGACGGCTACGAGATGGCCCGGCGCGGGCGGGCGGGGCCGGCGCTCGGCATCTCGGCCTTCGGGTCCTTCATCGCCGGCATCGTCGCCACCATCGGCATCGTCCTGTTCGGCCCGCTGCTGTCGGGCGTGGCGATCCGCTTCGGCCCGGCGGAGTACACCGCCCTGGTCGTGCTGGGGCTGATCCTCGTCACCCATGTATCCGGCGGGTCGGTCACGCGCTCGCTCGTCATGGTCGGGCTCGGCCTGCTGGCCAGCACCATCGGGCTGGACCCGATCGCGGGCAGCGAGCGCTTCACCCTGGGCGCGCTCTTCCTCCAGGACGGGCTCGACATCGCGGTGATGGCCATGGGCCTGTTCGGCGTGGCCGAGGTGCTGGCCCTGGCCGAGCGCCGGCTGAAGCCGAGCGAGCTGCTGGCGCAGCCGCGGCGCACCCGCGACCTGCTGCCCAGCCGCGACGACTGGCGCCGGAGCGCGGCTCCGATCGGCCGCGGCTCGCTCGTCGGCTTCGCGCTGGGCCTGCTGCCGGGCGGGGGTGCGCTGATCGCGTCCTTCGCCTCCTATGTCATGGAAAAGCGCCTGTCGCGCACGCCCGAGCGCTTCGGCAGCGGCGCGATCGAGGGCGTGGCCGGCCCGGAATCGGCCAACAACGCGGCAGCGCAGGCCTCCTTCGTGCCGCTGCTCAGCCTCGGCATCCCGTCGAACGTCGTCATGGGGGTGCTGATGGGTGCCCTCATGATCCACGGCATCACGCCGGGGCCGATGCTGCTGCAGTCGCAGCCGGCCCTCTTCTGGGGCGTCATCGTCAGCATGTTCATCGGCAACGTCATGCTGATCATCCTGAACGTGCCGCTGCTGCCGGTGTTCGTGGCGCTGCTGCGCATTCCCCAGCGCATCCTGTCACCGCTCATCCTCGTCTTCTGCGTCGTCGGCGCCTACAGCCTGAACAACAGCACGACCGATGTCGCGGTCATGGGCATCTTCGGCCTGCTCGGCTGGGCGATGCGCAAGGCCAGGCTCGATCCCGCTCCCTTCCTGCTGGCTTTCGTCCTGGGCAGCCTGTTCGAGCGCTCGCTGCGCCAGGCGCTGCTGATCGGCGGCGGCAGCCCGATGATCCTCTTGCAGAAGCCGATCTCGGCCGCACTGCTCTCGGCCGCCGCCCTGCTGCTGCTGCTGCCCATCCTGCGCTGGGGCGTCCGGCGCCTGCGGCCGGCCGTTCCCGGAAAGGCTCCATGACCGCTCTCCCATCCGCGCCCGCCCAGACCGAGGGCGCCCGCCTGTCGCTGATCGCCCAGGGGCTGACCGGCTCGTCCGTCGTCGAAAGCCGGCGTCGCGCCGACCGGCTGGCCGAGCAGGGCGTGCGCATCCTCGATCTCGGCGCGGGCGAGCCCGATTTCTCGGCCCCGCCCGTGGTCGTCGAGGCGGCGATGCAGGCGCTGCGCGACGGCAACGGCCAGTATGTCGACCCGCGCGGCCTGGTGGCCTTGCGCGAGCGCATCGCAGACATGGAGACGACGCGCCATGGCCACCCGGTGACGCCCGATCAGGTCGTCGTCACCACCGGCTCGTTCGGTGCCTTGTCGATCGCCTGCCGCGCCATCCTCGATCCCGGCGACGAGGTGCTGATCCCCGAGCCCTTCTGGGGGCCGTATCGCAACCTCGTGCAGATGTCGGGCGGCGTCGCCGTGCCGGTGCCGGCCGAGGCCATCGACGGCCGCTTCAGCTTTCCCGGGGAGGCCCTGGCCGAACGGATCACGGCGCGGACGCGCGCCATCGTCATCAACTCGCCCAACAACCCGACCGGCCGGGTGCTGTCCCCGGCCGAGTTGCGCGCCGTGGCCGACCTGGCGCTGGCCCATGACCTGTGGATCGTGGCCGACGAGGTTTATGGCGAGCTGGTCTTCGGCGACGCGGTGCACCGCTCGGTCGCGACGCTGGGGCCGGAGGTCGCGCGCCGCACGATCATCGTCAACAGCCTGTCGAAGACATTCGCCATGACGGGCTGGCGGCTCGGCTACAGCATCGCCCGGCCGGACGTGGCGACGGTGCTGGCGCGGATGAACCATTATTCGGTGCGGTGCCCGACCAGTTTCGTGCAGCAGGCCGCGGTGACCGCCTTCGATTCCGGCTGGCAGGCCGTCGAGGAGATGCGGCAATCCTATCTGGGGCGCGGGCAACTCGTGGCGCGCCGCCTCGCGCGCCTGCCGGGCGTACGCTTCGCCCCGCCCGAGGGCACCTTCTACGCCTTCCCCCGCATTCCCGAGGCATGGGGCGACGGCACCATCTTCGCCGCGCGCCTGCTGGATGAGGCGGGCGTGCTCGCCAGCGCGGGCCGCTCCTACGGCGCGTCCGCCGCCCAGCATCTGCGCTTTTCCTTCGCGACGTCCACAGCCGTCCTTGACGAGGCGTTCGATCGCATCGAGCGGCTGGTCGGGGTGGCGCCGTGACGGCTCGCTCACCACAATCCGGAGGGACCGGGACCATGACGACAGGCAGGCGCGCTTTCGGCCGCACTTTGGGTTCATTGCTGCTCGCGGCCGGCCTCTCGGCGGTCGGCGCGGCTGGTGCCGCGGCGCAGGCGCCGTTTCCGAGCAAGCCGATCCAGCTCATCATCCCGTTCGCGCCGGGCGGCGCCACCGATATCACCAGCCGGGCACTGGCGAAGGCGGCCGAGGCGACGCTGGGCCAGCCGATCGCCATCCTGAACAAGCCGGCCGGCGGCGGCACCGTGGCGATGCAGGAAATCGCCCGCGCCCAGCCCGATGGCTACACGCTGATCAACTTCACCGCGATCCAGGCGGCGATCGCCCCGCACATGCGCGAGGTGCCGTACGACCCGGTGAAGGACTTCACCCCGGTCATGTTCTACGGCGCCTTCAACACCTACGTCGCCGTGCGCGCCGATTCCGCCTACAAGTCGCTGGCCGACCTGCTGGATTTCGCGCGCAAGAACCCGCGCGTGCTGACCTCGGGCATCTCCGTCATCGGCGCCAGCTCGCATCTCGGCATGGCCCGTCTTGCCGGCGACAGCAATGCCCAGGTGACCTTCGTGCCGTTCGGCGGCGGGGCGCCGGCGATCACCGCGCTGCTGGGCCGGCATGTCACCTCGGCCGTGACCTCGGGCGAGGTGCTGCCGCACGTGCAGTCGGGCGACCTGCGCCTGCTGGCGACCCTGATGGCCCAGCGCGCGCCGGAGACGCCCGACGTGCCGACGGTGCGCGAACTGGGCTTCGACTGGGACATCAACTCCTGGCTCGGCATCGCCGGACCGCCCGGCATGCCGGCCGCGGTGACCCAGCGGCTGGAGCAGGCCTTCCTGGCCGCCATGGACGACCCCGGTTTCCGCAAGTCGATGACCGACATGGCGATGGTGACGGTGAAGACCGACGCCGCGGCCGCGCGCCGGCAGCTCGAAGGCGACGTGAAGGCCTTCGGCGAGATCCTGAAGGGCCTGAAGATGGGGCGGTACGCCCAGAACTGACGCTAGGCCCAGAACTGACGCTACGCCCAGAACTGACGCTGCCAGCCACGCCAATCCGGATCGGAGACGACACATGACCAGCTTTGCATCGCGACTGCCGGGTCTGCTGGGTATCGGCTTGCTGGGACTGGCCCTGCTGGCACAGGGCCAGCCGGCGGCGGCCTTTCCAGACAGGCCCGTCCGGGTGATCGTGCCCTGGGGGGCGGGCGGTACCAGCGATCTTTCGATGCGCAAGATCGCCGAGATCGCGGCGCGCGGGCTGGGCCAGCCGGTCGTGGTCGAGAACAAGCCGGGCGCGTCCGGCGTGGTCGGCATGGCCGAGATGGCGAAGGCGGCGCCGGACGGGCACACGATCGCGCTGGCGACCGGTGCCACCGTCTTCATCGCCCCCAACCTGCGCCAGGTGCCGTTCGATCCGCAGAAGGACCTGACGCCGATCATCAACTATTCCGGCTCCTACCACGGCATCGTGGTGCCGGCGGCTTCGCCCTGGAAGACGCTGGCCGACCTCCTGGCCGAGGCCAAGGCCAAGCCCGGCGTGCTCACCTTCGCCACCGCCGGCACCTATGACGGCGGCCATTTCGCCATGCTGGTGCTGAGCCGGATGCAGGACCTGAAGTTCGTCCATGTGCCCTTCCAGGGCAGCGCCACGGCGATGACGGCGATGCTGGGGCAGCATGTCTCGTTCGGCGTCATCTCCGGCTTCACCGAGCAGGTTCGGGCGGGTCAGTTGCGCCTGCTGGCGCTGCTGGACGGCGACCGGATGGAAGAGTTCCCCGATGTGCCGACCCTGCGCGAGGCCGGCATCGACTGGGAATATCCCTCGATCATGGGCGTGGTCGGGCCGGCGGGCCTCGCCCCCGTCGCCCGCGCGCGGCTGGAGAAGGCCCTGGGCGATGCCGCGGCGACCGAGGAATTCCGCGCCTACATGCGCACCATCCAGATGCCGATGCGGGTGATGGACGGCAAGGCGTTCGAGGCGATGATGAGCCGCGAGCTGCTGCGCTACCGGAAGGCGGCGGTCGACTACGGCATCCGGCAGTAGGTTCGGCGCGGCTTGGCTGGGGTTAGAGCGGGGTGCCGTGCCAGCCGGCCTCGCGCTTCGTCCAGTAGAGTTGGTTGAGGGCGGAGGTCACGGGGCCGGGCACCGCCCCCAGCACCGGCCGGCCCGCCGTCTCGCGAACCGGCAGGGCAGCCCCTGACGTACTGCAGGTGAAGACCTCGTCGGCCGTGAAGAGGTCGTAGGGCGTCACGTCACCGACATCGAGCGGCACGTCCAGTTCGGCCGCCAGTTCGCAGAAGGTGCGGTGCGTGATGCCGTGCAACACGCCGGCGGCGGGCGTCCGCAACCGCCCTTTCTTGACGAGGAATACGTTCGAACGCGGCGCCTCCTCGACCAGGCCCTGGGCCGAGAGCCAGACGACGTCGTCGTACCCGGCCGCCAGTGCCTCGATCCGCGCCAACTGGTATTGCAGGCGGGAGATGTGCTTGTAGCGCGGGTCCAGCGTATCCGGTGCCATGCCGCGCTGGTGCCCGATCATCAGGCGGATGCCGTGTGCCCGCTGCTCGGGCGTCCCTATATGGCCGTAGGGGGTAGCGAAGGCGATGACCGTGGGCCGTGCGGCCCGCGGATCGGTGGTGCCCGCCGGCAGCAGGCCGCGGGTGACGATGATCTTGACCGACGCATCCGTCAGTTCGTTGGCCCGCGCCGTCCCGGCGACGATCGACCGCCAGTCCTGGCGCGACAGGCCGGTCTCGATGCGGGTCGCGTGCAGCCCGTCCTCAAGCCGGTCGAGATGCGCCTCGAGTTGGAACAGAAGCCCTTTCCAGGCCGACACCACCTCATACACCCCGTCGCCGAACTGCAGGCCGAGATCGAAGGGGGATAGCCGGGCCTCGGGTTCGGGCAAATAGGCGCCGTTCAAGTGGATGATGGGTACTGCGATCGGCATGGCCCGGCACTCGGATGGGGGAAGGGATCGCCGTTGCCATGCAAGGCACATGCTCGCCGCGGCGGCCCGGCCCGTGCTAGACGCTCGGGCGATGGCTGCTGCAGGTGGAAGCAATCGGCGGATGGTGACGAAAAAGGGTGGGGTGGCCAGGAAGACCGGTGCGCCGGCTCATATCGCGGCCACCAGGGCCGGCACCCTGAAGGACGTCGCCCTGCTGGCGGGGGTGTCGATCAGCACCGTATCGCGGGCGCTGACCGGCAAGGGGCTGATCAGCGAGCAGACCGAGAAGCGTATCCGCCAGGCGGCGGAGGCCGCCAACTATCGGCCGAACACGCTGGCACGGGGCCTGAAGACGCAGCGCTCGCGGCTCATCGGCCTCATGGTGCACAATCTCGTCGGCACGTCCCACCGGCTGCTGGCGGAGGTGGCGCAGCAGCGGCTGGGCGCGGCCGGCTTCCAGGTGATCCTCTGCGTGACCGGCGATGACGCCGAGCAGGAAGCCCGCTTCCTGACCACCATGGAGAATTATCGGGCAGAGGGCCTGATCGTCATTCCGACCGGCCGCAACGGGCCGCAGCTCGCCAAGTTCGCGCAAGCCGGCGTGCCGGTGATCGCGGTAATCCGGCGGCAGGAGGAGCAGGCGCTGGAGACGATCCTCCACGCCAACGAGGAGGGGGCCCAGGCCGGCACCCGCTATCTCCTCGATCTCGGCCATCGTGATATCGGTTTCATCGTCGGCCGCGCGGACACGACGTCGGGCCGCGAGCGCTATGTCGGCCATGTCCGGGCGCTGACCGAGGCCGGGTTGCGGCCCGATCCCAGCCGCATCCATTTCGGCGCCTATCGCCCGGAGACGGGGTTCCGCGCCTGCGAGGCGATGCTGGCCAACGGCCGCCGGCCCACCGCGATCTTCGTCGCCAACCACGAGGCCTCGATGGGCGCCATGCGTTTCATTCGCGAGCGTGCGATCGACGTGCCCGAGGATCTGTCCCTGCTCTGCTACGAAGACACGCCCTGGTTCGCCTGGAACAAGCCCGCGATCACGGTGGTCGACAGTGGCCCCCAGCGTATCGCCGAACTGGCGGTCGAGCGCCTGCTGATGCGGCTCGACGGCGTGCCGACTCAACTGGAGCACCGGGTCGACGCAGCCCTGGTGATCCGGGAATCCTGCGCGGCCCCGGCTTGAGCGCAACGGCGCTATGCAAACGTTTGCGGGTTTGCTAATCAGGTCAGCCTGATTGTCCGACCGGACCGGCCCCGCGCCTCCGGTCCGAGCACCGGGGGCCCCTCATGCCGTTTCTCGAGATCTACCACTTCAATCTCGAGCCGGAACGGCGCCGTCGCCTGGCCGCCGGCGCCACCGAAGGGCTTGCCGCGGCCTTCGCGATCAGCCCCGAGATCATCACGACCTACTTCCAGGATTGCGGCGCCGACGACTATGCCCATGCCGGGCGGATGCCGGTTTCGGCGGCCGACCGGCGCATGTTCGTGAAGATCCATGCCTTTCCGCGCCCGGCCGACCGCCTGCGCGATGCCGCCCGACGGATTACCGCGGCGGCTGTCGAGGCGGCGGACATCGATGCTGCAAACGTTGCCATCTACTTCCTGCCGCGCCCTCCGGAGGAGGCCGCCCATGGTGGCCGCTTGGTGAGCGACGGCGAGCCGCCCCGGCTGGCAGCGGTCGGGGAGGGCGCCCGATGATCCTGAACGATGTCGTCGTCGCCACGATCCTGCCGTTCGCGCCCGATCTCTCGATCGACTGGGCAGGGTACGAGCGTTTCCTCGGCTATTGCGTCCGGCCCGGCATCTCGGCCGTGTTCGTCAACGGGCATGCCGGCGAAGGGGCCAGCCTGACACCCGACGAACGGGTCGAGGTCATCCGCCGGACGCGCGCCGTCATCGGCCGCACCCGCCCTCTGCTGGCGGGGATCATCGCCTATTCGACGGCCGAGGCGGTGCGGCAGGCGCGCGAGGCGCGCGATGCCGGCGCCGAGGTCGCCGTGCTCTTTCCATTGCCGCAGTTCGCCGGCGGCGGGGCGGCCGACCCGGCGGTCGTGCTCGACTATGTCGACCGGGTGATCGACGGCGCGGGCCTGCCGGTCTCGGTCTTCCAGTACCCGATCGCATCCGGCCTCGGCTTCTCGACGCCGGTGCTGGTGGACGTCGCCCGGCGGCCGGGCGTGCTGGCCATCAAGGAGGGCAGCGGCGACATCCGCGCCTATGAGGAGAACTGGCGGGCGGTCAAGCAGGCGGCGCCCGAGGTGGCCATCCTCGCATCCAACTTCGACTGGTTCCTGGCACAGGCGGCGATCGGCGCCGACGGCATCCTCTCCGGCCTTGCCAGCCTGACGCCCGACCTGCTGGTCGAGCTGTGGCGCGCGGCCCAGGCGGGCGACCTGCGGGCGATGCGGCAGGCCGACGACCGCCTGCATCCGGTCGTCCGCGCCATCTATGGCGCGCGGCCGCTGATGGACATGCACACGCGCATCAAGGTCGCCCTGCGGCATCTGGGCGTGATCGGCTGCGCGCTGCCGCGCCCGCCGCTCCTTGCCGTAGCCGAGGCGACGGAGCGTGTCGTGACCGAGACGGTCGACCGGGCCGGCCTGCGCGCCGCGCTCGCAGTCTAGCGAAGGGAGATGCGAGATGGGTGATCCCGCCAGCATGGTCGACCTCCACTACGAGGACATCGTCGTCGGCGATGGCGTCGAGACGCAGGCGCACACCATCACCATGGACGACATCCTGGGATTCGCCGCCGTCACGCGCGACCACCACCCGCTGCATGTCGATCCGGACTATTGCAGCCGCACCGAGTTCGGGCGGCCCATCGCGCACGGGCTCTATGGCTTGGCATTGATCGAGGGGCTGAAGTCCGAGCTGAAGCTCTACGAGAACACCTCCATCGCCTCGCTCGGCTGGGACAAGGTCAGCTTCCGCGCGCCGGCGTTCGTCGGCGACCGGGTGCATGTGCGCATGCGCTTCCTGGCCAAGCGGCCGAGCCGCGACCCCGCGCGGGGCATCGTCACCGAAGGCGTGGAACTGCTGAACCAGGACGGCCGCGTCGTCGTTGCGGGCGAGCATGTGACGATGGTGAAATGCCGGGCCGCTGCGTCATGAGCCCGATCGCCGTCTCCGACCCGGCGCCGCATGTCCGGCTGATCCGGTTCCAGCGGCCGGAGGCGCGCAACGCGCTGAGCCGCGGCCTGCTGGTGGCGCTGGCCGCCGAACTCGACCGGGCGGCGGCCGATCCCGAGGTCCGCGCGTTGGTGCTGACCGGCGACGACCGTGCCTTCTCGGCCGGTGCCGACATCAAGGAAATGCCGGATGGCGGCATTCCGATGTGGGGGCAGGCCGATCGGCTGCGCGCGTGGAAGACGATCGAGCGGTTTCCCAAGCCGCTGCTGGCGGCAGTCAACGGCTGGGCGCTGGGCGGCGGCTGCGAGCTGACGACGCTCTGCGACATCGTCATTGCCGGCGACAGCGCCCGCTTCGGCTTCCCGGAGGTGCGGATCGCGGCATTTCCGGGCGATGGCGGCACCCAGCGCGTGCCGCGGATCGTCGGCAAGGCCCGGGCGATGTGGATGATGATGACGGGCGAGACGATCGACGCCGCCACCGCCTGTGCCTGGGGCCTCGCCCTCCAGGTGGTGCCGGCGGCCGAGACCTTGCCCCATGCGCTGGCGATGGCCGAACGCATCGCCGGCATGTCGCCGATCGCCGTGGCGATGATCAAGGAAGAGGTCCTGATGACCTATCAGAAGCCCTTGGACGAGAGCCTCAGCCTCGAGCGCAAGCTCCTGCTCTGGCAGACCGAGGATCATGACGAGGGCATCGCTGCCTTCGTCGAGAAGCGCCCGCCCGTTTTCAAGGGCCGTTGACAACGCCCATCCACGAACAGGGAACCCGACCATGACCGTCCATCGCGGTACCTTCACCGTGCTTATCACGCCCTTCACCGACGGCGTCAGCCGGGTCGACGAGGAGCGGCTGCGGCAACTCGTCGAGTACCAGGTGGAGGAGGGCATTCACGGGCTGGTGCCGCTCGGCAGCACCGGTGAGTTCCTGTCGTTGAGCGAGAACGAGCGGGCCGACGTCGCCCGCATCGTCGTCGACCAGGCCGCCGGCCGGGTACCCGTCTTCGTCGGCACCGCCGCGGAATCGACCGACGACGCGATCCGCTATTCCCGCCAGGCCGAGAAGCTCGGCGCCGACGGCGTGATGATCATTCCGCCGTTCTATTCCACGCCGACCGAGGACGAGCTGTACGAGCATTATCGCCGGATCTCGGACCAGATCGGCATTCCGATCATGCTCTACAACAACCCGGCGACGGCCAACGTCGACGTGAAGCCGGCCCTGATCGCGCGCATGGCGGAAACGACGAAGGTCACCTACGTCAAGGAATCGACCGTCGATGTGCGCCGCATCCACCAGATCAAGCGGCTGTGCGGCGACCGGGTCCAGGCCTTCGGCGGCTACATGGGCTACGAATCCTTTCTGGTCGGCGCCGATGGCTGGGTTTCGGTCTGCGCGAACGTGATCCCCGGGCCCTCCGCCCGGCTGTTCGATCTCTGGGACAAGCATCGCGACTATGACGGCGCGCGCGCCCTGTTCGAGCGCATCAACCCGATGATCGAGGCGCTGGGCGCGCACTGGTACGTCCAGGGCACGAAGGCCTGCTTCGACCTGATGGGGGCGCCGATGGGGCTGGCCCGGCCGCCGCGCTCGCTGCTGCCGGCGTCGGTGCGCGAGGAGTTCCGCCTGGTGCTGGAGGGCCTGGGCATGCTGACCGGATCGCCGCCGGCGGCGTTCGGCCCGCGCCATCGCGCCGCGGCCGAATAGGCGGAGAATGGGGACGGCGAGGGCCGTCCCCATCCGCTGCTTCAGGCGACCGGGATCAACGGAAACTGCGGGCCGCCCATGCGGTCGCCGTGGGCGAGGCCTGGGTCGGTCGGCAGCTTGATGACCGCCCGCTTGACCGCGAACCGCACGTCGTCGCCCGTATAGCGGACGGCGATGGCGCGCCGGCGCCGGTCGCCCGCGGCATTGCCGCTGGCGCCATGCACGGTGAGGGCGCTGAAGACCACGCAGTCGCCGGGCTCCAGGTCGTAGGCGACGATGTCGTAGCGGTTGCGATCGGCGTCGATGTCGGGAATCGGCTGGTAGTCGGGGTCGGCGATCGGCGCCATGTCGGTGAAGTTCATCGGCTGGAATCGCTCCGTCCAGCGGTGCGACCCGCGGATGAACTCCACCCGGCCGTTGCCCGCGTCCACCTTGTCGAGCGCCACCCAGATCGACAGGCACTGGCTGCCGACGCAGGGCCAGTAGTTCTGGTCGTGATGCCAGCGGGTGGGAACGTCGCTGCCCGGCTCCTTCACCAGCAGATGGTCGTAGAAGAGATTGACGGTGGGGCTGCCGACGAGGCCGGCGGCGATCGCCGGCAAGGTCGATTCCATGGCGAACGCGCGGAAGTCCGGGTCGCGCATCCACATGAACTTGTCGCCGAGGAACGAGGCGCGGGTCGGATCGCCGTAGCGCTCGCCGAACTCGGAGGGGGCGGCCAGCACGTTTTCCACGGCCGCCCGCATCCGCTCGACCCATGCTGGGTCGAGGGCGTTGCGCACGCACACGATGCCGTCGCGCTCGTAGGCTTCGGCTAGTCCGCGTTCAAGCGGGAAGGGGGCGACGGTCATGCGTGGTCCTTGCCGGATGGGTGGCGCGCGCTTGGCGCGGGAACTGCATGATCCTGCATCGGTCGGATGGCTAGTGCAAACGTTTGCTCTGGCATTGGACTGGTCGGCGGCAAACGTTTGCTCAAGCATGGTGCGCGTCAGCGTGGCCAGGCGGCGGGCTTCATGCCGCGACCCCGTCGAACGGGACAGCCATCTGCCTGAAAATCGGGCAATGGCGGGAACAGGGGTGCAAGGAGAAGGCAATGACGGCTCATCCGATACGAACGCTCGCCGCCTCGCTGATGATGGCGTCGGCCGTGACACTGTCGCCAGCGACCGCCCAGACGATCCTGAAGGCAAGCCATTCCGCCGCCCCGGACGAACCGTTCCAGGTCGGCATGGAAGAGTTCTCCCGGATCGTCGGGGAAAAGACGAACGGCAAGTACAAGCTGCAGATCTTCCCCAACAACCAGTTGGGCCAGGAGCGCGAGGTGGCCGAGCAGATCCTGCTCGGCACGGTCGATATCGCCAACCCATCGAACGCGGTGCTGACCAATTTCGTCCCGCAGCTCATCCTGTTCGACATGCCGTTCCTCTTCCGCGACCGCGAGCACATGGCAAAGGTCGTCGAGGGGCCTATCGGCCAGAAGCTGGCCGACGCCGCGCGCGGCCGCGGCTTTCGCATCCTGGGCTGGCACGAGGCGGGCGTGCGCCACATCATGACCCGCTCCAAGGCCGTCGCCAGCATCGCCGACATGAAGGGCCTGAAGATCCGCACGATGCAGAGCTCGGCGCATATCGCAGCATTCCAGGCGATGGGCGCCAACCCGACGCCGCTCGCCTATGGCGAGCTTTACGGCGCGCTCCAGTCCGGCGTCGTCGATGGCGCCGAGGCGGCCAACACCAACTATGCCGCCCAGCGCTTCTTCGAGGTGGCGCCGAACTGGTCGATGGTTGCCTGGCTGCTCCTGGCGAACCCGCTCGTCATGTCGGAGCGCAAGTTCCAGGCGCTGTCCGCCGACGAGCAGAAGATCTTCCTCGAGGCCGGCCTCCTGTCCTCCCGCGCCGAGCGCAAGGCCTATGCCTCGGGCGAGGAGGCACGCCTGGCCTTGGCGATCGCCGGCGGGACCAAGGTGTCGCGCCCCGACGTGGCGCCGTTCCGCGAGGCGGTGAAGCCCGTCTACGAGAAGTTCCTGCAGCCGGCCGACCGGGTGCTGCTGCAGGAAGTGATCGACACGAAGTAGGGACGGCCGGCGCGGGTCGTCCTTCGGGATTGCCCCGCCGCCCCGCCCGGGCGAGGTGCCATGGCGAATACACTCTCCCATCCACCGGTCGCAGCCGTGCCCGCCAACCTGGCCCTGCGGCTGGCGGGCCGGGCCCTCGGCCTGCTGCGGATGGCGATCTCGAGCGTCGTCGTCGTCCTGTTCGTGACCATGACGGCGGCGACGCTGGTCCAGGTCGCCGGCCGCTACATCTTCGGCTATGCGATCGCCTGGACGACCGAGGTCGCGACCTTCTCGCAGATCTGGCTGGTCTTCCTGGCGAGCGGCATTGCCATGCGCTACGGCATGCATATCGGCGTCGATGTCCTGGCCGGGATGCTGCCGCCGCCGCTCCAGCGGCTCCTGGCGATCGTGCTCGGCGCGGCCTCGCTGCTCTTCCTCTGGGTCATCTTCGACGGCAGCCTCGCCATCGTGGACATGGGGCAGTTCCAGACATCGCCGCTGCTGCAGATCAGCATGGCGCACGTCTACCTGGCCATCCCGATCGGCGTCGCCTACCTGGCCCTCGAATACCTGATCGTCATCGGGCGGCTGCTGCTTGGCCGGGAGCCCTTCGAGAAGCATGCCACCGGGGAGCATTCGCCATGATGGTCACCTTCCCGGTATTCCTCGCCTTCATCCTGATGGGCATGCCGATCGTCTTCTGCCTCGGCGTGGCGGCGGCGCTGACACTTCATCTCACCACGTCGACGCCGCTCGTCGTGCTGCCGCAGCGGCTCTATTCGGGGCTCGACAGCTACACGCTCCTCGCCATCCCGTTCTTCATCGGTGCCGGCCTGGTGATGGAGATGGGCGGGATCGCGCGCCGCATCATCGAGTTTGCGACCTCGCTCGTCGGCTGGATCACCGGCGGGTTGCTGATGGTGGCGGTCGTCGCCGGCGCCGGCCTCGCCTCGATCTCCGGTTCCGGGTCGGCGGATACCGCGGCCATCGCCTCGGTGATGACGCCCGACATGCGGCGGCGGCGCTACAACATCGACTTCGCCGCCGGCATCATGGCCTGCGCGGGGGCGCTCGGGCCGATCATCCCGCCCTCGATCATCATGGTCATCATCGCCACCGTGTCCGGCCAATCGGTCGGCCGGATGTTCCTGGGCGGCATCGTGCCGGGCCTGCTGATGGGGCTGGCCCTGTTGGGCGCCTGCTACCTGCATGCCAGGCGCAACCCCGGCATCTACAAGGATGCCGAGCCCTTCTCGGGCGCGCGCGTCCGCCGCGCCTTCATCGCCGCCATCCCGGCGCTGCTGATGCCGGTCATCATCGTCGGCGGCATTGTCGGCGGCGTGTTCACCCCGACCGAGGCGGCGGCCGTCGTCCTCTTCTACGGTCTGGTCGTCGGCCTGTTCGTCTATCGCGAGCTGACTTTCGCGATGTTGCCGAAGCTCTTTCTGAAAGCCGCCTGCACCACGGCGGCGGTCATGCTGATCATCGGCACCGCGGCGATCTTCTCGTGGCTGATCGCCGTGCAGGATGTTCCCGGCACGCTCGGCCGCTTTCTCCGCGCCACCTCGGACAATGCGCTGCTCTACCTCCTTTTCGTGAATCTGCTGCTGCTGGTCGTCGGCATGTTCATGGAAAGCATCGCCGCGGTGCTGATCCTGGTGCCGGTGCTGATGCCGATCGCGGTCGGGTTCGGCGTCGACCCGATCCATTTCGGCGTGCTGATCGCCGTGAACCTGTCGATCGGTCTGGTAACGCCGCCCTACGGCATCTGCCTCTTCGTCGCCTGCTCGGTGACGGGCCGCAAGGTGATGCAGGTGGCGCCGCATCTGGGCCTGCCGCTGGGGGCGATGCTGCTCGTCCAGATCCTGATCACCTATGTGCCGGATCTGGTCCTGTACCTGCCGCGCACGTTTCTCAGCTGATGGCGCCGATGACCGCAATGTCGCCCCAGGACCTGCATTTCGAGGATGTGGTCCTGGGAGAAACCTTCGTCACGCCCGCGCATACTGTCACCGACGAGGCGATCACGCGCTTCGCCGACGTGACGCTCGATCATTCCAGCCTGCATCTGGACGATGCGCTGGCGCGCAGCATGGGCTTCCCGCGCCGCATCGCGCACGGGCTCTACGGCCTTTCGCTGATGGAAGGGCTGAAGAGCAAGCTGCGGCTCTACGACCAAACCTCGATCGCCTCCCTCGGCTGGGACCGGGTGCGCTTCCGGGCACCCATCCTGTCGGGCGACACCGTGCGGGTGCGCTTCGCCTTCGTCTCCAAGCGCGAGTCGAGCAAGCCCGACCGCGGCGTCGTGATCGAGGCGGCGACCCTGGAGCGGCAGGACGGAACGGTCCTGGTCGAGGCGGAGCACGCGACGCTGCTCCGCCGGCGGGGAACCTGAAGACCAGATCAATCGGCCGGAACGGGCGAGGAAACAGCGACGCCATGGAATTCTTCTACGACGACGTGCAGCGCCAGGTCATCGACATGACCCGGCGCTTCGCCGAAGCGGTGGTGCGGCCGGCGGCCGCCGCCATCGACGAGGCCGACGAGTTCCCGCGCGAGATTTATCGCGGCATGGCCGATCTCGGCCTGTTCGGGATCAACCTGCCGGAGGCGGCGGGCGGCAGCGGCTTCGATACGGTCTGCTTCTCCCTGGCGATGGAAGAACTGGCCAAGGCATCGGGGGCGGTCGGCAACTGTTTCGCCATCCCGGTCGAGATGGCCAAGCTGCTGCACGAGCAGGGGGACGAGCATCACCGGCGCATGATCCCGGACGTGCTGGCCGGCCGGCTGCTGACCTCGACCGCGGTGAGCGAGCCCGACGGCGGATCGGACGTGGCGGCGATGAAGACCCACGCCCGGCGCGACGGTGGCGACTACGTGCTGTCGGGCACCAAGGCGTGGCTGAGCCTCGGCCTCGTCGCCGACTACATCCTGGTCTTTGCCAAGACCGATCCGACGCTGGGCGGCAAGGGCGTCAGCGCCTTCATGGTGCCGCGCGACGCCAGGGGGCTGTCGTTCGGCCGCAAGGAGCGGCTGCTCGGCATGCGCGGCCTGGCGACCTGCCAGCTTGGCATCGACGAGGTGCGCGTGCCGGTGCGCGACCGGCTGGGCGCCGAGAACGATGCCTTCCGCATGGCGATGGTCAATTTCGACTATGGCCGCATCGCCATGGCGTCGATGGCGCTCGGCATGGCCCAGGCGGCCTTCGAGGACTCGCTCGGCTATGCCCAGCAGCGCGTCCAGTTCGGCCGGCCGATCTTCGAGCATCAGGCGGTCCAGTTCATGGTGGCTGACATGGCCAAGGACATCGCCGCCTCCCGCCTCCTCATCCACAACGCCGCCCGCCTGCTGGATGCCGGGCGCTCGATCGCCAAGGAGGCGGCCATCGCCAAGCTCTTCACCACCGACATGGCGATGCTGCACGCGACCAACGCCATCCAGATCCATGGTGGCAACGGCTATTCGCGGGAGTATCGGGTGGAGCGGATCTTCCGCGACGTCAAGCTGGCGCAGATCTACGAGGGCACCAACCAGATCCAGCGCATGATCATCGCGCGGCGCGTCGCCCGCGAGGCGGAGGCGCGGGCATGAAGGCGCGCATCCTGACCGCCGAGGAGGCGGTCCACCTTATCGGCGACGGCCGCACGGTCATCGTCGGCGGCTCGCAGGGCATGGGCGTGGCCGACACGGTGCTGGCGGCGATCAACGCCCGCTACCGGGCGGAGGCGCATCCCCGCGACCTGACGGTCATCCACACGACCGGGGTCGGCGACTTCGATTCCAAGGGCATGGGCTGGCTGGCGGAGGAAGGGCTCGTCCGCCGCGTGATCGGCGGCAATTACGGGCCGCAGCCGCGCTTCATGAAGCTGATCGTGGCCAACAAGGTCGAGGCCTACAACCTGCCGCAGGGGGTGCTGAGCCAGCTTTACCGGGCGATGGCGGCCAAGCAGCCGGGCGTGCTGACCCATGTCGGGCTCGACACCTACATGGACCCGCGCAACACCGGCGCCAAGATGAACGCGGTCGCCCGCGATGAGCTGATCGAGGTGGTCCAGGCCGCGGGGCGGGAGTGGCTGCTCTACAAGTCGCTGCCCGCCGACGTGGCCATCCTGCGCGGCACCACCGCCGACGAGGAGGGCAATGTCAGCCTCGAGGAGGAGGCGGTGACGCTGGAGACGCTGTCGATCGCCCAGGCCGTCCACAACAATGGCGGCATCGTCATCTGCCAGGTGAAGCGGCTGGCGCCGAAGGGGCACCTGCTGCCGCAATCGGTGCGGCTGCCCTGCTTCCTGGTGGATGCCCTTGTCCTGGACCCCGACGCCTGGCAGACCTGGGGCAGCAAGTACGATCCCAGCCTCAGCGGCCAGGTGCCGCGGCCGATCTCGACGCTGGCACCGGACCCGTTGAGCGAGCGCCGGGTGATCGCCCGCCGCGGCGCCTTCGAACTGCATCGCGGCGCCGTGGTGAACCTCGGCGTCGGCATCTCGACCTCCATCCCCAACGTCTGCGCCGAGGAGGGGATCGACGACTGGTTCTACCTCACGGTCGAATCGGGCGTGGTCGGCGGCGTCCCCGGCTCGGGCCTCAATTTTGGCGCGGCCTACAATCCGCGCGCGATCCTCGACCAGGCCTACCAGTTCGATTTCTATGATGGCGGCGGGCTCGACACCGCGTTCCTCTCCTTCGCCGAGCTCGACCCGGAAGGGAACGTCAACGTCACCAAGTTCGGCAACCGCGCTGATGGCTGCGGCGGCTTCATCAACATCTCGCAGAACGCCAAGCGCGTCGTCTTCATGGGCACGCTGGTGGCTGGCGCCAAATATCGTATCGGCGAGGGCATGCTGGCGATCCTGGAGGAAGGGCGCACGCGCAAGTGCGTGCCGGCCGTGCAGCAGGTCAGCTTCAGCGGCCGTCGAGCGCGCGAGCGCAGCCAGCCGGTGATGTACGTGACCGAGCGCGCGGTGTTCCGGCTGGAGCCCGAAGGCGTCGTCATGACCGAGATCGCGCCGGGGCTGCGCCTGGCCGAGGACGTGCTGGCCCACATGGACTTCGCACCGGCCGTCGACCCGGCATTGCGCACGATGGATGCGCGCATCTTCCGTGAAGGGGCCATGGGGCTCGCGAACGACCTGCCATCCGCATGACCGCGCCGATGCCGTTCGCGGAAAGCGCCTTGCCGGGCGCGGGCTTCGGCCTGCCCGAGATGGGCTTCGGCGGCGCCACCATCGGCACGCTGCATGGCCCGGTCGACGAGACGGATGCAGCCGCCACGCTGGAGGCGGCGTGGGCAGCCGGCATCCGCTACTACGACACGGCCCCCCTGTACGGCGCGGGACTGGGCGAGCGTCGCGTCGGCGGCCTCCTGGCCGGCCGGCCACGGGCTTCCTTCCGGCTGTCGACCAAGGTCGGCTGGCTGGCGGCGGACGGAGCATGCCACATCGACTATGGCCGGCAGGCGACGGTCGACGGGCTGATGGCGAGCCTCGATCGGCTCGGGGTCGACCGGGTCGACATCGCCTACATCCATGACCTCGACCCCTACAATCACGGCGACGCGGCGCCGGCCCGCTTTCGTGAGGCGATGGCGGGCGCCTATCCGGCGCTGGCCGAGCTACGGCGGGCAGGCCGGGTGGGCGCGATCGGCATCGGCGTCAACGACCCCGATGTCTGCCTCGCCGCCCTCGATCACGGCGATTTCGACCTGTTCCTGATGGCCGGCCGCTACACGCTGATCGACCAGGGCGCTGCCGGTCGGCTGCTGCCCGCCTGTCTTGTTCGGGGCGCGCGGGTGGTGGTGGGGGCACCCTTCAATACCGGCATCCTTGCCACTGGCGCGCGCGAGGGCGCCCGCTTCCGCCATCGCCCGGCGGATGCCGGGCTGCTGGCGCGCGTCTCGGCGATCGAACGGGTGGCGGCCCGCCATGGCGTGCCGTTGCCGGCGGCGGCCCTGCAGTTTCCGCTGCGCCACCCGGGCGTCGTCTCGGTGCTTCCGGGACCGCGGACAGCCGCCCAGACGA
Source organism: Stella humosa (assembly GCF_006738645.1). GTDB lineage: Bacteria > Pseudomonadota > Alphaproteobacteria > ATCC43930 > Allostellaceae > Allostella > Allostella humosa. The sequence continues at coordinate 3,601,940 of NZ_AP019700.1, read as the reverse complement.
CATCCTGCGCCGCGTGGATGCGCCATCCCGTTCCGCCAGCCTTTTGGGACGACCTGGTGCGAGAAGGCCTGCTTCCGGAGGCAGAGGGCCTGTCAGCCGATTGACCGCGACCTGCGCTACGCCGGCTTGGCGCCCGGCTGGCCGTTCTCGATGACGAAGCTGACCAGCGGGCGAACCGCCGAGTTCTGCTCGAAGGCGTCGTCGACGGCCATCAAATCGGCGCGGGCGCTGTCCTTCGTCAGGGTCATGGCGACATAGCCGCGCTTGTCGCCGCGGGCGTACTTGATGTGGGCATTCTCGGCCTGGCCGGTGCGGATGGTGGCCTCGTTCGGCCCCTGCGAGGTGATCGACGTGCCGACGATCTCGCTCGCCAGGGTGGCCGAGGCGGGGTTGGCGAAGTCCTCCTTCAGGTCGGCCACCCAGAAGGCGTGCACGTCGCCGCTGATGACGACCGGGTTGGAGGGCTTGCGCTCGGCGATCGCCGCCAGCAGCCGGCCGCGGGCGGCGGGGTAGCCGTCCCATCCATCCATCCAGAAGCTCTGGCCCTCGCCGGCCTTGCGATCCAGTTCGGCCATCAGCGTCTGCTGCGCCAGGATCGTCCAGCGCCCGCGTGCCTCGCCCAGGCTGCGGCCCAGCCATTCCTCCTGCGGGGCGCCCAGCATCGTCCGCTCGGCCGACAGCCGGTCCAGGCAGTCGGCATGGCCGGGCGCATTGCCCTTGCCCGCACCGCAGGGCGGGTGCGACCGGTACTGCCGGTCGTCGAGCAGGGTCAGGTCCAGCATGTCCCCGAAGCGATAGCGCTCATGGATGCGCATGTCCGGGCCCTTGGGGGCGGCCGCCATCGGCAGCGGCATATGCTCCCAGAATGCCTGGTAGGCGGCCGTCCGGATGCGCAGGAACTGCTTGGGGTCCTCGGTGCGCGGCGACCGGTCGTTGGTGTAGTCGTTGGCGACCTCGTGATCGTCCCAGATCGCCACCCAGGGGGCGATGCGGTGGGCGGCGGCCAGGTCGGGATCGCCCTTGTAGAGCGCCCAGCGGTCGCGGAACTCCCACAGCTCGGTCGGGATGGCGCCGGTGTGGCGGCGCACATGCCGCCGGCCCCAGGACATCTCGTAGATGTAGTCGCCCAGATGCACGACCAGGTCGAGATCCTGCCCGGCCATGTGGCGATAGGCCGAAAAATAGCCGTGCTCGTACATCTGGCAGGAGGCAAACGCGAAGCGGAAGCGGTCGGTCGCCGCCCCCTCGGCCGGCGCGGTCCGCGTGCGCCCGACCGGGCTCTCGGCCCCCATGGCGCGGAAGCGGTACCAGTAGGTCCGCCCCGGCGCCAGGCCCGTCGGCTCGGCATGGACGCTGTGGCCGTGCGCGGGGATGGCGGTGAAGGTGCCGCGGGCGGCGATGCGCGCGAAGCGCTCGTCCTCGGCCAGTTCCCATTCGACCGGCACCGGCTGGTCCGGCATGCCGCCGCCATCCAGCGGCTGCGGCGCCAGCCGCGTCCACAGCACCAGGCGGTCCGGCCTGGGGCTGCCGGACGCGACACCCAGCGTGAAGGGATCGGCGGATTGCGCCCGACCGTGCCGCAGCACCGCGAGCGGCCCCAGGGCGGCGGCCCCCAGCAGGAGGCCGCGTCGGGTCAGGCGCATCATTTCAACCTCCGTCGCGCTCGAGGATCGCCAGGTCCGGCCGGTCGGTGGTGATCTGGCGAATGGGCTGGCCCATCCAGTAGGCGATCTCGTCGACCGTGTTGGTCATCCACACGCCCAGCTTGTCGCCGCCGATGCGGCGGATGAAGTAGGCCGGGTCGATCTGCATCAGCGCCGCGTGGACGGCGATCGCGCAACCCTCCAGCGCCAGGAAGCGGTCCAGCATCGGCTCGACGCCGCCCATCATCTCGGCCGAGCGGCGATCGACGGAGGCCAGCAGGCCGGCCTTCGGGTCGATGGCGCGGATCGTCTCCAGCACCTCGGGCGCGAAGCTGGTGAAGAGCGTGCGCTCCATCAGGCCGAGGCGGCGGGAGATATCGACCACGTTCTGCTCCAAGCCGGCATAGGGCCGGCCCAGCGCATCGGTCTTGATCTCGAGCTGGATCTCGTAGCGGGTCGGCTTGAAGACCTCCAGCACGGCTTCCAGCGTCGGCACCGTCTCGCCGCGGCCGTCGCGGAGCGCGATCTGGCCCAGTTCGGCCACCGTGTGGTCGACCACCAGGCCGGTTGCGTGGGTGGTGCGCTCCAGCGTGGCGTCGTGGATGACGACCACGCCGCCGTCCCGGGTGCCGTGCACGTCGAACTCGATGGCGTCCGCGGGCAGGGCGGCGGTGCGGCGAAAGCCGGCCAGCCCGTTCTCGGCCCAGAGGTTGCGGGCTCCGCGATGGGCGACGATCATGACCATGAGGCAGTGTTTCCTATTTCGAGCTGTCAACTAGGCCCTTCACCAGCCAGCGCTGAAGGGCGACGACGACGACGACCGGCGGCAGCATGGTGATGAGCGCCGCATTCATGGCGATGTTCCAGGCGGGCTCCATGTCCGAGCGCGGGATCAGGTGCTTCAGCCCGATGACGGCGGTCGCCATGTTCTTGTCGGTCGTGAAGAGGAGCGGCCAGAGATACTGGTTCCAGCCATGCAGGAAGAGGATGATCGCCAGCGCCACCATGTTCGAGGTGGATAGCGGCAGCAGGATGGACCGGAAGAAGCGCCAGGGCGAGGCGCCGTCGATGCGGGCCGCCTCGCACAACTCGTCCGGGATGGTCAGGAAGAACTGTCGGAAGAGGAAGGTCGCCGTGGCCGACGCGATCAGCGGCAGGATCAGGCCGCTATAGGTATTGATCAGGTTCCACTGCAGGGCGATCTCGATGCGGTTGCCGGTCAGCACCTCCCACCAGCCGGCGAGGTCGAGTTCGTCCACCACCCATTGCAGCGGCAGCGCGGCGTTGGCGACCGATTCGAAGGTCGGCACGATGCGCACTTCGACCGGCAGCATCAGCGAGGCGAAGATCAGCCAGAACGCCGTCATCCGCCAGCGGAAGCGGAAATAGGCGAGCGCGAAGGCCGATAGCATCGAGACCGCGATCTTGCCGACCGTGATGCCCACCGCGACGATGGCCGAGTTGATGAACAGACGCGCGAAGTTGCCCTTGTTCCAGGCCGTTTCGGCGTTGGCCACGAAATGGCTGCCGGGCAGCCAGGGCAGGGGAACCTGCTGCACCTCCTGGATCGTCAGCGACCCCGCGACGAAGGCGAAGTAGATGGGCATGCAGACGATGGCCGCGCCCAGCACCAGGACGGCGTGGCAGGCGAGGTCGAGGACGGGATGGCGCTCGATCATGGCTTACACATCCCGGGCTCAGACATCGTAGTTCACCTTGCGCTCCACATAGCGGAACTGCAGCAGCGTCAGGGTGAGGGCGGACAGCATCAGGACGACCGACTGGGCGGCCGACGACCCCAGGTCCAGGTTGACGAACCCGTCCTGGTAGACCTTGTAGACCAGGATGTTGGTGGCCCCGGCCGGCCCGCCGCGGGTCACCGCGTCGATGATCGCGAAGGTGTCGAAGAAGCCGTAGACGAAATTCATCACGGTCAGGAAGAAGATCGTCGGGCTGATCATCGGCATGGCGATCAGGAAGAAACGCCGCAGCGGCCCGGCGCCGTCGACGGCCGCTGCCTCCAGCAGCGACGGCGGCATCGCCAGCAGGGCCGCCACCAGGAAGATGTAGTCGTAGCAGATGTGCTTCCAGGTGGCCGCCAGCGTCACCAGGATCAGCGCGTCGGTGGCGTTCAGGTTGGGGTCCCAGGCGATGCCGATGGCGCGCAGCGCGTGCGCGATCGGGCCGACGGCCGGGTTGAAGAGGAACGCCCACAGGATGCCGGCGATGGCCGGCGCAATCGCATAGGGCAGCAGCAGGACCATCTTGTAGGTGCCGCGCAGGCGGATCACCCGGTCGGTGGCGAATGCCAGTACGCCGGCGATCACGATGGTCAGCGCGCTCTGGGCCAGGGTGAACCACACCGTCACCCAGATGGATTCATGGTACTCCGGGCTGCGGAACAGCGCGGTGAAGTTGTCGAACCAGACGAACTGGACGCGCGCGCCGAACGGGTCGGCCAGCAGGAACGACTGCGCCAGCGCCCGGATCGACGGGATGAAGAAGAAGAGGAGGAGGATGGCCAGCTGAGGCAGCAGCAACAGTGCTGCCACGCGCGGCTCCACGAAGTGGGCGCGCTTCAGGCCAGACTCCCGGCTGCGGCCGGCCATGATGGGATTTCCCGGATATGGATGTGGCGGTGGGGGCGCCCGAAAGGACGCCCCCCGCCCGCGCTACAGGCTCAGTACTTGCCCGCGTTCAGCTTCTCGAACTGGCGCAGGATGTCGTTGCCGCGCTTCACGGAATCGTCCAGCGCCTCCTGCGGCTTCTTCTTGCCGGTCATCACCGCTTCCATCTCCTGCCGCAGCGCGAAGGTGGTCTGGGTGAAGTTGCCGAAGCGGAAGCCCATGGAGTTCTGGGTCGGCGTGCCGCGGCTCAACTGCAGTACGGCGATCTCGCGCGTCGGGTTCTGGGTGTAGTAGCCCTCGTCCTTGGCCACCTTGTAGGCGGCGTTGGTCAGCGGCACGTAGCCCGTCACCTTGTGCCACCAGACCTGCACCTTGGGGCTGGCCAGGTGGTTGAAGAAGGCGGCGACGCCCGCATACTCCTCGGCCTTGTGGCCCTTCATCACCCAGATGGTGGCGCCGCCGATCGTGCTGTTGCGCGGCGTGCCGACATCGGCCTCGTAGGGCATGTAGGTGGCGCTCCACGGGATGGTGGCGTTGCGCTCCATCGCGCCATGGTCGGCGGTCGACGAGATGTATGTGGCGCACTTGCCCGACGCGAAGAGCTGCTGCGGGCTGAGGCCGGTGCCGGCCAGTTGCAGCACGCCGTCGTCCAGCCACTTCTTCAGGCGAGTGACCTGGCCCACGACCTTCGTCTTGTTGTAGACGAACTCGGTGTCGATGCCGTCGAAGCCGTTCGACTTCGTCGCGAAGGGCTGGTCGTTGATCGCGCTGTAGTTCTCGATCAGGCTCCAGAAATAGTCGTTGGCGAGTGCCGTGCCGCATTCGGCCGCACCCTTCAACTTGATCTCGTAGAGCTGCTTCTCGAATTCCTGCCAGGTGGCGGCCGGCTTCTCGAACCCGGCCTTGGCGAACTGGTCCTTGTTGTACCAGAGGATCGGCGTGGACGAGTTGAAGGGCATCGTCATCAGATTGCCCTTGTAGGTGTAGAAGCTGGCCACCGGCTTGATGAAGTCCGACCAGTCGATGTCGTACTTCTGCTCCTTCATCAGCTGGTGCACGGGCACGGTCGCGTCCGACAGCAGCATGGTCATGAAGCCGCGCTCGTAGATCTGCACCAGGTGCGGATGGCGCTTGGCGCGATAGGCGGCGATGGTGCCGTTGATGACCTCGTCGTAGTTGCCCTTGTTGACGGCGACCACGGTGTACTTGTCCTGGGCCTCGTTGAAGCCCTTCACCAACTCGTCGACGCGCTCGCCCAGCACGCCGCCCATGGCATGCCACCACTGCACCTCGACCCGCTGGGCCGCGGCGGGGGCGGCGGCCAGGCCGAGCAGCACGCCGCCCAGCATCATGTTGCGACCAACGAAGGCCATGTTGTCCTCCCTACCAGGTTTCTGTCGGTTCAGTGCTTCGCTGCCTGCGCGCCCCAGAACCCGTCCGGGGCGAACAGGGAATCGACCGCCTCGTCGAGCCGGCCCAGGTCGGCCAGCAGGTCGAGGACGGTATAGCGCCGGCGGATCAGCCGGGCGCGGCGATAGTCGGCCGCCATCCTGGCGGGGCTGACGGCGATCTGGTCCAGCCGAGACGGCGCGCCGGCGGCGGCAAGCTGCGCCTGCATCCGCGCGGCCGGCGGCAGCCGGCCGGCCAGGCGCCGGCGGAGGTCCGGCCAGGCGGCGTCGAGGCGCTCGAGCCGTGCGCGCAGCCGCGCGGGCGACGGCCGCTTGGCGACCATCTCGGCCGCCGCACTGACGGCCATGCCGGCGTCGGGGAAGGCGGCGGCGACCAGGGTGGCCTCGGCCGCCGCGGTCGGCTGGCCGGCGACGGCCGCGTCGATGTCGCGGACCGGCCGGTCCTGCGCCAGCAGCCATTCGTAGAGCGCCAGCATGGCTACGGTGCCGATGCCAACGCAGGCACCGTGCGAGACGGGCTCCTTGCCGCCAGACGCGCCGGGCACCGACAGACCCTCCATCTCCCACAGATGGGCGAACTGGTGGTCGCTGCCGCTCGCCGGGCGCGACGTGCCATGCGCCTGCATGGCAAAGCCGGTGATCAGCAGCCCCTGCATCAGGCCGCGCAGCGCCTCGGGGTCGCCCTGGGGCAGGCGCGCCGGGGCATCGAGCCAGCCGGCCAGCCCGTCCTGCACCAGGCCGAAGATGTCGGCGTCGATCGCCTCCTCGCCCAGGGCGTCGGCCACGATCCAGTCGGCGCCCGCCACGACCTTGCCGGCGAGATCGCCGTAGCCCCAGGCCGCCATGCGGGGCGGGGCGGCGGCCACGACGTCGAGATCGGCCAGCACCGCCACCGGCGGCGGGCAGGGCAGGGTGCGCTTGAAGTCGCCGTCCATCAGGGCGGCACCCGATGCGGCATAGCCGTCCATGGAAGCGGCCGTACCGACGACGGCATAGGGCGTCCCGGCCATGGCGGCGGCCCGCTTCACCAGGTCGTTGAGCACGCCGGCGCCGATCGCTACGGGCACGGCGCCATCGGCGCGGATGCGGGCCGCGATCATCTCGGTATGGGAAACCCGCGGCTTCAGTCGCGGCTGGCCCGGCAGGACCAAACGGTCATGGGCGATGCCGGCACCGGCCAGCACCGCGCCGACCGCCATGCCGGCAGCGGCCAACGTGTTGTCGTCGGCGACGAGGAGAATCGGCCCGGCCGGCAAATGGCGGCGCAGCAGGCCCGGCAATGCTGCCGTCGCCCCGCGTTCCAGGACCACTTCGCGCGTCACCGATGCACCCCGCACCGCGCGCTCCAGGCTGTCGGCCGCTCCGCCCATCGTTCTCCGGTCGCATTGCGCGATCTTGGTTCCGATCGTCGCGAGCCTTAACATGGTCGCGAACATTTGTATAGGATAGGCAACATATGTTGCAGGGCGATGACGGCCGCGGCGCCCCTTGACACGGCCGGGCAAGTCGGAACATTATTTCTCTATAAGAACATAAGTTCCAAATCTGGGGCGGTGGGTGGAAGACGAGATCGGACTGGCGACGCGGGCGGCCTGGATGCATTTCGCCGGCGGGCTGACCCAGTCCGAGGTGGCCGAACGCCTGGGCATCACCCGCCTGAAGGCCCATCGCTTGGTGGCCCGTGCCGCCCGCGACGGGCTCGTGCGCGTCTTCATCGATGGCGAGATCGCCGAGTGCGCCCAGATGGAGGGCGCGCTGTCAGCCGCGCACGGGCTGGATTTCTGCCGCGTCGTGCCGGTTCTCGATGACGACCCCCTGCCGCTGAAGGCGCTGGGCATCGTCGGCGCGCAATACCTGAAAGGCGTGCTGGAGCGCGACGAGGACACACTGATCGGCGTCGGCCATGGCCGCACGCTGGCGGCCTGCGCCGACCACCTGATGCGCATGCCGGTGAAGCGCACCCGCTTCGTGTCGCTGCTGGGTGGGCTGACGCGCAAGTTCTCGGCCAATCCGCACGATGTCATCCATCGCCTGGCCGATCGCACCGGGGCGGAAGCCTATGTCATGCCGGTACCCTTCATCGCCAATTCGGTCGAGGACAGGGCGGTCCTGCTGGCGCAGCGCGGCGTGGCCGAGGTGTTCGACCTGGCCCGCTCCGCCAGCCTGCTCTTCGTCAGCATCGGCGCGGTCGAGCGCCAGGCATCCCTGATCGCGACCGGCATGATCGACCGCGCCGACATGGACCAGGTGCGGCGCGACGGCGGCTGCGGCGAGATCCTGGGCTGGTTCTTCGATCGCGCCGGGAAGCCCGTCGATACCGAGGTCAGCCACCGCGTCCTGTCGCTGGAACTGGAAGACCTCCGGCGCAGCCGAATGATCGCGATCGCCGGCGGCGTCGCCAAGGTGGATGCGATCGCATCGGTGCTGGCCAGCCGCATGCTGAAGGGGCTGATCACCGACGAGCGTACCGCGCGCACCCTGATCGAGCGGCTGGAGCGGCCGCGCGGCCCAGCACCGCGCAAGTAGGGCCATGGCCGAGCCTATCCTCGTCGGCATCGACGCCGGCACGTCGGTCATCAAGTCGGTTGCCTTCGCGCTCGACGGCACGCCGTTGGCGGTCACCTTCGTCCCCAATCGCTGGGCCGTCGTGCCCGGCGGCGGGGCCGAGCAGGACATGCAGGCGACCTGGCTGGCCGCTGCCGAGACCCTGCGCCGGATGGGCGAGCAGGTACCGGACCTGGCCAGGCGACTGGCCGGCATCGCCGTCACCGGGCAGGGGGACGGCACCTGGCTGGTCGACGCGGGCGGCGAGCCGGTTGGCCCCGCTATGCTGTGGCTGGATGCCCGCGCCGGCCGCATCGTCGACGCGATGCGCCGGCAGCCCGCCGACGCTATCCGGTTCGCCGCGACGGGCACCGGCCTTGCCGCCTGCCAGCAGGGTCCGCAGCTCGCCTGGCTGCGGCAGCACCGGCCCGACGCGATCGCATCGGCCTCAACCGCCTTCCACTGCAAGGACTGGCTCTATCTGAAGCTGACCGGCCAGCGCGCCACCGACCCGTCGGAGGGGGCGCTCAGCTTCGGCGACTTCCGCACGCGCGCCTACAGCGATGCGGTGGTGGACGCGCTCGACATGGCCCCGCTGCGCCACCTGCTGCCGGAAATCGTCGACGGGACCGCCGGCCATGCGACGCTGACGGCCGACGCCGCCCGGGCGGCGGGCCTGCTGGCCGGCACGCCGGTCGTACTGGGATACATCGACATCGTCTGCTCGGCGCTGGGCGCGGGTCTCTATGACCGAGACGGTGCCGCCGGCACCAGCATCCTGGGTTCCACCGGCATGCACATGCGCCTGGTGCGCGGTGCCGCCAACGTGGCGCTGCCGGCCGAGCGCACCGGCTACACCATCGCCTTCCCGGTCGACGGCACCTATGCCCAGATGCAGTCGAACCTGGCTGCCACGCTCAACATCGATTGGATGCTGGACCTGATCGGCGGGGTGCTGGCGTCGGCCGGCGTCCACCGCGACCGCGCCCAGCTCCTGGCTGGGGTCGACGACATGCTGGCCGGCACGGCGCCGGGCACGCTGCTGTTCCACCCCTATATCTCCGAGGGCGGCGAGCGCGGGCCGTTCGTCGACGTCGATGCCCGCGCGGGCTTCTTCGGCCTGTCCACCCGCCATGGCCATGCCGACCTGGTGCGCGCGGTGTTCGAGGGGCTGGCCCTGGCCGCGCGGGATTGCTACGCCGCGATGGGGCCGATGCCGGCCGAGGTGCGGGTGTCCGGCGGTGGCGCCCGCAGCCAGGCCCTGCGGCAGATGCTGGCGGCGACGCTGGACGCGCCGGTGCGTGCCAGCACCCGGCAGGAGGCGGGGGCCGCCGGGGCCGCCATGATCGCCGCCGTCTCGCTCGGCCTCTTCACCGACATGGATGCTTGCGTCGCCCGCTGGGTGACGCCGCATCTGGGCACGGCGCTGGCGCCCGACCCGGAGCTGGTGGCCGCCTATGCCCGGATCTTCCCCGCCTACCAGGAGGCGCGCCGCGCGATGCCGCCGGTGTGGCGACGCCTGGCGGAGGGCGGCGGCGATGCCTAGCCCCGCCATCGCCGTCATCGGCGACCGCTTCATGCAGGCCGAATCCTTTCGCCGCGCCCTGGAAGGGGCTTGCGGCGGGGATCTGGCGATCCGCCTGCTGGAACTGCCCTGGCCGGACGTGCCGATGCGCAACGCCGAGGCGGGCTCGCCCCTGGCGGGCCTGCGCGAATATCTGGGCGAGCCGGACGAGATCGTCGGTTTCGTGGGCGACGCGGAAATCCTGGTGACCCACCTGGCACCGCTGTCGGATGCCATGATGGCGGCAATGCCCGCCCTGCGGCTGGTGGCCGTGTCGCGCGGCGGGCCGGTCAACATCGACCTGGCGGCGGCCCGCCGCCGCGGCCTGCGCGTGGTGAACGTGCCCGGCCGCAATGCCAGCGCGGTGGCCGAATTCACCATCGGCGCCATCCTGGCCGAGACGCGGCTGATCCGCGCCGGCCACGACAGCCTGCGCCGCGGCGAGTGGCGGGGCGATCTCTACCGCGCCGACGTGACCGGCCGCGAACTGTCGGAGCTGACCGTCGGCATCGTCGGCTACGGCGAGGTCGGCACCCGCGTGGTGCGCCTGCTGCGCGCCTTCGGCGGGTCGATCCTGGTGGCCGACCCTTACGCCCGCCTCTCCAACGAGGACGCGGCCGATGGGGTGGAGCAGGTGGGGCTCGACGAACTGCTGGCGCGCGCCGACGTGGTCTCGCTGCATGCCCGGGTGACGGCGGAGACGACCGGCATGATGGATGCCGCGCGCTTCGCCCGCATGCGGGCCGGGTCGATCTTCGTCAACACCGCGCGTGGACCGCTGGTCGACTACGATGCGCTCCATGACGCGCTCGCTTCCGGCCATCTGCGCGGCGCCATGCTGGAGACCTTCGCGATCGAGCCGCCGCCGCCCGACTGGCCGCTCTTGAAGCTGCCCAACGTCACGCTGACCCCGCACATCGCCGGCGCCTCGCTGCGCACCGTCACCTATGCGGCGGCCCGGGTGGCCGACGAGGTGCGGCGCTATCTGGCGGGCGAGCCGCCCCTTCAACCCTGCTGACCGGAGAGCCCACATGACGAACGAAGAACGCGCGCTGCGCCAGGCGATCATCGACAAGTGCATCTGGATGAACTCGTCCGGCTTCAACCAGGGCACGTCGGGCAACATCTCGGCGCGCTGGGGCGACCGCATGCTGATCACCCCCAGCGCCACCCCCTACGAGCAGTTGACGCCCGAGAGCATCGCCTCCATGCCGCTGGCCGACGAGACCGGCGCCTGGGACGGCCCGCTAAAGCCCTCGACGGAATGGCGCTTCCATCGCGACATCCTGCGCGCCCGGCCCGATGCTGGCGCGGTCGTCCACACCCATTCGACCTTCGCCACGGTGCTGGCGATCGCGCGCAAGGAGATCCCCTCCTGCCACTACATGATCGCGGCCTTCGGCGGCGACGAGATCCGCTGCGCGGACTACGCGACCTATGGCACGGCGGAACTGTCGGCCAACGCCTTGAAGGCGATGGAGGGGCGCAACGGCTGCCTGCTCGCCAACCACGGCATGATCGCCATCGGCAGCGGCCTGGACAAGGCGATGTGGCTGGCGGTCGAACTGGAGACGATCGCGCGCCAGTACTACCACACCCTGCTGCTGGCCGGCGGCCCGGCGCTGCTGTCGAAGGAGCAGATCGCCGATACCCGCAAGGGCTTCTCGACCTACGGCCTGCAGGACCGGAAGTCGGCTTGATCGGATCGTCGTGATGGGGGGGCAAGCCGATCCAGTCGACCTGCTGATCGTGGGCGGCGGCGTAAACGGTGCCGGCATCGCGCGCGACGCCGCCGGCCGCGGCCTGTCGGTGGTGCTGTGCGAGAAGGATGACCTGGGCCAGGGTACCAGTTCGCGGTCGGGCAAGCTCGTCCATGGCGGGTTGCGCTACCTGGAATATTACGAGTTCCGCCTGGTGCGCGAGGCGCTGATCGAGCGCGAGGTGCTGCTGGCGGCGGCCCCCCACATCATCTGGCCGATGCGCTTCGTGCTGCCGCACCGGGCGTCGGCCAGGCCGGCCTGGCTCGTGCGGCTGGGCCTGTTCCTCTACGACCATCTGGGCGGGCGTAAGCGGCTGCCCGGCACGCGGACGCTGAACCTGCGGCGCGCGCCGGAGGGCCGGGCGCTGGCCGACCCGCCGCGCATCGGCTTCGAGTATTCCGACTGCTGGGTCGACGATTCCCGCCTGGTGGTGCTGAACGCGATCGACGCGGCCGAGCGCGGCGCCCGCATCCTGCCGCGCACCGCCTGCGTGGCGGCTAGGCGCGAGGGCGGGCTGTGGCGGGCCGAACTGGCGGGAGAGGGCGGGCCGGTCACCGTGCATGCGCGCGTCCTGGTGAATGCGGCCGGCCCCTGGGTGAAGGACGTGATCGGCCGCGTCGCCGGCCAGAACTCCGCCCGCAACGTCCGCCTGGTGAAGGGCAGCCACATCGTGGTGCCCAAGTTCTGGGACGGGCCGCACGCCTACCTGCTGCAGAACCAGGACCGCCGGGTGATCTTCGTCAATCCCTACGAGGACGACCTCTGCCTGATCGGCACCACGGACATCCCCTATGAGGGGCCAGCCGAGGCGGTCGCGATCGACGATCGCGAGATCGACTATCTGCTGGATATCGTGAACCGCTATTTCCGCCAGCAGCTCACCCGCCAGTCCATCGTCCATGCCTATTCCGGCGTGCGCCCGCTCTATGACGACGCGGCCGAGAACCCCAGCGCCGTCACCCGCGACTATGTCTTCGACGTCGACGCGCCGGAGGGGATGGCGCCCATGCTGTCGGCCTTCGGCGGCAAGATCACCACCTTCCGCAAGCTGTCGGAACACGCCATGCGCGCGCTGGCTCCGTTCTTTGCGAACCTGGCGCCGGCCTGGACCGCGACGGCCCACCTGCCCGGCGGCGACATCGCCGATGCCGACTTCGACCGGTTCCTGGCCGCCTTCCAGGCCGAGCGGCCATGGCTGCCGGCGGACCTCGCCCGGCATCTCGGGCGCCTCTACGGCACGCGCGCCGGGCGGGTGCTGGGGGACGCCGTCGACATGGCCGGGCTCGGCCGGCATTTCGGCGGCCTGCTCTACGAGCGCGAGGCCCGCTACCTGATGACGGCCGAATGGGCGCGCACGGCCGACGACATCCTCGACCGGCGCACCAAGCATGGCTTGCACCTGTCGGCCGACCAGCGCGGGGCCTTTGCCGACTGGCTGGCGACAGCATGACCGGGCCGCTCTGGCTGGGCATCGATGTCGGCACTTCCTCGGTCAAGGTGGTGCTGGTCGATGACGCCGACCGGCCGGTGGCCGATGCCGCTTCGCCGCTGCGGGTCGACCGGCCGCAGCCGCAATGGGCCGAGCAGGACCCCGAGGACTGGTGGCTGGCCGCCGGCGCCGCACTCGACCGGCTGGCTGCCGACCACCCGGCGGCAATGGCGCGGGTGGCGGGGATGGGCCTATCCGGCCAGATGCTGGGCGTGGCCGCGGTCGACCGGCACGACCGGCCGCTGCGCCCGGCCATCCTGTGGAACGACGGCCGCGCCGCGCGCGAGGGCGCCATGCTGGAGCGGGTGGTGCCGGGCTTCGCCGCCATCACCGGCAGCCGGCCCATGGCGGGCTTTCCCGCACCCAAGCTCCTGTGGCTGAACTTCCACGAGCCGGACGTGCTGCGGCGCGCCCGGCATGTCCTGCTGCCCAAGGACTATCTGCGCTGGCGCCTGTCGGGCGACGCCGCGTCCGACCGGGCCGATGCCTCGGCCACCCTGCTGATGGATACGGCCGCCGGCACCTGGCACCCGCCGATCCTGGCCGCCTGCGGCATCACCGCCGACCAGTTGCCACGCCTGGTCGAGTGTGCGGAAGTGACCGGTCACCTGCGGCCGGAACTGGCGCGGCGCTGGGGGCTGCCCGTGGGGCTGCCCATCGTCGGCGGGGCCGGCGACAACATGTGCGGCGGCGTCGGCGCCGGCGTGGTGACCGATGGAGCGGCCTTCGTCAGCCTGGGCACGTCGGGGGTTTATTTCGTCGCCAATCGCGACTTCCAGTCCTCGGTCGGGCAGGGCATGCACACCCACCGCCATGGCGTGGCCGGGCTGTTCTGCCAGCAGGCGGTGATCCTCAGCGCGGCCGCCGCCCTGACGTGGGTGGCCGATCTGCTGGGGGCCGACGATGTCGGCCGCCTCGTGGCGGAGGTCGAGGCCGCCGGCATCTCTTCGGCCGATACCCCCGTCTTCACCCCCTATCTGGCGGGCGAGCGTACGCCGCACGATGATCCGGGACTGCTGGCGGCCTTCTCGGGCCTGTCCTTCGCGACCGGGCGGCTGCATCTGGTGCAGGCGGTGATGGAGGGCGTGGCCCTGGCGCTCGCCGATTGCCAGGATGCCCTGGCGGCCACCGGTGCCGCCGTCACCGGGCCGATCGCGCTGGTCGGCGGCGGCGCCCGCAGCCGCTTGTGGGCGCGTCTGGTGGCGGCCGCGACCGGCCGGCCGGTGTCGGTGGCGGCCGATGCGGCGGTCGGTCCTGCACTGGGGGCCGCCCGGCTGGCCCGCGCCGGTGCCGGTGGCCCGCTGATCGGCGGGGCGGGCGAACTGCTCTTCGCGGCCGAGCCCGACGCGTCGCTGGCCGGCGCGCTGGCGGCCAAGCGGGACCGCTACTGCGCCCACCCGCGGCGCTGAGCCGGGAGGCGAAGGCCCCGCGTGCATCGTGCAGGCGTAGGAGTATGATCGGCGGCCATACCCGCCCAATCCCGCCCCGTGGGAGCCCCTTTGCCACTCGCCATATCCATCCTCGATCAATCGATCGCGGCCGCCGGCCGGCCGCAGGGCCAGGCGATCCGCGACACCATCGCGCTCGCCCAGCATTGCGAACGTCTCGGCTATGCCCGCTTCTGGGTGTCGGAGCACCATAACCACCCGACCATCGTGGGGGCCGCGCCCGAGATCCTGATCGCGGCCATTGCCGCCACCACCAGCCGCATCCGCGTCGGCAGCGCCGGCGTGATGTTGCCGCACTATTCCGCCTACAAGGTGGCCGAGCAGTTCCGCGTGCTGGATGCGATCGCGCCCGGCCGCATCGACCTCGGGCTGGGTCGCGCGCCGGGGTCGGACGGCCGCACCGCCTTTGCCCTCCACCCACTGGCCAACGAGCGGCCGGACCAGTTCCCGAGCGACGTGCGCGACCTGCAACTGTGGCTCGCGGGCGAGCCGCTGCCGGAGGGGCACCCGTTCCGCACCGTCCACGCCTATCCCCAAGGCGACACGGTGCCGGAGATGTGGATCCTCGGCAGCTCCGACTTCGGCGCCCGCGTTGCCGCCCATTTCGGCCTGCCCTACAGCTTTGCCTGGTTCTTCACCGACGGGCAGGGCGGGCAGCAGGCGCTCGATCTCTACCGCGCCGGCTACCAGCCCAGCCCGCGCCACCCGGAGCCCAAGGCCGGCATCTGCGTCTGGGCCTTGGCGGCAGACACCGAGGAGGAGGCGCAGCACTATTTCACCTCGCGCGCCAAGTGGCGGCTATTCCGCGACCGCGGCATCTACGGCCCGCTGGAGGCGCCGGAGGAAGCCGCCGCCTATCCCTTCGGGGACGCCGAGAAGGCGCGGATCGCGGAGATGCGGCGCAACGCCTTCGTCGGCACCGGCCCGGTCGTGGCCCAGCGCATCCGCGACCTCGCCCGCCGCCTCGATCTCCAGGAGCTGGCGATCGTCACCTGGGCCCACGAGGAGCAGGTGCGCCACCGCAGCTACGAACTGCTCGCCCGCGAACTCCTGCCGCAACTTTGACCGCTACCCCGCCAACGAGGCCCGCTCCCATGCGCATCGAGATCCTGTGTACCGGCGACGAAGTCTTGACCGGCAAGATCGTCAACAGCAACTTCAGCTACATCAGCCAGAAGCTGGAGGATTTCGGCCTCACGGTGGTCTGGGGGACGACGGTCGGCGATGATCGCGAAAAGCTGCTGGAGGCGTTCCGCCTGGCGGCTGGCCGCGCCGATGCCGTCATCGTCAATGGCGGGCTGGGGCCCACCGTCGACGACCTGTCGCAGGAGATGGCGGCGCGCGCGGCCGGGGTCGAGCTGGTCCTGAGCGAGGAATGGCTCGAGAAGATGGAGAGCTATTTCCAGCGCCGCAGCCGCATCATGCCGCCCAACAACCGCAAGCAGGCGATGCTGCCGTCGACGGCCGAGATCCTGGACAACCCGGTCGGCACCGCCTGCGGCTTCGCGCTCGACATCGGCGGCGCGCGCTTCTTCTTCACCCCAGGTGTGCCGCGGGAACTGCGCCGCATGCTGGAGGAGCAGATCATCCCCCGCCTGCTGGCCCGCAGCGGCATCCAGGCGGTCATCCACCTGAAGCGGTTCCATTCCTACGGCATCGGCGAATCGCGCGCCGACACCCTTCTGGCGGGGATCGAGGAACTGGTGCCGGACGGCGCCATGAAGCTGGGCTTCCGCGCCCACTACCCCCAGCTCGAGACCAAGATCACCATTCGCGGCACCGACATGGATGACGTGCTGCGCAAGCTGGAGCCGGTGACGGCCGAGGTGCGGGCCAGGCTCGGCAACTTCATCGTCTCCGAGGACGACCGCACGCTGGAGGGCGAGGTGCTGGGCGGGCTGGTGGCGGCCGGTGGCACGCTGGCCCTGGCCGAGACCTTCACCGGCGGCCAGGTCGCCGCCCGCTTCTCTCCACAGCCGGGGGCCGAGCGGGTCTTTGTCCGCGGTGTGGCCGCGCGCTCCGTGGCGGGGGTGGCTGCCGCCGTCGGGCTGGCGGGCGAGCCGGATGGCGTCGAGATCGCCCGCGCCCTGGCAGCGGCCAGCGGCGCCAGCCACGCCATGGCCGTCCTGGTCGACCTCGACGAGGGCAGCGACCGCATCGACCTGGGCGGCACGATCCGCATCGCCATCGTCGCCGGCGATCGGGTGGAGACCCGCGAGGCACGCGTGCTGGGCGGGCGCGAGTGGGTGCGCCTGGGCGCCACCGAGATGGGGCTGGACTGCCT
Source organism: Stella humosa (assembly GCF_006738645.1). Lineage (GTDB taxonomy): Bacteria > Pseudomonadota > Alphaproteobacteria > ATCC43930 > Allostellaceae > Allostella > Allostella humosa. Next base: position 3,585,172 of record NZ_AP019700.1, on the reverse strand, counting down.
GCGCCGCTTCCTGCTGGGCCTGCCCGTGGCCGAGCGCATCGATTTCGAGAAGGTGTGATGGCGCAGGCCGGCGACATCCCGACCCCGGCCGGGGCCTGCGACTGCCACTCGCACGTCTATGGGCCGTTCGACCGCTTCCCCCTGCCGGAAGGCGCGCACGCGCCGGCCGGCGGGTCGTTCGCCGCCTATGTGGCGATGCTGGACCGGCTCGGCGTCGATCGTGCGGTCATCGTCCAGCCCTCGGCCTACCGCACCGACAATGCCTGCACCCTGGCGGCGATGGCCGTACTGGGGCCGGATCGGGCGCGCGGCATCGCCGTCGTCGACCCGGATATGGCCAACGCGGAGCTACGGCGCCTCGACGGCCTGGGCATGCGCGGTGCGCGCTTCCATGACACGTTGGCCGGCCTCATGGCGATGGGCGACCTGGAGCGGTTCTCGGCCCGCGTCGCCCCGCTCGGCTGGCATGTCCAGGTGCAGGGCAACGGCACCCGCCTGCCGGATTGGGAGGCGATGCTGGGCCGCCTGCCGTCCGACTTCGTGGTCGACCATGTCGGCCTCGTCCCGCACGGGCAGGGGGCGGACCATCCCGCCTTCCGCGCCCTGCTGCGCCTGGTCGAGGGCGGCCGCTGCTGGGTGAAGCTGTCGGCCATATACTACGGCCGCGACCCCGACGGTGGCTGGCGGGACATGGAAGCGCGGGTGAAGGCGCTGGTCGCCGCCCGGCCGGACCGCATGGTCTGGGGCGTGAACTGGCCCCACCCGAGCCTGCCCGACGATGCGCGCCCGGACGACCGCGAACTGCTGCAGCGTTTCCTCGCGTGGTTGCCCGACGAGACGACCCGGCACGCCGTACTGGCCGGCAACGCGGCGCGACTGTATCGCTTCTGAGATGCGGACCAGGATTGGGGCTGGCGCCATTTCAGCTTGACCGATCCCAAGCCGGGCTGCCTTACTCGACCCCTGTCGCTTTTCTCGGTGGGAGCCCCATCCCAATGACGATGAACCTCGCCACTCTTTCGCCGACCCGTGCCCCGCCCGCGCCGCGTGCCTGGCTCGGCCCGCAGCTACGCGACGACGAGTTCGTGGTCGGCCTGCCGGCCGATTGCCTGGCCGAACTGGATGCCATCGTGGAGGAGCAGCGGCGCGCACCCGTGCCGACCTTCATCCTGGCACCCGAGCATTTCGAGATGTCGGCGTGCCGGCGCTGGATGGCCGGCATCAAGCAGCGGCTCGACCATGGGCTGGGTTTCGTCATCCTCGACCGCATGCCGGTCGGCCGCTGGACGCAGCGCGAGCTGACGGACATCTACTGGCTGCTCGGCACCCTGCTGGAGCCGCCGGTCGCCCAGGACTGGCCAGGCACCATGATCTACGACGTGCGCCATGACGGGCGGCCCTATACCGGCGAGACGCGCACCGCGCTGACGCCCGAGGGCCTCGACATGCACAATGACAGTTCGATGGGCGAGGCGCCGCCGAACTACATCAGTCTGCTGTGCCTCAATACGGCGAAGTCGGGCGGCAAGTCCTCGCTGTCCAGCGCCTATTCGGCGCGCGACCATTTCGCCCAGGAGCATCCCGAGCTGCTCGACCGGCTCTACAAGCCGTTTTACCGCCACCACCAGGAATACCAGGCCGCCAACGCCGGCAAGACCAACTGGTATCCGATCTTCGGCACCGAGCCGGACGGCGGCCTGCGCATCCGCTTCAACGCCCGCGTCATCCGCCGCGGCTATGCCAAGACCGGCCAGGTGCTGGACAATGAAGGCGTGCAGGCGGTCGACATCATGGACGGGTTCCTGGGCGATCCCGCCCACCGCCACGACTTCTTCATGGAGCCGGGGCAGATGCAGATCCTGAACAACCGCTTCATCGTCCACGGCCGGACGCCCTATGTCGACCATGACGAGCCGGAGAAGCGCCGCCACCTGCTGCGCCTTTGGCTGCGCGCCGGCGACCGCCGGCAGTTTCGCGGCTGAGCCTTCCGCGATCGTGGAGGTGGCGAAGGGCCGCCGGGGGGAAACCCCGGCGGCCCTTCCTCTATGTGATGAAGCCCAGCAGTCGCGGCAGGAACAATGTCACTTCCGGGAACACCGCCAGCAGCAGCAGCACCGCCACGATGGCGGCGATGAAGGGCAACAGAGGCGGCACGAGCTTCTCCATCGGCAGCCCGCTGACCGCCATGCCGACGAAGAGGCAGAGCCCGACCGGCGGCGTGACATGCCCGATCGCCGACGCAACGACGCAGACCAGCCCGAAATGGATCGGGTGGACGCCCAGCGCTTCGGCCACCGGCAGCAGCACCGGCACCGTCACCAGGATGATCTCAGACGGGGTGAGGAACGTGCCGAGGATCAGGTAGAGGAAGATGACGATGAAGATGAAGACGAACCAGTGCGGCGCGATCTGCGAGATGGCCTCGGCCACGATGAACGGGAACTTGGAATAGGTCAGCACCCAGCCGAAGGCGCCGACGAAGCCGATGATGAGCCCGATCACCCCCGACAGGCGGGCGGAATCGGCGAAGATCGACGGCAGCTCCCGCCAGCTCGGCTGGCGGTAGAAGATGGGTGGCACGACCAGGGCATAGACCGCGGCCACGGCCGCTGCCTCGGTCGGGGTGAACAGGCCAAACAGGATGCCGCCCATGATGATGACCGGGATCATCAGGGCGGGCAGGGCGGCCCACAGGACGCGCAGGAATTCCGGAAAGGTCGGCGGCTTCTCGCGCGGGTAGTTGCGCTTCTTGGAGATGACGTAGACCGGCACCGCCATGCCCAGCCCGACCAGCAGCCCGGGGATGACGCCGGCCGCGAACATGGCGGCCACCGACTGGTCGGCCATCCAGGCATAGATGACGGCGATGATCGAGGGCGGGATGATCGGTGCCACCACGGCAGTGGCCACCGTCAGCGCGGTGGCGAAGTCGCGGTCGTAGCCCTTGCGCTCCATCTGCGGGATGAGGAACGTGCCGAGTGCGGCCACGTCGGCCACGGCCGAGCCGGAGATGCCGCCGAACACCATGCTGTCGGCGACGTTGACGTAGGCCAGCCCGCCGCGGAAGCGGCCGACGACGGCCGTCGCCAGGTCGATGATGACGCGGGCAACACCGCCGCGCGCGGCGATGTTGCCGGCCAGGATGAAGAGCGGGGCCGACAGCAGCAGGTAGGAGTCCGACAGCAGGCCGACGAAGCGGGTCGGCACGATGATGGGATTCAGGATCGGATAGAAGATGGCCGCGCCGAACGCCCCGATGCCCAGCGAAATGCTGATCGGCGCCCCCATCACGATGAAGATGACGAAGACGATCAGGAGGATTTCGGCCATAGCGCCCTCACGGCTGCGACGAGTTGCAGGATCATCGGCACGATGATGAGGGCGCTGCCGATGGGCACGGCCGCGAAGACGTAGCCGAGCGGCAGGCCAAGCCCGGCGCTGGTCTGGTACTGGGCGTTCGGCACCAGGGTCCAGCTCAGGATGATGAGGTAGACGAAGACGGCGATGCAGGCGGACCAGGTGATGATCCGCACGATCGCCTGGCCGCGCGGGCCGAGCAGCTTCACGAAATAGTCCAGCATCGTGTGCTCGTTGCGCCACATGGCGGCGGCCGAGCCGATCATCACGAGCCAGATGAAGAGATAGCGCGGGATCTCCTCCAGCCCGTCGATCGCATTGATGCCCAGGTAGCGGAAGACCACCTGCACGAAGACGGCCGCGGTCATGATGGCGAGAATGAACCCGCCGACATGGCCGAGGCCGTCATAGGCCCGGGCGAGAGCGCCCGGGGGCGGGCCGTCCTCAGGCCCGCCGCCCCCCGGAACACCAGCCATGGAGCTACTTCACGGCCAGGATGTGATCGACGATCTTGCGCGCGTCCTTGCCGGCCGGCGTGGCGTAGAACTCCTCGTAGACGCTTTGCGTCGCCGCCCGGAACGGGGCCGCGTCGGGCTTGGTGATGGTGACGCCCTTGGCGCGGACATTGTCCTGGATCGACTTGTCCTCGTTCAGGATGAACTCGCGGTTGAAGGTGCGGGTCGAGGCCCAGGCACCCTCGATCGCCTTCTTGCCGGCCGCATCCTGCTTGGCCCAGCTACTCTTGGACATGATGAGCGCGACGGCCTGGTGGGTATGGCGGACATCGGCCACGTACTTCACGATGTCGTAGAACTTGTTGTGGTAGAAAGTGTTGACGCCGCCCTCGGCGAACTCGATCACCTTGGTCTGGAGCGCGGTCGCGACCTCCGGGAAGGCGATGGGGGTGGAGATCATGCCCAGCGCCTTGAAGGTGGCGACCAAGATCTTGTCCTCCTGCACCCGCACCTTCTTGCCCTTCACGTCGGCCAGGCCGTTGATCGGGTAGTGGCCGTAGATGCCGCGATAGCCGGCGGCGATGAAGCCGACGAGCTTCAGGCCCTTCTTGTCCAGCACGGCGTCATAGTACTTCACGACCGTGTCGCTGCCGTCGAGCGTCTTGAAGAGGTGGTCGTAGTCCCGGAAGATGTAGGGAAGCTGGAACACCGACATCTCGGGGATCAGCGTCGACAGCGGCGCCGTGGTGATCGGCCCGAAATCGACCGCGCCAAGCTGGATCTGCTGCGAGACTTCGCGCTCGCCGCCCAATGCGCCCGAGTGATGGTGGGCGACCTTGATCTTGCCGCCCGAAAGCTCTGCCAGCTTGTCGATGAAGTGCTTGGCCGCGACCGACGTGCCCTGCTTGGGCGGGTTCACGTCGCCCATGCTCATTTCCTGGGCCGAGACGGCAACGCCGCCCGCCGAAAAAGCCAGAAGGGCGGCAACGCCCATCCCGGCCACTCTCTTCGAGTAAGCCATCATGTCTTCCTCCCGTGGCTACGCCTTGTGGCGCGCCTAATTTCGGCGCCGACGGGTGGCCAGAGGCGTCCGCGGTCGCACTACGACCGCAACCATTCACCGGAAGACCGGGGATTACGGTGATTTAATCCTCCGGGATTCGCGATCGGACGGTCAAGCGTCGATCGCACCGGCGGGAATTATTATGGAGTTGCTGGACAACACCCGGGAAGCGCGACGCATTCCTTGCGGCGGCTGCCCGAAGATGCGCAGGAAGGCCCGGCGCATGCGTTCTGGATCAGTGAATCCGACCGCCGCGGCAATCGCCTCGATCGGCTCGGCCGTGTTCTCGATCCGGGTACGCGCGGCCTCGGCGCGCAGGCGCTCGATGGCGCGTGCCGGCGTCTCGCCCGTCTCGGCCAGGAAGGCGCGGCCGAATTGGCGGGGGCTGAGGGCGGCGGCCTGGGCCAGGCGCCCGACCGGCAACGGCTCGGCCAGATGCTCGCGCGCGAAACCCAAAGCGCGACGGATGCGGTCGGATTCCGGCTCCATCTCCAGCAGGGTCGAGAACTGGGACTGGCCGCCAGGGCGGCGGTGATAGACGACGAGGTTGCGGGCGACGGCGCGCGAGGCGGCGATGCCCAGGTCCTCCTCGACCATGGCCAGCGCCAGGTCGATGCCGCTGGTGATCCCGGCCGACGTCCAGACCGCCCCGTCGCGGGTGAAGATGCGGTCGCCCTCGACGCGGATCTGGGGATGGAGCCGCTGCAGATGGGCGACGTGGCGCCAGTGGGTGGTGGCCCGGCGGCCGTCGAGCAGGCCGGCCGCCGCCAGCACGAAGGCGCCGGTGCAGACGCTGGCGACGCGCCGGCTGCGCGCAGCCGCCAGCCGCACCATCTCGACGATCGCGGCCGTGCCGGCGGCTTCCACGGTGCCCAGGCCGCCGACCACGACGAAGGTGTCGAACTGCGTGTCGCCCGGGGGCTCCGTCAGCACCGCGATGCCGGCCGAACTCGCGACCGGCCCACCTGCGGTCGACAGCACCCGGCAGCGATAGCCGCCGGGCGAGTCGAAGGTGGCGAGCGGCCCGCTGAGGTCCAGCAACTGGAAGCGGGGGAAGACGAGGAACCCCACCTCCAAGGGCGCGCTCATGCCGCGCGCCCGGCGGTGGCCGGCAGCGTGCGGGCCCAGGCCAGCGTCATCAGCGCGGCAACGGCCAGCATCGGCAGGATGGCGAGGTTGAGGTTGGCCCAGCCATAGGCCAGCAGCAGGGGCCCGGCCGCCAGCGTGGCCGCCGCGGTGGCGACATAGCGGATCAGCTCGGTCATCCCTTGCACGCGGGCCCGTTCCGACGGGCGATAGGATTGCGCCAGCAGCGTGCTGCCGCCCACGAACATGAAGTTCCAGCCGACCCCCAGCAGTGCCAGCGCGGCGTAGTAGGCGGGCAGGCTGGACGAGGTGACGGCGATCACGGCACAGGCGAGGTTCATCGCCATGCCGGCATAGAGGATGGCGGGCAGGCCGAAGCGGCCGATCAGCCAGCTTGCCACCAGCGAGGGCGCGAACATGCCCACGAGGTGCCACTGGATGATGCCCGCACCGTCGTCGATGCTGTGATGGTGGCCGACGGCAGCCAGAGGGGCCGCCGTCATCACCAGCATCATGGCGGTGCCGCCGACGACGTTGTTGGCGATGGCCGCGAGCGAAATCGGCTGGCGCAGCACTTCCCGCAGCGGCCGGGCGGGCAGGTCGGCTGCCGCATCGGGCGCGACGGCGGCAGGCCGGTCGCCAGCGTCGCGATATCCCGCCGCCAGCAGGATGGCCGCGACGAGGCTGAGGACGAACACCATCAGGTAGGAGCCGGCGAAGAGCGCGGGGTAGAAGTCCTTGCTCCACGCCGCCAGCGCTGGCCCGGCCACGGCCGCCACGACGCTGCCGGTCAGCACGATCGAGATCGCCCGGGCCTTCGCTTCCGGGCCGACGGAATCGGCGGCGGCCAGGCGATAATACTGGGCGAAGGCCTGGAACACGCCGACCGCCGCGGTGCCGGCGCAGAACACCCAGAAATTGGCGTGGATGACGGCCCAGACCGATACCAGGCCGCCCGCGGCGCCGATGACCGCCCCGAGCGTGAAGCCCCAGCGTCGGCCGATCCGCTCCATCAGCAGTGAGGCATAGAGGGTGACGACCGCGCCCGCCACGGTGATCAGGGCGAATGGCAGCGTGGCCAACGCCTTGTCGGGGGCGAGCTGATAGCCGGTCAGGCCGGTCAGCGTCAGGTCGATGGAGATGACGGCCGTGAAAAGCGCCTGGGAGAGCGCCAGGACCACGGTGTTGCGCGTGCCGCTGCTTGGCATGATCGGGATGTCCCTCTGGACCGGAGCGTCGGCCGACACTGTGGTGCAGCGGGATGATGGCGCAAACGACGTATTTCCCTCGTTTCACGCCATCGACTTGAATCAGGCCGGGCCGTAGCCCCCGCCGCCCGAAGTCTCCATGACGACCCGGTCCCCGGCGGACAGCTTCAGGTTCTCCTTGCCGCCCAGCTCTCGGCTGTCGCCCGCGACCGGATGCAGCGTGGCGCGGAAGGGCAGGCCGGGGGCGCCGCCCTGCATGCCGTAGGGCGGCACGACCCGGCGCTCGAACATGGTGGTGAGCGACAGCCCGTCCCCCATGACGGTATAGGCGCGGACCATGCCGGGTCCGCCCTGGTGCCGGCCGCCGCCGCCGGAGCCGGTGCGCAGCCGCTGCTCGTCGACCCGGATCAGATACTCCGCCTCGACGATCTCGACCGGGGTGTTCATCGTGTTGGTCAGGTGGACACGGACCACGGGCGCGCCGTCGCGATCGGTCCGCGCACCCTCGCCGCCGCCATGGGTCTCGTAGAAGGTGCCGATGGCGCCGTCGCGCCGCGGCCCGCCGAAGATCAGCAGGCCGGCGGTGGTCGAGCCGCCGGCGGTCAGCCGCTCCGGCACGGCCAGCTCGAAGGCGCGCATGATGGCGTCGACGGCGCGCTGCGAGGTCTCGTGGTTGCCGCCGACGACGGGCTTGTCGATGCCGGGTTCCAGGATCGAGCCGGGCCGGGTGCGCACGTCGAGCGCCCGGTAGCAGCCGCCATTGGGCTGGATTTCCGGCCCCGCCACGGCCTTGATGGCGTAGTAGACGGCGGCCATGGCGACAAAGGGCGTGGTGTTCAGCGGCCCGGCGACGGCGTCGTCGGTGGCCGAGAAGTCGAAGCTGGCGCGGTCGCCCGCGATCTCGACCCGGACCCGGATGCCGGCCGGTTGGCCGCCCGGCCCGTCATCGTCGAGGAAGTCTTCGCCGTCATAGATGCCGTCCGGCAGGCTCGATATCGCCTCGCGCATCTGCGCCTCGGACAGGTCGTCGAGGCGGTCGAGGGCGGCCCGGATGGTGGCCGCGCCATGCTCCTCGGCCAGGCGATGCAGGCGGATCTCGGCCGCGCGAGTGGCCGCCACCTGGGCCAGGATGTCGCCCTCGCGTTCGGCCGGCCCGCGGATGTTGGCCAGCAGGAAGTCGCGCTTCTCGGCATCGACGCCATCGGCCGTGACCAGGCGCAGGGGCGGGATGCGCACGCCCTCCTGCCAGGTCTCGGTCGCGGCCGCGAAATAGCTGCCGGCCCAGGCGCCGCCGATATCGCCCCAGTGGGCCAGGCTGACGCCGAAGGCGAAGAGTTTCCCTTCCAGAAAGATCGGCCGGATCGCCTTCACGTCGGGCAGGTGGTTGCCGCCGACCTCGGGCAGGTTGAGGAACCAGACGTCGCCCGGCCGCAGCCGCTCGGCCGGCACCCGCTCCAGGAACTTGCGGACCGTGAAGCTCATCACCCCCAGATGAACCGGGATGTCGCGCCCCTGGGCGATCAGGTCGCCCTTGTGGTCGGTGATGGCCGACGACAGGTCGCCCGCCTCGCGCAGCAGCGGCGAGCGGGCCGAGCGCATGACGACGAAGGACATCTCCTCGGCCGCCGCCGTCAGGGCGTGGCGGATGACCTCGACCGTGAAGGGGTCGACCATGTTGCTCATGGTGCTTCCTCGGCAATCCGCAGATGGCCCATGGCGTCGCTCGTCGCGGCATAGCCGGGCGGCACGACGATGGTGGACCAGGCATCCTCGATGATGGCTGGCCCCGTGACCCGCCAGCCGGGCGGCAGGCTGTCGCGATCCCAGCGCGGCGTCTGGTGGGGGGCCGACGGCTCGAACCAGCAGGGACCGATGCTGGTCGGGACGGCTCTCTCGGCCGCAATCGCAACCGGCCCGAAGGCGGTGCGGCGGGCGACGAGTGCCCGCATGCGCAGGCTCTGCATCTCCCAATGCTCGTCGGTGGCGTAGCCGTAGATCTCGCCATGGCGGCGGCGAAAGTCGCGTCCCAGGCGGTCGAGGTCGAGCGGCAGCGTGAACGGCACTTCCACGGCGTAGCTCTGGCCGACATAGCGCACCAGGGCGGTGCGCTCGACCGTCACCACGTCGTCGCCATGGCCCTGGGCCAGCAGGGGGGCGGTCAATGCGTCCAGCATGCGGTCGTGCAGCGCCTGGAAGCGGTCGTCGTCCCAGGCGGCGCTCAACAGGCGGACGGCCTGCTGCTGGGTGTAGCTCATGTCGGCGACGATGCAGCCCAGCGCCGAGAAGCTGGACGAGAAGCGTGGCACGACGATCTCGGCGATGCCGAACTCGCGCGCCAGGCGGGCGGCGTGCATCGGCCCGGCGCCGCCGAAGGCCAGCAGCGTGCATTGCCGGCCGTCGACCCCGCGCTCCACCGTGACCCGCGCCAGCGCCCGCACCATGGCGGCGTTGGCGACGCGCTGGATGCCGAGCGCCAGTTCCACGACGCCGACGCCGATCTGGCGGGCCAGTGGGGCAAGCGCCGCCTCGGCCGCCGCCACGTCCAGCGTGATCGCCCCGCCCAGGCGGCGCGTCGGGTCGAGATAGCCCAGCACGGCGTTCGCGTCCGTCACCGTCGGCCGGGTGCCGCCGCGGCCGTAGGCGGCGGGACCGGGTTCGGCGCCGGCACTCTCCGGCCCGATCGACAGGCCGCCGGTGCCGTAGGTGACGAGCGAGCCGCCGCCGGCACCGATCGATTCGACGGCCACCATCGGCTGGCGCGCCGGGCGCCCGGCCAGCTTGGAATCGGTCGATATCTCGGCCTGCCCACCGACGATCAGGCAGACGTCGGTGGTGGTGCCGCCCATGTCGAAGCTCAGCACCCGCTCGATGCCCAGTTCGGCCGCGACATGGGCCGCGGCCGACACGCCGGCCGCCGGGCCGGACAGCGCCATGGCGAGCGGCCGGCGGGCGGCGGCCTCGGGCGAGGCCATGCCGCCGGCCGAATGCATGACATGCAGGCGCGCACCCTTCACCTCGCGCTGCAGCCGGTCGAGATAGCGGGCGGCGATCGGCATCACGGAAGCGTTCAGTACGGTGGCGGCCGTGCGCTCGAACTCCCGCGTCTCGGGGTTCACCTCGTGCGACAGGGACAGGAAAGGCACCGCGTCGCGCAGGGCGGCTGCGATCGCGCGCTCATGGTCTGGGTTGGCATAGGCGTGCAGCAGCGAGACGGCGACGCTCTCGACGCCCGTCGCCCGCACGCGGGCCACCGCGTCGGCGATGGCGACCGCATCCGGCACCAGCACCGCCTGCCCGCGGAAATCGACGCGCTCGGCCAGCCCGACCCGACGCTCCGGCGGCACCTGGGCCGGCCGGCGCGGGATCAGGTCGAGGCGGTAGAGGTGCTGGCGACCCGCCCGGCCGATGTCCAGCACGTCCTCGAAGCCGGCGGTGGCGACCAGCGCCACGGGTTCCACCCGGTCCTCGACGATGGCGTTGGTGACGAGCGTGGTGCCGTGCACCAGATCGTCGACCTGGTCGGCGGTCAGGCCGGCGGCGGCCAGTGCGGCCTCGATGCTGGCGACCGGGTCCTGGCGCTGGGTCGGCACCTTGATCGACCGCACCTGGCCGGTTGCCGGATGCAGCGCCACCAGGTCGGTGAAGGTGCCGCCGATGTCGATGCCGACCTGCCAGCCGGCCGCCTGCAACTCAGTAGTCATTGGCCCTGTTCAGCTTGCGCAGGCGATGGGCGCCGGACGTGATCGGCGGGTGGCGCGGCGGCTCGTTGGGTGCCCGGCAGCTCGGCAGGCACTCGATCAGCGCGTCGTAGTTCGGCTGGTGGAAGAAGACGAGGCTGAGGCGCCGGCTGGCGGCGGCATCGGCCCGCGGCGGGTTGCCGACGCGGTGCAGGGTCGACACCCAGCGATCGTTCGTCCACATCGCCATCAGGTCGCCGATGTTGACGACGAAGCTGTCCGGCGTCGGCCGCACGTCGATCCAGCCGCCGTCGGGCTGGCGCACCTGCAAGCCCCCCGGCCGGTCCTCGGCGTGCAGGATGGTCAGGCTTCCATAGTCGGTGTGGGCGCCTGCGCGCAACTGCCCATCCTCCGGCCCGTCGGTCTGGGCCGGGTAGTTGATGACGCGCAGGCTGCCGCACTGCCGGTCGATCTTGTCGGCGAAGAAGCCGGGCGGCAAGTCGAGCGCCACGGCGAACAGTTCCATCAGGTCGGCTGCCAGCCGCTCCATGGCGCGGAAATAGGCGGTGAAGGCCGGGCGCAGCCCGTCCGGCGCGTCCGGCCAGCGGTTGGCGGCGAAATGCGGGAAAGCTTCCGGGCGGTGGAAATAGGGATCGTCGCTGGTGTCGACCGGCCCGATCGACAGGTATTCCTTGTAGTCGGGCGGGGCGGCTGCTCCCAGCGTCTTGGCCAGGCTCTCCTCGCCGACCGCACCCCAGCCGCGGTTGAAGGCCGGCGCGGCCCGGGCGATGCGCGCCTTCTCCGGGCGGGGCAGGTCGAAGAAGGCGTTGGCCTGCCGCCTGGTCTCCTGGATCAGGGACAGCGGCACGCCATGGCCGACGATGGTGAGGAAGCCCGTCTCGCGACAGGCGCGGTCGATGGCGCGCCCGGCCTCGGCCGCCGCGCCCGGCACCCCGGCCAGGACGGGCGACAGGTCGATGGCGGGCACGCTGCCCGGGGCGGGTCCGCTGTCTGGCATGGTTCAGGCTCCCAGATAGGCTTCGCGCACGCGGGGGTGGCGGGCCAGTTCCCGGGCCGGCCCCTCCAGCACGATATGGCCATTCTCGATGACATAGGCGCGGTGCGCCACCTCCAGCGCCAGGACGGTGTTCTGCTCCACCAGCAGCACGGTCACGCCCTTGGCGTTGATATCGGCGATGCGGCGATAGACCTCCTCCGACAGGCGCGGCGCCAGGCCCAGCGACGGCTCGTCCAGCAGCAGCATCTTGGGCCTTGCCATCAGCGCGCGGCCGATCGCCAGCATCTGCTGCTCGCCGCCCGACAGCGACCAGCCGAGCTGGCCCGCGCGCTCCTGCAAACGGGGAAAGAGGGCGAAGACGGTCGCCAGGTCCTCGGCAGAACTCATGCCGCGGCGGCGCCAGATGGTAGTGGCGACGTCCAGGTTCTCCATGACGGTCAGGCCGGGGAAGATGCGCCGGCCCTCGGGCACATGGGCGATGCCGCGCTTTACCCGGCTTTCGGCCGAACTGCGCCCCAGCGCCTCGCCCTCGAAGCGGATCTCGCCCGCCTTCGGCCGCAGAAGCCCCGATATGGTGCGCAGCAGGGTCGTCTTGCCCGCCCCGTTGGCGCCCAACAGGGCCACCACCTCGCCCTGGCCGACCTGGAGCGAGATGCCGTGCAGGGCATCGATCGCGCCATAGGCGACCGCCACCTGTTCAATCTTCAGCATGGCGATACCCGTGGCCCAGATAGGCTTCCAGCACCTTGGGGTCGGCGCGGACTTCTGCCGGCGTGCCCTCTGCGATCTTCTCGCCGAAGCTGATGACGGCGATGCGGTCGGCCACCCGCATGACGAGGCCCATGTTGTGCTCCACCAGCAGCAGCGTCAGGCCCTGCTCGCGCAGGCCCTGGAGGATCTCGCGCAGGCGCTCGACCTCGCCCGAGTTGAGGCCGGCGGCGGGCTCGTCGAGCAGCAGCAGGCGGGGCTCCGACACCAGCGCCCGGGCGATCTCGACCATGCGCTGGCGGCCATAGGGCAGGGCGCCCACCAGCCGGTCGGCATCGTCGGTCAGGCCCAGCGTCTTCAGCAGCGCACGCGCGCGGGCCTGGATGTCGCCCATGCGCCGCCGCGCGGCACGCCCGGCGATCGCCGACCAGACCGATTGCGGCAGCAGGTGGTGGGCGCCGACCAGCACATTCTCCAGCACCGTCAGGCGCTGGAACAGGCGGCCGTTCTGGAAGGTGCGGACCATGCCGGCGGCGGCCACCACATGGGCCGGCGCATCGGTGATGTCGCGCTGGCCCAGGCGCACCCGCCCGCCGGAGGATGGCAGGATGCCGGTCATGACGTTGATGAGGGTCGTCTTGCCCGCTCCGTTGGGGCCGATGACGGAGAAGACGCGGCCGGGGGGCACGGCCAGCGACACCGACTGCACGGCTCGCACGCCGCCGAAATTCTTCGACAGGCCGTCGATCGTGAGGATGGGATCGGTCATCGGCCGGCGATCCGCAGCCGGCGCCCGACCATGCCGGCCAGGCTGAGCAGCCCCTTGGGCAGGAAGATGAGGATGAGCAGCATCAGCCCGCCGAAGACGATCATGTAGGCCTGCCCCAGGTCGCGCATCAGTTCGGGCATGAAGGTGACGATGACGGCGCCGGCGATCGCGCCCAGGATCGAGCCCTCGCCGCCGATGATCAGCATGGCGAGATAGATGATCGAATGGCTGAGGGCGAAGTCGTCGGGCGCCACGAAGTTGGTCATGTGGGCGAAGAGGGCACCCGCCAGCCCGGCATAGGCCGCCGACAGCGCGAAGGCCTGCACCTTGATGCGGGTGACGCCGACCGAGGCGGCACCCGTCGCGATCTCGTCGTCGCGCACGGCGATCATCGCCAGGCCGATATGGGAGTAGCGGATGCGCCAGGCGATCCAGGTAGCCGCCGCCAGGGCGAGCCACAGCACATAGTAGTAGCGGTGGTCGGTGGCGGCCGACCATCCGGCCAACGTCAGCGAGGGAATGCCGGAGATGCCGTCCGTGCCGCCCATCACAGACTTCCAGTTGGTGGCGACGATGACGAAGGAGACGTTGAAGCCCAACGTCGCGAGCGCCAGGTAGTGTCCCTTCAACCGCAGCATCGGCAGGCCGATGGTGACGGAAATGAGGGTGGTGCCGACCACCGCGGCCGGGATCGACAGCCAGGGCGGCAGTCCCAGCGCCGTCGACAGGATCGCCGTCAGGTAGGCGCCGCAGCCGACGAACCCGGCCTGGGCCAGCGTGATCAGCCCGGCATAGCCGAAGGCGAAGTTGAGGCCGATGACGGCGATGGCCGAGATCAGGGCCAGGTTGAGGATGCGGATGCCATAGCCGCTGACGAAGGCCGGCAGGACCAGCGCCAGCACGAAGGCCAGGGTGGCGGCGGCCAGCGCCAGCCGGTTGCGCTGGGGTTTCATGCTCGCTGCCCGATCCGTTCGCCGAAGATCCCCTGCGGGCGCACCAGCAGGAAGAGGATCATCACCAGGAAGACCAGACCGTCCTTGTAGGCCGACGAGATGTACGCGGCGCCCAGCATCTCCGACAGGCCGACCAGGATGCCGCCGACGATGGCGCCGGGCACGCTGGAGAAGCCGCCGATGATGATGGCCGCAAAGGCCTTCAGCGCGATCGGATCACCCATGTTCACGTCGGCGAACCACATCGGCCCGACCAGGATGCCGGCGGTCCCGGTCAGCAGGCCGGCGATGACCCAGGTCAGCACGAACATACGGTCGACGCCGATCCCCATCAGCCGGGCGGCGTCGCGGTCCTGGGCCACGGCCCGCATGCGCGCGCCGATCGCGGTCTTGTAGATGAAGACGTAGAGCAGCCCGATCATCAGGAAGGCCACCGCGATCACGAACAGCGCATGGGCCGAGATGGAGGCGCCGAAGACGTCCACCACTTGGCGGCCGAAGGGCGAGCGCGGCCGGAACGGCACCGAGCCCCAGGTGATCAGTGCCGCGTTCTGGATGACGATGCCGATCATCACCGTGCCGATGATGACGGTGACGACGGGCCGGTCCTGCAGCGGCCGGAAGACGACGGCATAGAAGACGATGCCGAACAGCGCCATGGCGGCCAGCGCCGCCGGATAGGCTGCGACCAGCGGCAGTTCGAGCTGGATGCCGGTGGTGACCGCCAGGAAGCAGCCGATCGCCACCATCTGGCCGGTGGCGAAGTTCACCACGCCGGTCGCCTCGTTCACCATGATGAAGGCGAGCCCGACCAGCGCGTAGACCGAGCCGACGGCCAAGCCGCTGACGATAAGCTGGATGAGTTGCTGCGACACTGGACCTGCCCCCGGCAATGTCAGGCGGGGCCGGCGGTTGCGCCGGCCCCGTCCGGGTGGTCAGGAGGCGTTGATCGTGCGCACGAACACCGGCTCGCGGGTGCCGGGCTTGATGCCGAAGACGGCCAGCGAATGGACCATGTTGCCGTCGGCGTCGGTGGTGAAGGTATTGGTGATGCCCTTGTAGTCCTTCACCGCCTTCAGCTCGTCGCGGACCTTGGCGCGGTCGGGGCCGACCTTGTCCAGGATGCCCTTGAGGATCCAGGCGCCGTCATAGTAGCAGGAGCCGTAGGGGTCGGGATCGATCTTGAAGCGGTCCTTGAAGCCCTTGATGTAGGCTGCCACCTCCGGCCCGCGCTCGGCCGCCAGGTTGGAATCCATGACGCCATGGACGTTGGCCAGCTCGTCGGGCGCGATCAGGTTGCGCGCGGCCGGCACCATGATGCCGGACGATACGACGATCGGCAGGTTGATCCCCATCTCCTTGGCGAGTTTCAGGATCAGCGCCCCGTCCTTGCCGTAGGAAATGCACATCAGGCAGTCGGCGCCGGCATTCTTCAGCTTCTGGATCTGGGCCGACATGTCGTTGTCGGTGAAGGCATAGGCCTCCATGCCCACGACCTCGGCACCGGCCGCCTTGATCACCTTCTCGGCCGCGATGGCGCCGGGCTGGCCGAAATCGTTCTGGACGAAGAGGATGCCGATCTTCTTCTTGCCCAGCCCCTCGGTCGCGTGCTTGGCCAGGGCGAGTGCCTGGATGCCGTCGGCCGGGCGGATGCGGAACATCCAGGGGTTCTTCTTCATGTGCACGGCGTCGCCGCCGCCGGCATACATGGCCGGGATCTGCGCCTTGGTGACCTCGGGCTCGGTCGCCAGGTTCTGCGTCGTGTAGCTGGACAGGAAGACGAGCGGCGGGTTGATGTCGCGCACCACCTTGAGATAGGCGTTCACCGCCACGCTGTTGCTGTCCTTCACGTCCTCGAAGACGATCTTCAGCTTCTTGCCGGCAACGCCGCCCTTGGCGTTGATCTCGTCCTGCGCCATCTGCAGCGAGAAGTGGTACTGCTGGCCCGACACGTTGAAGGGGCCGGTGATCGGCACCATCGCGCCGACCGCGATTTCGCCCGCCTGGGCCGACAGCCGGGGCGACCAGATGGTGAGCCCGGTGGTGGCCGCGATGCCCGCCAATACCTTGCGGCGGCTGACGACAAGCTTCTTTGCCATGATCCTAACTCTCCCCTGTTCTGCCGTCCCTGTTGCCTGGCTGTAGCTTCCCCGGGCCTACTCTGCGGCGGTTGCCGGGGGATACCAGTGCCTGGCCTCCGATGCCGTGATGTAGCCGCGCTCGATGTCGCGCCGGACCAGCAGCGGGTCGCGCTCCATCGCCTCGCCATAGCCGCCGCCGCCGGGGGTGCGCACCTGCACCCAGTCGCCCGGGCGCAGCTCGTAGCCCTCGCCCTTGGAGATGTGCTCGGGGATGCTGGTGGTCCCGTTCTGGCTGACGATCAGCTCGTTGGTGGCGCCGGCCACGCCGCCCATCAGGCCGGGCGGCCCCTCGCGCCCGTGATCCATCAGGAAGGACGCCATGGCGGTGCCGCGCAGCAGGCGGATGCGATAGCTGATGCCGTAGCCGCCGCGATGGCGACCGGCGCCGGACGAGCCCTCGCGCAGCGCATACTCCTCGAACACCAGCGGGTAGTGTTGCTCCAGGATCTCGACCGGCTGGGTCTTGGAAATGCCGACGGTGGAGCAGCCGTTGGTCAGGCCGTCCGTTTCCCACCAGCCGCCATAGCCGCCGCCGGAGAAGAAATACATGATGTAGCTGCGGTCCTCGCCCGGGTCGTAGCCGCCCAGGCTGAAGTTGCCGCTGGTGCCGGCGGGGGCCGCGAACATCCGCTCGGGGATGGCCTCGCCCATGGCCCCGAATACCGCCTCCATCACCCGCTGGGCCACCTCGGACGCGCAGCCGGCGACGGGGCGGGGATACTCGGCCACCAGGAAGGTGCCGGTCGGCTTGGCGATCTTCAGCGGCGCGAAGCAGCCGGAATTGATCGGCACGTCAGGGAAGATGTGCTTGATCGCGACATAGACGGCCGACTGGGTGGCGCCCCAGACGCCGTTCAGCGGCCCCTTGCAGGGCGGGCTGGAGCGCGACAGGTCGAAATGGATCTCGTCGCCGCTGACGGTCATGTCGAGCGCGATTTCCAGCGGCTCGTTCACGATGCCGTCGCTGTCGATGAAGCTGGAAAAGGTGTAGGTGCCGTCCGGCACGCCCGCGATATAGGCGCGCATCTGCTGCTCGGACCGGGCCTTCAACTCGCCGATCGCATCCTCGACCGTGTCGGCGCCGTAGCGGTCGAGCAGCTCGGTCAGCCGGCGCTCGCCGACGGTGAGCGCCCCCACCTGGGCCTTGATGTCGCCGATCCGCTCCTCGGGCACACGGATGTTGGTCAGGATCATGTCGACGATGTCCTGGACGATCTCACCGCGGCGATAGAGCTTCACCGGCGGGATGCGCAGCCCTTCCTGCTGGATCTCGGTCGCCTTGGTGGCGAAGCCGCCCGGCACCATCCCGCCCGTGTCCGGCCAGTGGCCGGTGTTGGATAGGTAGCACCACAGCTTCCCGCGATAATAGAACGGCTTCACCATCTTGACGTCCATCAGATGGGTGCCGCCCAGGTACGGGTCGTTGACGATGATGATGTCGCCCGGCTCCAGGTCGTGGCGCCGCTCGATCACCGCCTGGGTGGTGAACTGCATGACGCCGACGAAGATCGGCAGCCCCATCTCGCCCTGGGCGATGACCTCGCCCGTCTCGCGGTGATAGATGCCGTTGGAGCGGTCGAAGGCCTCCGAGATGACGGGCGAGAAGGACGTCTTCTCGTGCACCAGGTCCATCTCGCTGGCGATCTGGCGCAGGCCGTTCTGGATGACGGCCAGCGTTACGGGATCGATTGCCATGCTGGGGCTCCCTCAGGCCGCGCTTGCGCCGACGGCGATGACCAGGTTCCCGACCGCATCCACCGTCGCCGTGGCGCCGGGGTCGATCAGGATGGTGGTGTCGAGCTGGGCCACGATGGCCGGGCCGGCGATGGTGGCGCCAACCGGCAGACCCTCGCGGGCATAGACCGGGGTGTCGAGCCAACGGCCGGCGAAATAGACCCGCCGGCTGGCGCGTTGGGCTGCCTCCAGGCTGCCACCCGGCTCCGGCGCGAAGATCGAGAAGTCGATGCGCTGGCGCCGGCCGAACACGGCCGTGCGCAGGTTCGACAGGATGGCCGTCATCTCCATCAGCTCGATGTCGAAGCGGCGCTTGTAGAGCGCCTCCAGGCTGGCCTTCACCTGGGCCGGGTCGAACGGCCGGGTGACCGGCACGCGCAGCACGTGGCTCTGCCCGCGATAGAGCAGGTCGGCCTCGAACAGGGCATCGACGCCATCGACCGGCACGCCCTCGCCCTCGACCTGGGTGCGGCCGCGCGCCTCGTGCTCGGCATAGATGGCATCGACCATGGCCGGGTCGACGCTGGCCAGCGGCAGGTTGAGGGTGCGCACGAAATCATGCCGCAGGTCGGCCAGGATGCAGCCCAGCGCCGAGGTAAGGCCGGGGAAGCGCGGCACCAGCACCGTCGGCACGCCCAACTCGCGGGCCAGTGCGACGGCATGCAGCGGTCCCGCCCCGCCGAAGGGGAATAGGGCGAAGTCGCGCGGGTCATAGCCGCGCTCGATCGAGACCAGGCGGATGGCGCTGGCCAGGTGGTTGCTGGCGACCGTGATGATGGCCGCCGCCGCCTCGATCGCGTCCAGCCCCAGCGGCCGGCCGATCTTCTCGACGATGGCGGCCTTCACCGCCTCGATCGAGACGCCGCCGGCCACGCCCGGCAGGGCCGCGGTATCGAGCTTGCCCAGCACCAGGTTGGCGTCGGTCACGGTCGGCTCGGTGCCGCCGCGGCCATAGCAGATCGGGCCGGGGTTGGCGCCGGCGCTGTCGGGGCCGACCTGCAGCAGACCCGCCTTGGTGATGCGCGCGATTGAGCCGCCGCCGGCGCCGATGGTGTGGATGTCGATCATCGGCACGCGGATGGGCACGCCGTAGGCGATGTCCTTCTCGGCCGAAAGGGCGGGTTCGCCGCCGCGGATCAGCGTCACGTCGAAGCTGGTGCCGCCCATGTCGCAGCCGATCAGGTTCGGATGGCCGGACTGTTGGCCGATCCGGGCAGCCGCCAGCGCGCCCGCCGCCGGGCCGGACATCACCGTCTGCACGGCATAGTCGGCCGCGGCCTTGCCGCTCATGGTGCCGCCATTGCCCTGCATGACCAGCAGCTCGCTGCGGAAGCGGGCGAGCTTCAGCTCCTTCTGCAGGCGGCCCAGATAGCGGGCCATGATCGGCTGGATGTAGCCGTTGACGGCGGCCGTGCTGCCGCGCTCGAACTCGCGCACCTCGCGCAGGATGTCCGAGCCGACCGAGATGAAGGGGTTGGGCCACAGTTCGCGGGCGATCTCGGCCGCGCGCTGCTCATGCGCGGGGTTCACGTAGGAATGGAGGAAACTGATGACGAGGGCCTCCGCCCCGGCGTCGATCAGCCGGCGGATGGCGGCCCGGACCGCCTCTTCGTCCAGCGCGATCAGCACGTTGCCGCGCGCGTCCAGCCGCTCGGGCACTTCCAGCCGCATCTCGCGCGGGATCAGCGCTTCGAAGCTGCCGATCATGCCGTAGCCGAAGGGGCGGGTGCGGCGGCCCAGCTCCAGCACGTCGCGGAAGCCGACGGTGGTGATCAGGCCGCAGACGACGCCCTTGCGCTCCAGCACGGCATTGGTGCCGACCGTCGTGCCGTGGACGAGCGAGCTCAGGGCCTCCGGCGCCAGGCCGCTGTCGCGGATGCCGGCCAGCATGCCGCGCGACTGGTCGTCGGGGGTGGAGGGCACCTTGACCACCCGGAAGCGGCGCTCGGCCTCGTCGATGAAAAGAAGGTCCGTGAAGGTTCCGCCGACATCGACCCCAGCCTGCCATTGCCCCATCGCGAGACGATCCTTCCTGGCTGATGATCCGGCCCTGGCGCATCCGGAGAGGCGCCAACGGTAGGGTCCGATTTCCGCCGGTGTCAAACGCCGAATGGCGCCGCCGGAACAGCAAGCAAGGGTCGCGCCAGAAGCGCCCTGATCAGCCGCTCGATCGGGGTGCCGCGGCCTGGCGGGCAAGCCAGGCCGCGACCGGCGCGATCTCGTCCTGCCGGCGCAGCCAGGGCGAGTGGCCGGCGTCGGGAATGGTCAGCAGCTCGGCCCGCGGGTTCATCGCGATCATCCGGTCGGCGATGTCCGCCGGCAGCATCGTCGACCGGCCGCCGCGGACGAGCAGGATCGGCACCGCGATGCCCTTCCAGGATTCCGAGCGGTCGCTGTCCCCGCGCTGCAGCTCGAGGAAGCGGACACTGCTCCTCAGCCGGGGGTCGCAACGGAGGCGGATGCGCCCCTCGCGCGTCCGCATCAGGCTGTATTCGGCGACCTCGCGGAGCCCCTTGGGCGATATCGCGCCCCGATCGCTGACGAACAAGGCAACCGTCCGGAACGCCTCCATCGGATCGGTGAACTCCGTCGCCTTCGGCATCAGGGTCGCGTGGTGGGCAATGGCCGGCGCCGGCCACTGCACGCTGACATCGACCAGGGTGAGCGAGCGGAGCGGGATGCCCGGCTGGGCTGCCATCCGCATGGCGACGCCGCCGCCCATCGACCGGCCGATCAGGTGGATGTCGCTGGTGCCGGCCACGGCCATCATGGTCGCGATGGTGGCGGAATAGGTGGCGAACTTGTACTCGCCGTCGCGCAGCCAGGCGCTGTGCCCATGTCCGGGAAAGTCCGGGCAGAACACCCGCCAGCCGGCCGCCGCCAGGGTGGCCGCCAGCCGGTCGCATTCGCGGCCGTTCTGCATGAAGCCGTGCAGGATGATGGCCGTCGGGCCGGTGTTCCTGACGCCCCAGACCGTGCAATGGACGGGGTGGAAGGCATCGCTGCAATAGACGGGAAAGACGAGGGCGCGCGGCTGGATGGGTTCGGAGGGCATGGGCGCCATATTGGCGACTGCCGGCGGTTGGGGGAAGGCCTGCCTAGACCCCTCCCGCCCGGAGCCGCTGCCGCGCGGCCAGCGCTTGCCGGCCCAGCCAAGCCACGATCGGGGCAACCTCGGCTGGCCGCCGCAGCCAGGGCGGGTGGCCGGCGTCGGCCAGGGTCAGCAGTTCGGCCCTGGGGTTCATGGCGATCATCCGGTCGGCGGTATCGGCCGTCAGCATGATCGACCGGCCGCCCCGCACGAGCAGGGTCGGCACCTCGATCGCCCGCCAGGAGTCCGAGCGATCCTTGTCGCCGCGCTGCATGTCCAGGAAGCGGATGCTGGTCCGCAGTCGCGGGTCGCAGCGGAAGCGGATGCGGCCATCGCGCGTCCGGGTCATGCTGTATTCCAGCACTTCGCGCATGCCCTTGAACGATATCGGTCCGCGATCGCTGACGAGCAGCCGGACCGCCTCGGCCGCGGCCATCGGGTTGGCGAATTCCATCTCCTTGGGCAGCAGGCTGGAATGATACGCGACGGCATCCGGCGGCCACTGCACGGCAACGTCGACCAAGGTCAGCGAGCCCAGGGGAATGCCCGCTTGGCCGGCCATCCGCATGGCGACGACGCCGCCCATGGATCGCGCAACCAGATGGATGTCAGGCCTGTCCGCGACCGCCAGCATGGTCGCGATGGTCGCGGCATAGGTGGTGAACCGGTACTCGCCGTCGCGCAGCCAGGCGCTGCGGCCGTGCCCAGGGAAGTCGGGGCAGAACACCCGCCATCCCGCCGCCGCCAGGGCGGCCGCCAGATGATCGCATTCCCGGCCGTTCTGCAGGAAGCCGTGCAGGATGATCGCGGTCGGGCCGGTGTTGGCGGCACCCCACACGGCGCAATGAACGGGATGCAGGGCATCGCTGCAATAGACGGGGACGACGCGTGTTTGCGGTCGCGGCGGTTCGGGTGGCATGCTCGCCTTTGCTGCGGGCGGTAAGGGATGCTCAGGTCGGCGCCGGCTGGCCGGCTTTCCGCTCGCGCACCGCGCGCGCCTGGCGGTTCAGCCATTCCACGACCGGCTCGATCTGATCGGGCGTGCGCAGCCAGGGTGGATGACCGGAATCCGGCATGGTCAGGAGTTCCGCCCGCGGATTCAGTTCCAGCATCTGCTGCGCGATGTGGGCTTCGAACATCAACGACCGCCCGCCGCGGATCAGCAGGATCGGAGCGGGAATGGCGGCCCAGATAGCGCTGCGATCGCTGTTGCGGCGGCGCAGCCGCATGGCGCCTTCGGCGGCCAGAAGCCGCGGGTCGCAGCGGAACGCGAAGCGCCCGTCCGGCAGCCGTCGCAGGCTGTACCGGACGACGTCCTGCAGGTCCGCCTCTGAAATCTGGCCACGGTCGCTGGTGAAGCGGATGACCGCATCCCGGGCCGGCTGCAGCGTCGCGAACGTCATCCGCCGGGGATACAGGTCCGACTGCTGCTCCAACCCCGCCAGCGGCCATTCCAGGCCAACGTCATTGATCACCACCGAATGCAACGGAATGCCGCGGCTGGCGGCCATGCGCATGGCGATGCCGCCGCCCATCGAGCCGCCGATGAGATGCACCCCCGGCACGCCGGCCGCGGTGATCGTGGTGGCCACGGCGGACGCATAGGCAGCCGGGCTGTATTGGCCGTCGTGCCACCAGGCGGTGCCGCCATGGCCGGGAAAATCGGGGCAGAAGACCCGCCAGCCGGCCAGGGCGAGGCGGCGCGCCAGCGGGTCGAACTCTCGCCCGTTCTGCATGAAGCCGTGCAGCAGGATGGCGGTCGGGCCGACACGCTCGATGCCCCAGCAGGTGCAGTGCAGGCGGTAGAACGCCCGGTCGGAATAGGCGGTCAGGAAGCGGGACTGCGCTTCCGGCGGAACGGTCGTCATGGGGTTCTCGTCAGGCCGAACAATGAATGCCGCCGGCCGCGGCGGCTAGGCTGCGTGCCGTACGAGCCAGGAGACGACGGGCTCGATCTCCTCGGCCCGGCGCAGCCAGGGCGGATGGCCGCAGTCGGGTATCGTGATGACTTCGGCAAGCGGGTTGCGCGCGACCATTTCCTGGGCAGTTGCGGATGATACCATGACCGAGTGCTCGCCGCGAACGATCAGCGTCGGCACCCGCAGGCCATCCCACAACGGCCAGCGGTCCCTGCGGCCGGCGCGTCCGCGCATGTCCTCGATCGACTGGCGCAGGGCCGGGTCGAAGCGCAGGCGATAGGCCTCGCCTTCGCGGACGAAGCAGTAGTCCATGATGGCGTCGATGTCGGTCTCGGTGAGGGGGCCACGGTCCTGGGCATAGTGCATCAGCGCCGCCCGCGCATCGGCGTGGCAATCGAACAGCGTTGCCGACGGGATCAGCTCGATCACCCGCTCCAGCCCCGGGCCCGGCCATTGCGGGTTCACGTCGACGAGCGTGGTGGTCTTCAGCGGAATGCCCGGGATGGTCGCCAGCCCCAGCACCAGGCCGCCGCCCATCGAACTGCCGAGCAGGTGAATGAGGCTCGGCCGCGGCGCATCCGCGACGGCCACGGCGATCACCGTCGCCATCGCCCGGCTGTCGGCCCCGGCGCGATAGTCGCGCGACCGAGAATGCCATTGGCTGCGGCCGTGACCGGGCAGGTCCGGGCAGAAAACGCGCCACCCTTCGCGCGCAAGCGCAATGGCCAGCGGATCGAACTCTCGCCCGTTCTGGAGGTAGCCATGCACCAGGATCGCGGTTGGCCCGCGATTGTCGAACCCCCACACCGTGCAATGGATGTCGTGGAACCGATCGCCGAACGGACTGGCGAAAACGTGCGACCACGGGGTTGGGCTACCGCTAACCATTGTGCGCCTACCGTAGCGCGAAGAACACACCCACGGCCACGGCGATCGCAATGCTGCCCATCACGACGATCAGCATCCATTCCCGGCGCCTGCGCGCGGCTGCCACGCGCACCCGGCGCTCGTCGGCAGGCGGCGGGGCGCCGGCAACCGGCGCCCCCAACCCGGCCGCCGGCCGGATCTCGTCCGCGGCCGCCGTCATCGGCGATGGGGCTGGCGGGTCAGCCACAGGGCCGCCGCGAAGCCCGCCGCCAGCGCACCCAGGGTCGCCGTCGTCAGGGTCGGATTGCGCTGCACGGCGGCTGCGACCGAACTGACCGTGATCTGGCCGATCTTGCGCTCGCCCTCGGGGAAATCCGGGATGGCGGCGCGGAATCGGTCGCGGCTGCGCCGGGCTAGGCGATGCTGGCGGCGGATGACGTTGTGGATCGCGGGCGGCAAGCCGGCGCGGATCGCCGCGTCGTAGGCCTCTTCCAGCACGCTTTCGCCGCGCACGATCTCGCGCAGGATCGCCTCGCGGTCATGGCCGGAAAGGGCCGCGCGCAGGTCGAAGAACAGGCGATGGGCCGCACCCATCACCGTGCCGTTGGAATCCGGCGTGGCGCCGAGATCCACCAGACTTTCGTCCAGGGCCTCTACCATGTCCTCACGCTCGTCGACCAGATGGCCGAATTCCGCCTTCAGCGACTGGTCGGTCGTCTCGTCGGCGGCCTTTCGATAGCCGGTGGCGCTGTCGCGCACCTGCGCCGCCAGGCTGCGCAGCAGGCGGATCGTTTCGGCTTCGCTGGCGCCGACTTTGGTGGTCTGCGAGGTGATCTGTCCGTCGTCCATGTCCTGCTCCTTAGGCTCAAGGAATGGTGGGTTCGCAAGGTTGAACCCCGAACCCGCCCGGATGTTCCCGGAACCTTGGCGAACGGCGTCCGGTTGTCCCCTTGAACGCACCATTCGAGGGACAGACCGATGGCCGACAAGCAGCCGCCCCAGAAGGACGCAACGGTGGAAACGGTGCGCCGCCAGCAGCACACCGGCAATCACGAGCAGGATGGCAAGGGTGGCGCCGACCGCTTCGGCGGCACCCGTGCCGGCGCGGAGAATGTCGAGCCGGCGCCCGCTGCCAGGAAGAAGTAGCGCTACCGGGGCTCAGCCGGTGCTGTCGACCCGCACCAGGAGGTAGTCGATGCCGTGATACTGGAGGTGCTTCACCTCCTTGCTCATGGCGCGCAGCAGCCGCAGCGACAGGTCGACCTCCGGGTTGGCCTCGCCGACGGCGGCGACCGAAGTCATCGCCGCCTCGGCATTGCTGCCGGCGGGGGCGGAGATGTATTCGAGTTCGGCATCGTCGCCGACCCGGCGCAGGCGGACCAGCAACTGGTTGCCGCGGGCACGGCGGCCTTCGCCGACCTGGGCTTCCAGCAGGAACAGCATCGCCTCCTCGGCCGCCAGCATCAGCCGGTCCTCGGCCCGGTTGTCCCAGCCGAGCCGGCTGGTGAAGCCCTGGATCAGGGTGCGCACCTGGCCGATGGAGCCGATCTCCAGCGGCACCGTCAGCTTGTCGCGGCTGCGCCGGGCCAGGGACAGTACCGACATCAGCAGGATCGCAGTCAGGCCGCCGGCCGTGGTGCTGTTGGACAGGAAGAGCTTGGCCCAGGCCGGCAGCATCTCGTTGAAGAGCGCGTTCTCCTGGAACCCGAAGCCGACCCAGAAGCCGAGGCAAACCGCCAGCCCTGTCTCGAAGCCCAGCCCGTCCTCGTTCACCAGGCGGATGCCGTGGCCGAACAGCAGGACGATGATCATCATGATGAAGGCGCCGGCCACCGGCCCCGGCATGGCGGCGACGACGGCCGAGATCTTGGGGCAGAAGGCCAGCAGGATCAGGAACAGGCCACCCCACCAGCCGACCCGGCGCGAGGCGACGCCGGTCAGTTCCACGACCGCGACGCTGGACGAATAGACGGTGTTGGGCACGGTGCCGAGCACGCCCGCGATGAAGCTGCCCAGGCCATCCGCGTTGATCGCCCCCTGCACCCCCTTGAAGTCGATCGGCTGGGCCTGGCGGCGCGAGGTGCGCTGGACCGAGACGCTGTCGGCATAGGTCTCGATGCCGCCGACCAGCGTGATCAGCACGAAGGCCGGCAGCAGCATCCAGAACTCCGGCGCGAAATCGAGCGCCATGCCGGGCCAGGAGCCGCTGGGCAGACCGACCCAGGGGGCGGCCGCGATCGGCGCCAGATCGATCATGCCGGTCGCTCCGGCCACGGCCGAGCCGCCCAGGACGCCCAGCAGCGGCGCCCATAGGCGCAACGCGCCGGTGGCGAACAGCGAAATCGCGACGATCAGCACCGTCGTCGCCAACACCACCATCGGCACGGCGACCGAACCCTCGAACGGTGCCGGCACCCGCTTCATCATCCCCCAGGCGATGGGCGCCACGCTGAGCGCCATCAGCATCAGCACCGTGCCGCCGACGGCCGGCGTCAGGATTCGGCGCAGGGCCGGCAGCTTGGCGGTGAACAGGAAGGTGGCCAGGGCCGACACGGCGACCAGCGTCGCCAACAGTGCGGGGCCGCCCGACTGGATCGCTGCCACAGCGACCGAGATGAAGGCCGCATTCGATCCCACGAACATCACGTAGCCCGAGCCGATGATGCCGATGCGCGACACCTGGAGCCAGGTCGACAGGCCGGCGGCGATGAGGGCGCCGAAGACGAGCCAACTCGTCGTCGGCCCATCGAGCCCAGCGGTGCGGGACACCACCAGAGGGGTGATCATGATCCCGGTCAGGATCATCACGACGATCTGGGCGCCCATGCCGGCGGCCAACGCGTGGGGCGGGCGCTCCTCGGGCTCGTAGCGCAGGTGGCTGTTGTCGCTCACTGGGGGATTTCCTTGGGCTCGGCGGTCTGGATCGCGGCCACACTCTCGCCCAACCGGACCAGCGCCGCCACCGTCTCGCGCAGTCCACGCGACAACGGCTTGTCCTGGCGCATCACCAGCGCCAGGCTTCGGGCGAGGCGCGGCGACAACGGGCGCCAGGCCAGGCGCGGATGGCCGGCCGCCATCGCCATCCCCGGCAGGACCGAGCAGCCCAGCCCGGCGCCCACCATCTCCTTGATCGCCTCGACGCTGCCCAACTCCATCATCGGCCGGGCGGGCAGGCCGCCGGCCAGGAACCATGCGTCCACCAGGCTGCGGGTGCGGGCACCGGGCTCGAACAGCACCAGCGGCCGGGCGGACAGCAGGCCGGGCGTGGCGCGCGCCGGCAGCTCTTCGCCGGCAGGGAAGATGGCGACGAACGGGTCCTCGACGATCGGGCGCACCTGGAACATGCGGCCGGGAGCGGGCAGGGTGACCAGTGCCGCATCTAGCAGGTTGTCCTCGACCGCCCGCAGGATCTCGGGCGTGTTGCCGGTGGTGACGACGATCTCCAGCGCCGGCAGCCGCTGGCGCAGCCCGGCCAGCACCGGCGGCAGCAGGTAGATGCAGGCCGTGGCACCCGTGCCGATGCGCACCCGCCCGACCTCGCCCTTGGCATGGCTTGCCATCGCCTCTCCCGCGGCCAGCAATGCCGCCTCGATGCGGGCGGCATGGCCCATCAGCTCCAGGCCGGCGGCGGTCGCCGTCGCCCGCCGCCCCACCCGCTCGATCAGGCGCACGCCCAGCCGCTGCTCCAACTGGCGGAGCTGCAGGCTGATCGCCGGCTGGGTCAGGTTCAGGCGGGCGGCGGCGGCCGAGAAGCTGCCCAGGCGCACCACCTGGACGAAGGCCTCGAGCTGGTCGGGGTTAAGGCTGCGCATGCCAAAGATTCTCTCATGCGAGCGATAAGAAACCGCGATTTTTCTTTGATGCGACCGACCATCATGCTGCGCTGCAACCGAACCGATGCCGGAGCCTTCGAGCCATGCCCGCGATCCTGCTGCGCGATGCCGTCGATACCGACCTGCCGTCGCTGCACGCGATCTATGCCCATCATGTCCGCCACGGGCTGGCCAGCTTCGAGGAGACCCCGCCCGATCTCGATGAGATGCGCCGGCGCCATGCCGGGGTCGTCGCCGCTGGATATCCCTACCTCGTGGCCGAGGTGGCCGGGAGCGTCGCCGGCTACAGCTACGCATCGGGCTACCGCGCGCGCTCGGCCTACCGCTTCTCGGTCGAGGATTCGATCTACCTGGCGCCCGGCATGGCGGGGCAGGGCATCGGCAGTGCGCTCCTGGCCCAGCTCATCGCCCGTTGCGAGGCCGGACCGTGGCGGCAGATGGTGGCGGTCATCGGCGACAGCGCCAACCAGCCCTCGATCGCGCTGCACCGCCGCTTCGGCTTCCGCCCGGTGGGCGTGCTGGAGCAGGTAGGGTTCAAGTTCGGCCGCTGGGTGGACAGCATCCTGATGCAGCGGCCGCTCCATCCCGCCAGCCCCGCCTCGTGAACCCCGTCCGGCGCGGCACCGTCTGGGCGCTGGGCGTCTCCCAGCTCGTCGGATGGGGCGTCACCTACTACCTGATCGGCGCGCTCGGGCCGCTGATGGTGGCCGATCTCGGCTGGGGGGCCGCCGTCGTGCATGGCGGCTTCTCGGCCGCCCTCGTCACCATGGGCCTGGCCTCGGCGCCGATCGGCCGTCTGCTCGACCGCCATGGCGGCCGCCCGGTGATGGCGGCGGGGTCGTGCCTGTCGGCGGCGGCCTGCGTCGCGCTCGCCCTGGCCGATGGCATCGCCCTCTACTATGCCGCCTGGATCGCGCTCGGCATCGCCATGCGGATGATGCTCTACGACGCCGCCTTCGCCGCCCTGGCGCGCATCGGCGGGCGTGGCGCCCGGCGTTCGATCTCGCAGATCACCCTGCTGGGCGGGCTGGCCTCCACCGTGTTCTGGCCGATCGGCTATTACCTGGGGGCGGCCTTCGGTTGGCGGGGGGCGGTGCTCGCCTATGCCGCGATCGCGCTGGCGACGCTGCCGTTGCACCTGGCCATTCCGGCCGGCCGGGCGGTGGAGGAGGGCCGGGCCGGCGGTGGCCCGGTCGAGGCGCCGCCACCGGCGGGGCGCCTGCCGGCTTTCCTTTATGCCCTGATCGTCACCATCACCGCCTTTCTGGCCTCGGCCATGTCGGCGCACATGATCGCCATCCTGGCCGGGCTGGGGATGGGGGCGACCCTGGCGGTGTGGGTGTCGGCACTGCGCGGCGTCGGCCAGTCGCTGGCCCGCCTGGCCGAGGTGTTGTTCGGCGGGCGCATGCATGTGCTGACTCTGGCGGTGCTGGCGACCGGCCTGCTGCCGCTGGGCTTCGCGGCCGGCGTGCTGGGCGGCGAGTTCGCGGCCGCCGCCATAGCCTTTGCCATCGTCTATGGCAGCGGCAACGGGCTCGCCACCATCGTCCGCGGCGCGCTGCCGCTGGTGCTGTTCGACCCCCGGCGCTACGGCGCGCTGGCGGGAAAGCTGGTCGCTCCCAGCTTCCTGCTGGCCGCGGCCGCCCCCGTCGCCTATGCCGCGATCATCGAGCATGCCGGCAGTGCCGCCGCCCTCTGGTTCTCGGCCGCCTTGGGCCTGGTGCTGACGGCGGCCGCCTGGGAACTGCGCCGACGCTACCTGCCCGCCGCGGGGTGATTTCCGGGCGCCCGATCGCCATCTCCACGGGGATGGTTGTCGGTAAGGAGGTGTCGCTTGGCGCGGCCGAAGGTGGTGATCGTGGGGGGTGGTTTCGGCGGCTTGGCGGTCGCGCGTGGGCTGGCCCGCGCCGACGTCGCGGTGACGCTGGTCGACCGCCGCAACCATCACCTGTTCCAGCCGCTGCTCTATCAGGTGGCGACCGCCGCCCTGTCGCCCGCCCAGATCGCCCAGCCGATCCGCGCCGTGCTGCGGCGGCAGGCCAACGCCGCCGTCGTCCTGGGCGAGGTGGTGGGGATCGACCGGGAAAATCGCTTGGTCCTGACCGCGGATGCGGGACCCATCCCCTATGACCAACTGGTCCTGGCAACCGGCGCCTCGCACGCCTATTTTGGGCATGAGGAATGGCGGCCCTTCGCGCCCGGGCTGAAGTCGCTCGACGACGCGACCGCCGCGCGCCGCAACATCCTGGCTGCATTCGAGCGGGCCGAGATCGCCACCGACGAGGACGAGCGGCGGGCGCTGCTGACGTTTGCCATTGTCGGCGGCGGCCCGACCGGGGTGGAGATGGCGGGCGCGATCGCCGAACTGGCGCGCAACACGCTGGCACGCGAGTTCCGCCACATCGACGCCGCGTCTGCCCGGGTTGTGCTGGTCGAGGCAGGCCCCCGCATCCTGCCGGCGATGCCGCCCGAACTGTCGACCAAGGCCGAGGCCGGCCTGAAGCGGCTGGGGGTGGAGGTGCGGCTTGGCGCTGCCGTTACGCTGTGCGCAGCCGACCGGGTGGAGATCGGCCCGGACGTGCTGGCCTGCCGCACGATCATCTGGGCGGCCGGCGTCCAGGCATCGCCCGTCGCCCGCTGGTTGGGAGGGGACGTGGCGGTCGATCGCGCCGGCCGCGTGCGGGTAGAGCCCGACCTGACCCTGCCGGGCGATCCATCCATCCGGGTGATCGGCGATGCCGCTGCCGTGCTCAGCGCCGAAGGCCGGCCGGTGCCGGGTGTGGCGCCCGCCGCCAAACAGCAGGGCGCCTACGTGGCGCGCGACATCGCCGCGCGCCTGGGGGCGCAAGCGCCGTCAGGCCCCTTCCGCTATCGCGACCAGGGCAACCTAGCCACCATCGGCCGGGGCGAGGCGGTGGTCGATCTCGGCCGGGTGCGGCTGTCTGGCACGATCGCCTGGTGGTTCTGGGGCATCGTCCACGTCTTTTTCCTGATCGACTTCCGCAACCGCCTGTCGGTGTCGCTGGACTGGATCTGGTCCTACCTCACCTATGGCCGCAGCGCCCGACTGATGACCGAAGCGCCGCCGCGGCGGCGGCCCTAGTCAGCCCTCGCCGGCCTGGCGATAGGGGGAGTGTTCGGCCAGGGCCGCCATCTCCTGCTGCATGGCTGGGCGCTCGCGGCGCAGGAAGTCGTCGACGGCGCGGCGCAGGGCCGGGTCGGCGATCCAGTGGGCGCTGTGGGTGGCGACCGGCAGGTAGCCGCGCTGGATCTTGTGGACGCCTTGCGCGCCGGCCTCGACCCGCTTCAGCCCGTGGGCGATGGCATAGTCGATCGCCTGGTAATAGCAGCACTCGAAATGGAGGAACGGCAGGTCCTCCAGCGTCCCCCAGTTGCGGCCGAACAGCGTGTCGGTACCCCGCAGGTTGAGGGCGCCTGCGATCGTTCGGCCGTCGCGCTCGGCCACCACCAGCACCACCCGGTCGCCCATGGTGGCGCCCAGCCGCACGAAGAAATCCTTCTCGAGATAGGCGTTGCCCCACTTCTTGTCGGCGGTCGCCAGGTAGAAGCGGTAGAAGGCGTCCCAGTGTCGGCGGGTGATCTCTGACCCCGTCAGCGCCCGCACGGTGATGCCGGCGGCCGCTGCCGCCTGGCGCTCCTTGCGGAGCTGCTTGCGCTTGCGCGAGGCCAGCGTCGCCAGGAAATCCTCGAAGGTCGCGTAGCCGGCATTGTTCCAGTGGAACTGCTGTCCCAGCCGGTGCAGGAAGCCGTATTCGGCCAGGGCCGTGCACTCGTCGGCCTGGGCGAAATTGACGTGGATCGAGGACAGGCCGGCCTGGCGGGCGATCTCGATCAGTGTGTCGACGATCTGGTCGCGTGTCCCGGCCGCGGCCTCGGGGTGCAGCAGCAGGCGCGGGCCCGGCACCGGCGTGAACGGCACGGCCACCAGCAGCTTGGGATAGTAGCGCCCGCCCGCCTGCTCGTAGGCATGGGCCCAGCCATGGTCGAAGACATATTCGCCGTAGGAATGGCCCTTCACATAGGTGGGGGCGGCACCGATCGCGGTGCCGCCCGCATCCTCGACCACGACATGGCGCGGCAGCCAGCCGGTGTCGGCCGCGACCGACCCCGATTCCTCCAGCGCCGACAGGAAGGCATGGCTGAGGAACGGGTTGTCCGCACCAGCGCAGCCGTCCCATTGGGCGGCCGCGATCTCACCGATGCCCTCCAGTATGCGCACCCGCGCGGGGGCGCGGCTGCCCGCCCCGGCTGGGAGGTCGCCCGGCAGGCCGGTCAGCGCACCACCTTGATGTAGGTGTCCTTCAACACGATCATGCCGTCCTTGAAGGTATAGAGGTCGCAGCCCAGCCACTCCTGCCGCTCGCCGGTGGCGAGCGTGGCCGTCCGCCGCCACTCGGTCACGCCGCGGTCGGCCGTCACATATTCGGCCGTGTGGTCCCAGCGCACGTCGGGCGTGCGCTGGAAGAGGCCGGTGAAGAAGGCGCGGATGGCCGCGTGGCCCTGGTAGCTCTCGCCTTCGGGGACGGCACCCACGGCATTGCGGAAGACCCCATCCTCGGCGAAGCAGCCGACGATGCCCTCGACGTCGCGGCGGGCGAACTGCACGCCCACCTCCTTCAGGCGCTCCAGCGTCACCATGGCCCGGTCCTCCCCTTGGCTGGTTGTCAGACGAAGGCGATGGTGGCTTCGACCTCGACGGCGACGCCGAAGGGCAGGGCGGAGACGCCGACGGCGGCCCGCGCATGGCGGCCCTTGTCGCCGAAGATCTCGACCATCAGGTCCGACGCGCCGTTCACCACCGGGGGCTGGTCGCCGAACGACGGGGTGGAGGCGACGAAGCCGCCGAGCCGCAGGATCTGGGTGATCCGGTCGAGGTCGCCCAGCGCGCGCTTGGCCTGGGCGATGATGTTGAGGCAGCAGAGCCGGGCGGCGGCCTGGCCGTCGGCGATGCTGACGCCGTCACCGAGCGTGCCGATGAAGCGGCGCTCGCCGTTCCACATGGGGATCTGGCCGGCAACGTAGAGCACGCCGTTATGCATCGTCGTCGGCACGTAGTTGGCCGCCGGCGCGGCTGCCTGCGGCAGCTCGATGCCGAGTTCGGCGAGACGGGCTTCGATCGCTCCGGCCATGGATGGTCCTCGTGACTCGTGGGGATGGAAAGGGTGGGCGGCAGGATAGCCACGGGCGCCCGGCGCCGCCATCACTTCGCCCCGATTCGGTTCGTACTATCGCCGCCAGCCCATATTCCTCCCGGTCGCCCGCGGCCGGCAGACCAGGAGCTTCCCATGAGATTCCCCACCCTCGTCGCGCTGGCCCTCCTGTCCTTCGTGCCCGCGGCGACGGCGGCCGAGTTCGGGCCGTTCGGCTTCCCGACCACGCCCTATTCGGCCGACAGCCGCGTCACCGCCGACGGCCAGACCATGACCGCGCGCATCCATGCCGACGGCCCGCGTGAGCGGCGCGAGGTGAAGGACGGCGAGATGGCCCACACCATGCTGATCGACCATGCCGGCAAGAAGGCGATGATGCTGCTGGTCGAGGACAAGACGGCGATGGAGGTCGACATGGGCGACGAGGCCGGTCCGGACGCCATGAAATGGACGACGCAGGTCGTAGGCCCCGAGCAGGTGGGCGGGCTGGCGACGACCAAGCACCATATCGACGGCAAGGCAGCCAACGGCGACCGGGTCGTGGGCCACGTCTGGTTGACCGCCGACAAGATCCCGGTCAAGTCCGAGCTGGACGCGACCGAGGACGGCCAGACCGCGCGCGTGGTGCAGGAACTGACCAACCTCAAAGTCGGCCCGGTCGATCCCGCCCTGTTCGCCGTGCCCGCCGGCTACAAGCGCATGCAGATGCCGGCCGGCGGCGGCCCGGCCTCGCCGCCCGTCATGCGCCAGTGACCGCCATGCTGGCCCGAACGATTCTGGCGCGGCTTTGCGCCCTCCTGCTGCTGGCGCTGGGGCTGCCGGCAGCCGCCGAGGCCCAGGGCTATGGCCCGTTCGGTCCGCCGACCGCGGCCTACACCGCCGATGCCACGCTCCAGCTCGGCCGGCGCAGCTACGATATGCGGGTCACGGGCCAGGGCCTGCTGGAGCGGCGCGAGATGGTGACGGACGGCCTGCGCCGCATCGTCCTGATCGACCAGGGCGCGCGCCGCGCCACGCTGCTGATGCCGGACCAGCGCGTCGCCATGGATGCCGACATCGCCCTGGTGCCGGGCGTGGGCGAACTGCTGTCGCTGCACTGGACCGCCCGTCCGCTGGCGGTCGAGACGGTGAACGGGGTGCGCGCCCGCAAGCACCAGGTGGACGGCACCAACGACCGCGGTGATCGCATCACCGGCGTTGCCTGGGTCACGGGCGATAACATCATGGTCCGCGCCGACCTCGACGTCCGCCGGCAGGGCAAGCGCACCCGGGTGGTGCAGGAACTGCGCAACCTGCGCGTCGGCAACGTCGATCGTGCCCAGCTTACGGTGCCGGCCGGCTTCCGCCGCATGCCGCTGCCGATGAACCTGTTCAACCGGCGGCAGTAGCTCAGGCCGCTTCGGCGATCTCCTCGGCGAAGTGGCAGCGGACCAGCCGGTCGTCGACCGGCCGCAGCGCCGGCGCCTCGACCTTGCAGCGGGCCTGCGTGTGGGCAGCGGGTGTGGAAGCGGCAGCCGGGCGGCGGGTCGATCGGGCTCGGCACGTCGCCCGACAGCGGCGGCGGCCGGCCGGGGGCGTCGGCGGCGCGGCCGATCTCGGGTGCGGCCGCGAACAGCGCGCGCGAATAGGGGTGCAGCATCCGGCGGTTCAGCGCCGCCGTGCTGCCGATCTCCACCACCTCGCCCAGATACATGACGGCGATGCGCCGCGCGATGTGCCGGACCAGTGCCAGGTTGTGCGAGATGAAGAGGTAGGCGACGCCGCGCCGGCGCTGCACGTCGCGCAGCAGGTTGATGACCTGGGCCTGGATCGACACGTCCAGCGCCGATACCGGCTCGTCGCAGATGACGACCACGGGCTCGACCGCCAGGGCGCGGGCAATCGCCACGCGCTGGCGCTGGCCGCCCGACAGCTCGTGCGGATAGCGGTCGAGATGCTCCTCGGCCAACCCCACCTCGGCCAGGAGCTCGGCCACCCGCCCGCGCCGGTCGCGGCGGGGGCCCAAGCCATGGATGCGCAAGGCGTCGCCCACCGTGTCGGCGATCCGGCGGCGCGGGTTCAGGCTGGCATAGGGGTCCTGGAAGACGATCTGCACGCTGCGGCGGAAGCGCATGGGGTCCTGGCGCAGCATCGCCGTCGCATCCTCCCCCTGCAGCAGGAAGCTGCCGGCGCTGGGCGGCATCAGCCCTGTCAGGCAGTTGGCGAGCGTGGACTTGCCGCAGCCGGATTCGCCGACCACTGCCAGCGTCTCGCCCGCCTCGACGGCCAGCGACACCCCGTTCAGCGCGTGCACCACACGGCCGCTGCGTCCCATCCCGCCCGCGATCGGGAAGCGCTTGGCTAGGTCTCTTGCTTCCAGGACGGGCGCGGTCATGCCGCGATCTCCTCGGCGCGGAAGCAGGCGGCGACATGGCCCGGCGCCAGGGTGCGGAGCGGCGGCGGCGCCGTCCGGCAATGGTCGACGGCCATGGCGCAGCGCGGGGCGAAGGCGCAGCCGGGCGGCATGGCGTGGGGCGAGGGGACCGTGCCGGGGATCTCGGCCAGCCGGTCCCCGTCCTCCTGCCATTGGGCGGCGCGCAGCAGGCCCATGGTGTAGGGGTGGCGCGGGCGGGTCAGGATCTCGGCCACCGGCCCTTCCTCGACCTTGCGGCCGGCATAGAGGACGATGACCCGCTGCGCCGTCTCCCACACCACCGCCAGGTCGTGGGTGATCAGCAGCACGGCCATCCCCAGCTCGGCTTTCAGCCGATCGATCAACGTCAGCACCTGGGCCTGGACGGTGACGTCGAGGGCGGTCGTCGGCTCGTCGGCAATCAGCAGCGAGGGGCCGCAGGCGAGCGCCATCGCCATCATCACCCGCTGGCGCATGCCGCCCGACAGATTGTGCGGGTACTGGTGGATGCGCTGCTCTGGGGCCGGCACCTGCACCCGGCGCAGCAGCTCAACCACGCGCGCCTCGGCCGCCGGCCCGGCCAGGCCCTGGTGCAGCCGCAGGGTCTCGGCCACCTGGCGCCCGATCGTGTAGACGGGATTGAGCGCCATCATCGGGTCCTGGAAGATCATGCCGACCTGGGACCCGCGGACGTCACGCAACTGCCGGTCGGTCAGCGCCAGCAGGTCGCGCCCGTCCAGCAGGACACGGCCGGCCGCGATTCTGGCCGACCCGGCGGGCAACAGGCGCAGCAGCGACAGGGCGGCCGTGCTCTTGCCCGAGCCGGATTCGCCGACCAGCGCCACCGTCTGCCCGCGCTCGACCTTGAACGACAGGTCCTGCACCGCCCGCACCGTACCGCGCACGGTCTGGAAATGGACGGAGAGGTCCTCGACCTCGAGCAGGGCCGTCATCGCTGCTGCAGCCGCGGGTTCAGCGCGTCGTTCAGCCCCTCGCCGACCAGGTTTATCGCGAGCACGGTCACCAGGATGGTGATGCCGGGGATGGCCGACATCCACCAGGCGACCCGCAGAACCGTTCGGCCGACGCCGATCTGGTAACCCCAGGAGATGACGTCCGGGTCGCTGAGGCCCAGGAACGACAGGCCGGATTCGGTCAGGATCGCGGTCGCCACCATCAGCGACGAGACGACGATGACGGGTGGCAGGGCGTTGGGCAGGATCTGCCGCAGGATGATCTCCCAGTCCTTCATGCCGAGCGCACGGCAGGCGCGGACATAGTCGCGGTCGCGCTGGGCGATGAACTCGCCCCGAACCAGGCGCGCGACCGACGGCCAGGAGACGGCCGCGATCGCCGCGGTCACGGTGGCGATCGTCGGCTGGAAGATGGCGACGATGACGATCGCCAGCACGAAGGACGGAATGGTCAGGAAGAAGTCGGTGCAGCGCATCAGCACGTTGTCGACCGCGCCGCCATAGTAGCCGGCCACGGCGCCGATCAGCAGGCCGACGGCGGTCGCGACCAGGCTGGCGACGATGCCGACCACCAGCGACACCCGCGCACCGTGCAGCAGGCCGGCCAGGATGTCGCGGCCCGATACGTCGGTGCCCAGCAGGAAGCGTGCCGAAGGCGGCTGGGTCGGCCGGCCCACCATGTCGAACGGGTCGAGCGGATATAGCATCGGCCCGAAGACGGCCGCCGCCACGACGAGCAGTAGCACCGCCAGCCCGGCCACGGCCGCCCAGTTGCGCCGGAAGCGGCGCCAGAAGATCAGCAGGCCCGTCATTTCTGCCCGCTCACTTCTGCACGATCCGGGGGTCGAGCAGGCCGTAGAGGACGTCGACCGCGAGGTTGACCAGGACGACCACCACGGACGAGACCAGCAGCACGCCCAGCAGCAGCGGCAGGTCGCGTTGCAGCAGCGCGTCGAACACCAGCCGGCCCAGGCCCGGCCAGCCGAACACCGTCTCCACCAGGATGGAGCCGCCCAGGATATGGCCGATCTGCACCCCAGCCAGCGTGACCACCGGCAGCAGCGCGTTGCGGGCGGCATGGACGAAGCCGATCCGCGTCTCGGACAGGCCCTTGGCGCGCGCCGTCGTGATGAAGTCCAGTGTGAACACCTCCAGCATCGAGGCGCGCATCAGCCGGGTATAGAGGGCGACGTAGAAGAGCCCCAGTGTCAGCGAGGGCAGCACCAGGTGGCGGCCGATGTCGGCCGCACGCGCGAGCCAGCCCATCTGGGTAGCGATCGTCATCATGCCGCCGGACGGCAGCACGCCCAGCGTCACCGAGAAGAGGACGATCAGCATCAGGCCCAGCCAGAATTGCGGCGTGGCATAGACGATGAGGGCCAGTACCGAGAGCACGCCGTCGATCCAGCCGCGATGGCGCATGGCGGCCAGGATGCCGAGCAGCATGCCGACCACGACCGCCACCACGATGGCGGCCAGCATCAGGAGCAGGGTGGCCGGGATGCGCTCGGCCACCAGCTCCAGCACCGGGGCCTGCTGGATGTGCGACCAGCCGAGGTCGAACACCAGCAGGCGGCCGATGAAGATAAAGAACTGCTCGTAGAGCGGCCGGTCGAGGCCGAAGCTGCGACGCAGTTCCTCGACGAACTCGACCGACGACCCGCCGGTCGAGGCGGCGATGATGTCGGCCACGTCGCCCGGCGCCAGGTGCAGCAGCGCGAAGTTGAGCGCGGCGATGGCCAGCACCACCGGCACTAGCTGCACCAGGCGGCGGACGATGAAGGTCAGCGTGGGGGACATCGGGGCAGGTCCGATGGCCTTGGGGTCGGCTGAGTGCCTGGCCTCAGTCCTTCCAGACCCCGTCCCAGCTCGAATACATCGAGATGCCGTTGGTGATCAGGCCGTGCACCCGCTTGTTCCAGACCGAGGTGTAGGACAGCTCGACCAGGAAGATGACCGGCAGCTCGTCATGCATGATCTGCTGGATCTCGTCGAACTGCGCCTTGCGCGCGGTCTTGTCCGTCTCCCGCGCGGCCTTGGCGAACAGCTCGTCCACCCGGGCGTTGCGATAGCCCATGGAGTTGGTGAAGGTCGCGCCCTTGTTGATGCTGGATGAGATGAAGGTGCGCTGCACGCCGATCGTCGGGTCGGAATAGTTGTGGCTGAAGGTGCTGGTCAGGTTGAAGTCCCAGTCGGTGTAGATCGCCTTCAGCCAGCCGGCCAGGTCGACGCTCTTGGTGTCGACGGCGATGCCGACCTTGCCCAGCTCCTGGCGGATGTATTCGCCGAGCCGCACCCAGGTCTCGCCATAGGGCAGGAAGTGCTGCGACAGGCGGAAGCGGACGCCGTCGGCGCCGCGCTTGTAGCCGGCCTCGTCGAGCAGCCGGTTGGCCGCCCGCTGGTCGTAGACGTAGGGCTTGAGGGCCTTGTTGTAGAAGTTGGGGTTGCCGCTGACGATGGGGCCCGTGGCGGGCGTGCCCTGGCCGTACCAGATGACGTCGACGATGCGGCTGCGGTCGAGCGCCATGCTGATGGCCTGGCGCACCTTTACGTCGGCCAGCGGCTTCTCGCGCAGGTTCACTTCCAGCCACATGTTGGGGCCGAGTGCCTCCGCCCCTTCCTTGGTGGCCTGGATGTGCGGCAGCTTGGCGATGCGCTCGATCTCGGCCTCGGGCAAGGCGCTCATCGGCGCCACGTCGGCCTCGCCGCTTTCCATGGCGATGGCGCGGGCCGCGCCGTCCGGCAGGACGCGCAGGACGAGCTGGTCGAGGCAGGGATAGCCCTTGCGCCAATAGTCCGGGTTGCGCTCCAGGATGACGTGGCTGCCGCGCGTCCATTCCTTCAGCTTGAAGGGGCCGGTGCCGACCGGCTGGCGCATCAGCGAGGACTGGCGGATCGGGCCGGCCGCACTGGTGTCGATCGTCTCCAGGATGTGCTTGGGCAGGATCGGCGTCTCGCCCGGCTGGAAGACGCTGAGGAAGTAGGGGACGGGCGCCTTCAGGCGGAAGACCACGGTGTTGGCGTCGGGCGTGTCGATCGCCTCGACGTCGCCGAAATAGACCCGGCCGCGCGACATGAAGGGGCGGATGACCTTCTCGATGCTGTACTTCACGTCGTCGGCGCTGAAGGGCTTGCCGTCGTGCCACTTCACGCTCTGGCGCAGCTTGAAGGTGTAGGTCTTCTGGTCGTCCGACACGGTCCAGGATTCGGCCAGGCCCGGCCGCGGCGTCATGCCCGCGCCCTCGAAGGTCAGCAGGCTCTCGTAGATCTTGGTGGCGACGATTGCTACCGGCACCGCCGAGGTGGCGACAGTGGACAGGGCCGTCGGCTCCGGGTGGTAGAGATAGGTCAGCGTGCCGCCGGTCTTGGGACACTGGGCAGCCGCCGTCCCGGCCAGCGCCATTGCCGACGCCGCCGCGAGGATGGCCTTGGTCAAGCTATTGATCGTCATGCTCGATCTCCCTGCAGTATGCGTGCCGTGGCTCGTCTTTTCTGTCCCGTCGAGCCGTCGTCCCTGTTCGCTCTTGCCGCGGATTGTCCGGATGGCGGACGACCTAGAACCGGTCGTTCGCCTTCGGCTCCGCGTCTTCGTTGCACCAGTGCCAGATGAACTCGATCAGGTGCTCGATCGATTCCAGGTACTCGTCGACCGCGATATGCTCGTCCGGCTTGTGCGCCTGCGCAATGGTGCCGGGGCCGAAGATGACCGCCGGGATGCCGCCCTGGTTCACCAGGTGGCGCATGTCGCAGCAGAAGGGGCCGGGGCAGGGCTCGCCCTGGCCGCCGCGGCGCTGGATGACCTCGCCGATATGGCGGGCGAGGGGGATCTGCGGGCTCTGCCGGGTGCTGTCGTCGTGGTGCAGGAATTCCAGCCGGGCCGGGTTGGCGGCCAGGAACGGGTCGGACGCGTTGGCGGCGGCGACCGCTTGGCGGAAGCCCTCCATCACCTCGCCCACGTCACCCACGGCCGGCGAGAAGTAGGTGCCGCCCTTCAGCAGCACTTCGCCCGCCGTCACCGTCTCGTAGTGGCCGCCCGACACCTTGCCGATGACGAGCGCGAAGGGCGCGCGGCCGGCTTCCATCGGGTCGTCGCTGCGCTTGGCGTTGTAGCCTTGTTCGAGGGCCAGCAGCGCGCCGATGACCGCCGGCAGCTTCTCGATGGCGCTGACCCCGTCCTGGCGGTCGCCCGCCCAGCGGGCACCCGGAGAGCGCTGGGTGCCCGGCACCCGCACCTGCCAGTAGAGCCCACCCGGATGGCTGACGGCGATGCCGTTGTTGGTCGGCTCCAGCACGATGGCGGCGTCGGCCGTGATGCCGCGGCGGACGAGGTCGAGCGTGCCGTTGCCGGCATGCTCCTCGTTCACGACCGACTGGTAGATGACGTCGCCGCGCAGCGTCACGCCGGCTTCCTTCAGCCAGGCCAGCGCCATCATCGCCGCCATCAGCCCGCCCTTCATGTCGGACGTGCCGCGGCCATACATCATGCCGCCTTCGATCTCGGCCCCGAACGGGTCCTTGGTCCACTCGCCGCTGGGCTCGACCGTGACCGTGTCGATATGGCCGTTCAGGATCAGCGAGCGGCCGCCGCCGGTGCCGCGGAAGACGCCGACGACGTTGGGCCGGCCGCGATAGTTGAGCACCTCCTCCAGCCCGCTGGCGGCCAGGGCTTCGGCCGTCGGCAACTGGTCGTAGGGCAGGATCAGGTCGTGCTGCCAGTGGGTGGGGTACTGGGCGACATCGGGGAAGCGGCGGAACATCTCCACCACGTCGGGCTCGGTCACGTCGACCTCGGCGCCCAGCTCGGCCAGGCGGCTGGCCATGTGGCGCTGCGCCGGGCCTTCCTCGCCGGTCAGGCTGGGGATGCGCACCAGCTCGGCCAGCGCCGCGACGCTCCGCTCGCGGCCGGCGGCGGCCAGCTCCAGCGCCCGTTTCAGCCCTTCAGCCATCTCGCCCCCTGGATTGCATGCCGTCGCGGCGATCTTCGCCAAGTTTGGAGGGTCAGGGAAATTTAGAATTTGAACGGTACTGTAAGAAAAATTAATAGAAGGGGATGATCTACACCCAGATCCGCGCCTTCGATGCCGTCGCCCGCGAGGGCAGCTTCTCCCGCGCGGCCGAGGTGCTGGGGGTGACGCAGCCGGCCCTTACCATCCAGGTGAAGGCGCTGGAGGAGCGCTACGGCGTCAAGCTGTTGCTGCGCCAGGGGCGCACGGTCACCTTGACCGAACTGGGGGCGCGGCTCTTCAAGATGTCGCGCCGGCTGGCCGGGCTGGAAGAGCAGATCCGCGAGACGCTGACCGCCTCGCACGAGCTGGAGCAGGGGCAGCTTCGCCTGGCGGTCGATGGGCCGCACATCGTCATGGGCATCTTCGCCCGCTTCATCGCCCGCCACCCGAACGTCGGCCTGTCGGTGGCGCTCGGCAACAGCCGCTTCGTGCGCCAGGAACTGCTGGACCGCCGCGCCGACATCGCCATCCTGCCGGGCGTGGCCGGGCACCCGCAAATCCACGCCGTGCCGCTGTGGCACCATCGCGGCATCGTCATCGTCGCCCGCGACCATCCCTGGGCCGGGCGCGCGGCGATCGACCTGTCCGAGCTGGACGGCCAGCCCATGGTCGGGCGGGAGGAAGGGTCGATGACCCAGCGCCTGGTCGAGGAGGCCCTGGCCAAGGCCGGCGCCGTTCCGCGCACGGTCCTGGAACTGGGCAGCCGCGAGGCCCTGTGCGCGGCCGTCGCGGCCGGCCTCGGCCTCGGCATCGTGTGGGAACTGGAAGCCAGCCTGACCGACCGGCTCGCCGCCATCCCGATCGCCGGCGACGTGATCGGCAGCACCGACTATGTCGCCTGCCTGAAGAGCGAGTGGATGCGCAAGTCGATCAAGGCCTTCTTCCAGGTGGCGCTGGCCCTGCCGGGCGGGCGCCCGGACAGCGCCTTGCGGGCGGCCCCCTAGACGGTGCCTCCGCGTCGCGCCAGCTTCTCCATCGCGGCTGCGACACAGACCAGCCGGCCCTCGTCCTCGCCCGGGGTGAACCAGCGCACGTCGCCGACCTCGCCCTCGGGCCCGCGGTCGGCCAACTGGCCTTCCAGGCGCACGAGGTAGCGGAAGTCGAAATGCAGGTGCAGCGCCTCGCCCTTGGACGGGCGGGCCGGGATCGGGTGGATGTCGATGTCGAACGGCACCCGCTCGTCCTCGCACCAGGGGATGATGCGGGCGGTGGCGGCGCCGGTCTCCTCGCACATCTCGCGCAGCACGCCCTGCCAGGCCCACTCGCCCGCTTCGACATGGCCGCCCGGCTGCAGCCAGCGTTGCAGGACCTCGTGGAAGATCAGCAGGACCCGGCCCTGCTCGTCCAGGATGATGCCGCTGCCGGTGATGTGGCCGGCCATGGTCGTGCGGTCGTGCGGGTCGTCGGGTATGGCCAAGCGCTGGCGCAGGCTGTCGAGTGCGGTCGCTTCGTCTGGAAAGTGGCGCAGGTAGGTGTCGACCAGGGCGGAGTAGGTGGCGTGCATCGGCTACGCCATTAGCCTATCGCGCGACGGCGTCCAAGGTCGGCCCGCGGACGGCGGGATGCCAAGGCTTCGGTCGCCCGAAGGGCCTCGGCATAGGGGGTCATGCAGTGGCGCTCCGCGTAGGCCACGAGTCGGGAGTCCTGGGTCACGATGTCAGGCAGGTCCGCCCAGGCAGCGGCGAACTGCAAGATCTGCTGCGGGTCGGCTTGGCGACCGAGGTAGCGGCTGGCCATTTCCAGGCGCTTGTCTTCGGAACTCGGATTCTCATGGCCGATCTCGCCATCGGCCGGTGCGGTGCCGAGCAGGTCCGAGAAGGCGTGGCGATACAGCCGCCGTTCATCGAACAGGGGCTCGTAGGCGAAGAGCGCCAGCCCCGGCCCGAGGGCCTTGCGGTACGCCTCGATGATCCGGTCGTAGCGGCATGCGGACGTGAAGATGAAGCGCGGATCCTGCCTGTCCGCGGCCGCCAGATGGAGGTCGAGGATGTCGCGAGGCCCGGGCCAGCCGCCGCCCGTCTTCGTCGCCTGGCTGGAATGCGGCCTGCTCCACATCTTCTGCAGCAGCAGCGAGGCGATGAAGGCCAGCGGCTCGCGCAGCACGATGGCGGCGCCCAGGCGGTCCCCGAACAGACGCGCCAATGCCAGTGGGACCAGGGGAATGCGATCGTAGTCGAGCTGGGTGGCGCTCGTCGCCAGCGTCTCCTCCGAGAAGAGGACCGGCCGTCCCAGTTGCAGGACGGCATCCGCGGCATCGAGCAAGGCGGCGGGCAGCCGGCTGGCCGTGACGATCTCCCGCGGCCTGAACTTGATGGTTGAAACCAGCAGGTTCGCCGCCTGTTTCAGGCGAGGATCGTCGATCCGGCTGCCCTTCGGGCCCAGATAGACAACATCCTGCATCAACGGAAAGACGTGTTGCTGTAGGGCGGTCGTCGCTGTCTTCGGCAAACCGAGATGAAAGAGGATGGGGTTATCTTGCCGCATTGCACTAAGATTTGTTTCAAGATCCTCCTCCTTGGAATGGTTCCGCCTGGAGGATGCTTGAGTGCAAATTTAGCATAGATGGAGCCTCGTTCGCCCGCGAAAATAGATGGAGCCTCGTTCGCCCGCGAAAAACGTGCAGGCAGCCATACCCGCGAGGGGGCCGCCGCCTACGCCGTCTCCGCCAGGGCGTCCGACAGGCGATCGCAGAAGGCGGCGCAAGTGGCGCGGTCGTGCGCCAGCGACAGATAGAGTTTCGTCCCCATCGGGTTCAGGAACACGCCGCGGGCGAACAGGCCCAGCATCATCCGCCGCGCGCGGTTCCTGTCGCCACGCTTGGTGGAGCGATAGTCCATCACCGGCTGGTCGCTGAAGACGATCTGCGCCAGCGGGCCGTCGCCGATGATCTGGCCGGTGATCTGGCGGTCGGTCAGCACCTGGGCCAGCATCGCCCGGAACTCCCGGCCCAGGCCGTGCAGGTGCTCGTAGGTGCCGGGCTGGCGGAAGACACCCAGTGCGGCGTTGGCAGCCGCCGTCGAGATCGGGTTGCCGCCCAGCGTGGAGGCCATCCA
This sequence comes from Stella humosa, assembly GCF_006738645.1. GTDB lineage: Bacteria > Pseudomonadota > Alphaproteobacteria > ATCC43930 > Allostellaceae > Allostella > Allostella humosa. The sequence continues at coordinate 3,540,697 of NZ_AP019700.1, read as the reverse complement.
GACATAGCGGGCGCTGCCGATGCGGGCCTCGTCGACCCAGTCCATCAGCTCGGCGCGCCCGCCGAAGGCGCCGATCGGGTAGCCACCGCCCAGCGCCTTGCCATAAGCGACCAGGTCCGGGACGACGCCATAGAACTCCTGGGCGCCGCCATAGGCCAGGCGAAAGCCGGTCACTACCTCGTCGAAGATCAGGATCAGGCCAAGCTCGGTCGCGATCCGCCGCACGCCCTCCAGGAAGCCCGGCAGCGGCGGGGTGCAGCGTTGCAGCGGCTCCATGATGATGCCGGCCAGCTCGCCCCGGTGCGCGCGCAGGATCGCCTCGGTGCGCTCCAGGTCGTTCCAGGGAGCGACCAGCAGCTCGTGGGCGGCCGACGGCGTGCCGGCGCTCGTCAGTTCCGGCTGCGGGAATTCCAGGTCCTGGCTGGGGAAGAGGCTGGTGACGCCGGCCTCGTTGGCCCCGTGATAGGCGCCTTCGAACTTCAGGATCTTGGCCCGGCCGGAAACGGCGCGCGCCACGCGCTGGCAGTACATCGTGGCCTCGGTGCCGGATGCGCAGAAGCGCAGGCGCTCGACGCCGGGGCACGCGCGGCGGATCTCCTCTGCCAGGGCCAGCACCTGGGTGTTGAGATAGGCGAAGTTGGAGCCGAGCGGCGCCTGGCGGACGACCGCCTCGACCACCTCGGGGCGTGCATGACCGACCAGCGACGAGCCCCAGCCCATCGAGAAGTCGAGGTACTCCTTGCCGCTGCTGTCCCACAGGCGGCAGCCCTGGCCGCGCTCGATCGCCACCAGCAGGTCGGGCGGCAGGCCGAACTCGCCATTGGCGACCCCGGCGGGAAAGGCGGCAAGCGCGCGGGCGGCGATCTCGGGCGGCATCGGCGTTCCCTTCGGCAGGATGAGCGGGGGCGGTCGACAGCCGCCGTCCAGGCGTGAGAGAAGAACGGCCGGCGTACCATTAATCAAATTAATTTCTCTCGGAAAATTGCGAGGGAAATTTATGGATCGGCAGGGGAGGCCGGTATGCGCAGGGTGGCATTTCTCGGGCTCGGCAACATGGGCATCGGCATGGCCCGGCGCCTGCTGGCGGCCGGCCACGGCGTCGCCGTCTACAACCGCTCCCCCGGCCGCGCCGCGCCGCTCGTGCAGCAGGGGGCAACTGCTGCCGCCACCCCGCGAGAGGCCGCGGCCGGGGCCGAGATCGTCTTTTCCATGGTGGGCGACGACGCAGCCTCCCGCCACATGTGGCTGGGCCGCGACGGCGCGCTGGCCGCGCGCACGGCGCCGCGTGCTTTTGCCGTCGAATGCTCGACCATCTCGCACCGCTGGATCGCCGCCCTGGCGGCGCGGGCGCGCGGGCAGGGCCTGCGCTTCGTCGACTGCCCCGTCACCGGCCTGCCCGATGCGGCCGCCGCCGGCCGGCTGACCCTGTTCCTGGGCGCCGACAAGGCGGATGCGGACGCACTCGCCCCGGTGTTTGCGGCCATCGCGACCGAGGTGATCCATTTCGGCCCGGTCGGGGCCGGCAATGCCTACAAGCTGATCGTCAACCTGATGGGCTCGATCCAGATCGCGGCACTGGCCGAGGGGCTGGTCACGGCTGAGCGCGCCGGCCTCGACCTGGGCCAGGTCGTCCAGGCCCTGTCCAAGGGCGGCTCGGCCAGCCCACAGGTGGTGCGCAACGCGCCACTCATGCTGCGCGGCCGCCATGCCGAGGATGTGGTCTTCTCGGGCAAGTGGCGGCTGAAGGACACGGCCTATGGGCTGGCGCATGCGCGTGCCATGGGCGTGGCCTCTACCATGGGGGCGGGGGCGGCGGCGGCCTTCCGCCTGCTGGTGGCCGATGGCACCCAGCATCAGAATGAGAGCAAGCTGGTCGACGCGGTGCGCGCGCGCGATTCGCGCCAGCGGTAGTGGTCGGCCGGCCCGGCGCGTGCAAGGCTGTCGGATCGGCATGGCGTTGGTATACCATTGCCCACCTGGGTTGGATCGACGGGTCGGAGCGGGACGATGACGAAGAAGCGGCATGCGGAAATCGCCGGGGCGGGCTTCGCCGGGCTGGCGGCGGCGGCGGCACTCGGGCAGCGCGGCTGGTCGGTGCGCGTACATGAGATGAATTCCGAGTTGCGCGCCTTCGGTGCCGGCATCTTCATCTGGGACAACGGCCTGCGCGTGCTGAACGCGATCGGCGCCTATCTCGACGTCCGCAACGGTGCCTTCGCCGCTCCGGCCTACGAGACCCGGACCGACGGCAAGTGCCTGTCCTTCCAGGCGATCAACGGGCCGGGCCAGTACCGCCTGCTGACCATGACGCGCCAGCACCTGCATGCGGCGATGGTCAAGGCCGCCCTGGCCGCCGGTGCCGAGCTGGTCACCAGCTCCGAGGCGGTGGGGGCGACGCCTGAGGGCGAGCTGCTGCTGGCCGACGGCAGCCGCCTGCCGGCGGACATCGTCCTGGGCTGCGATGGTGTGCGGTCGCGGGTGCGCGATTCGCTGGCGATCCCGCAGGAGCGCAACAAGTACAAGGACGGCATCATCCGCGTGCTGACCGACCGCACCGGGCTGAAGGGCGGCGAGTGGGACCATGTCATCGACTTCTGGGCCCACAGCCCGCGCACGCTGCGCATCCTCTACACGCCGTCCGGCGAGAACGACCTCTATATGGCGATGATGGCGCCGGTCGCCGACACCGAGGCGTCGTCCATTCCGATCAACCCGGCCCCCTGGATCGAGTGCTTCCCCCAGCTCGCCCCCGCCCTGACGCGGCTCGGCGACCGCGGCCGCTATGACGTCTACGAGACGACCAAGCTGCCCTACTGGTCGGTCGGCCGGGTCGCCATCGTCGGCGATTCCGCCCATGCCATGCCGCCCACCCTGGCCCAGGGTGCAGGCTGCGCCATCACCAACGCGCTGGGCCTGGCCGTTGCCCTGGAAGAGACGGACACCGTCGAGGCGGCCCTGGAACTGTGGGAAAAGCGCGAGCGCCCGCTCACCGACCACACCCAGCGCCGCGCCGCCGAAATCGCCGCCTCGCGCGTGCTGGCCAGCGGCATGAAATGGGACGACGAGGGCCTGCGCGCCGCGCGTCACATTCCGACGGGGGCGGCGATGCCGTTCGTGGACGCGGCTTAGGCTGTGGCCGCGATAGGTTGCCTCCGCACCTTTCGACCTGCCGTGGCTGAAGCGTGAAGATTGGTGGGGCGACGCACGTTCGGCTCCACGATCGCCGTCTGGTCAAGCCGGTGAAAAGGGTGCTCTGTTCCGATCAGGGGTCCTGGCTGCCAGGGATTCGACGAAAGGTGTGACGATGACGAGCAGACGCGCATTTCTCGGGGCCGCCGCGGGCGCCCTCGTCATGGCCGGCGGCCTGTCGCGCCCGGCGTCGGCCGCCGGCCTGCCTGGGGAGTTCCGGATCGGGTATCAGAAGGAAGGCGTTCTCGCCGTCGTGAAGCAGCGCGGGGGCCTGGAGACCCGGTTGGCGGGACTTGGCGTGCCCAATGTCCGATGGGTCGAGTTTTCCTTCGGGCCGCCGATGATGGAGGCGCTGGGTAGCGGGGCGATCGACCTCGCCAGCGTCGGCGACACGCCTCCCGTCTTCGCCCAGGCGGCCGGCGCCAATGTCGTCTATGTGGCCAGCACGCCCGCGGCCGAGAACGCGATCGTGGTGCCGGCCGGCTCGCCGGTCAGCAGCCTGGCCGAGCTCAAGGGCCGGAAGGTGGCCATGGCGCGTGGTTCCAGCTCGCACAACTTCACCTTCCAGGCCCTGAAGAAGGTGGGGCTGACCTTCGACGACATCACGCCGGTCTTCCTCGGCCAGGCTGAGGCCAGCCAGGCGATGGGCCGCGGCGAGGTGGATGCCTGGGCGATATGGGACCCGTACTTCGCCCTGGCCGAGTTGCGCCAGGGCGCGCGCGCCATTGCCACCTCCGCGACGCACTACCCGAGCAACTCGTTCTATCTCGCCAGCCGCGTCTTTTCCGATCGGTACGGCGCCTTGCTGGGCACCGTGATCGACGAGTTGCGCCTGGCCTATGTCTGGGCCGACCAGAACCGCGCCCAGGCGGCGACGCTGATCGCCCAGGCGACCGGCGTCGAGCCCGCGGCGCAGGAACGTACCCTGATGCGGCTCGGCATCGAACTGAAGCCGATGGACGAAGCTGTCATCGCCCAGCAGCAGGCGATTGCCGACGTGTTTCACGGCCTGGGACTGATCGCGCGGCCGATTGTCGTGCGCGATGCCGTATGGCGGCAATCCGCGGCCCGCTGAACGGCACCCGGGGGCCGTCGGTTGGCGTGCCGGAAATGTGGAATGGCTGTCTGCTGAGCAGTATTCCACGGTGATGCGTAAAATATCGGCAGTATCGACTGGCTGCGCCAAAGTAATTCACGGACAAGAAGACAATATCTCGATTGCCGACGCTGCGGTCGGCGGGCAGGGTAGGGCGATGCGGCCGATTGTGCCGTCGCCCTCCCATCTGCCCGAAGGATTTCGTCATGGCCGTAGCCCTGCGCACCGAGCGCCCCGCCATCGAGGCGCACGCGCAAAAGATCGAGACGACGTTCCCGGCACCGGGTTCTGACGAACTGCCGGTTCAGCGGACGGTCGAGCTGGAGCGGCTCTATCGCAAGCAGCGTCTGGCGGCGGGGTATCGGCTCTTCGCGCGCCACGGCTTCGAGATGGGTGGTGCCGGCCACATCACCGCCCGCGATCCGGAATGGACCGACCATTTCTGGGTCAATCCCTTCGGTGTGCATTTCAGCCGCATCACCGTGTCGGACCTGATGCTGGTCAGTGACCGCGGGGAGATCGTGCTGCCGCCGGCCCGGGCCAAGGCGCGGCTCAACCAGGCAGCCTTCGCCATCCATTCCGAGCTGCACAAGGCGCGGCCGGATGTCGTCGCGGCGGCCCATTCGCACTCGCTCTACGGCAAGGCCTGGTCGGCCCTGGGCCGCCCGCTGGAGCCGCTGACCCAGGATTCGGCCGCCTTCTTCGAGGACCACGCGGTGTTCGAGGAGTTCTCGGGCGTGGTGCTCGACACGAGCGAGGGCGAGAAGATCGCGACCGCGCTCGGGCCCCGCAAGGCGGTGATCCTGCAGAATCACGGCATCCTCACGGTCGGCCGTTCGGTCGAAGCGGCGGTCTGGCGCTATCTCGCGCTGGAGAACGCCTGCCAGGTCCAGCTCCTGGCCCAGGCCGCCGGCCCGACCCGGCCGATGCCGGACGCGGTCGCCCGGCACACGGCAGCGCAGGTCGGCAACGAGATCGGCAACTTCTTCGCCTTCCAGCCCTACTGGGACATGGTCACGGCCGAAGAACCGGACCTTTTCGACTGAGAGCGAAGGCGGACGCGCTCGACGTGGGCGCGCTCGCCGGGAAACCCGAACACCTTGATCGGCTGCGGCCGGACCAGCACGTGCGTGCCGCAGGCCACCCGCCCGGCGTTGATCTCGCTCAACGTCGGCTCCGATCGCGGCCGCTACCCTGGCGGCAACGATAGGAGACGAAGTCATGGCAAGGACGATGAAGGCCGCGGTCGTGCACGCATTCGGCCAGCCGCTCGATATCCGCGAGGTCGGTGTTCCGGAGCCAGGGCCGGGAGAGGTGCTGGTCCGGGTGGTCGCCTGCGGCGTGTGCCACACCGACCTGCACGCGGCCGATGGGGATTGGCCGATCCGGCCGAAGCCGCCATTCATTCCCGGGCACGAGGTGGCGGGCATCGTCGCCGCGCTGGGCGCGGGCGTGACCGGGCTCAAGGAGGGCGATACCGTCGGCGTGGCGTGGCTGCACGATGCTTGCCTTGCCTGCGAATACTGCCAGACGGGGTGGGAGACTCTGTGCGGCCACCAGCACAATACCGGCTATAGCTGCGATGGCGGCTTCGCGGAGTATGTGATCGCCGCGGCCCCGTTCGTGGCGCGCATCCCGGCCGGCCTCGACCTGGCTCGGATCGCGCCCATCCTCTGTGCCGGCGTCACCTCCTACAAAGGTTTGAAGGAGACGGAGGCGCGGCCGGGTGAATGGGTGGCGATCTCGGGCGTGGGCGGCCTGGGCCATGTCGCGATCCAGTACGCCAAGGCGATGGGGCTGCACGTCGTCGCGCTCGACGTGGCGCCGGCCAAGCTGGAACTGGCGCTCAGGGCCGGCGCCGACGTCGCCGTCGATGCCCGCTCGCCCGACGCCACCGCCGACGTGCTCAAGGCTACCAACGGCGGCGCACACGGCATCCTGGTGACCGCGGTGTCGCCCGCGGCCTTTGCCCAGTCGCTGGAGATGGTGCGGCGCAAGGGCACGGTCAGCTTGGTCGGGTTGCCGCCCGGGCAGTTCGCCGCGCCGATCTTCGAGATCGTCCTGAAGCGCATCACCGTGCGCGGCTCCATCGTCGGCACCCGTCGCGACCTGGACGAGGCGATCGCCTTCGCCGCCGAGGGCTTGGTGCGGGCCGAGATTCGCACGGCGCCGCTCGAGGATATCAACGCGATCTTCGCCGATCTGAAGGCCGGCCGGATCGAAGGGCGCATGGTGCTCGATCTCGGCGCCGCCGGCGCGGCTGCGACGATGGGGTGAGGCGAGGCAGGGGCCGGGGCGGCCCGGGCGACCGGGCAATGTCGGGGCGCATAGCCTTGCATGGCCGGCCCGAGCATCCGATGGTCGCCGAAGGCTATCGCTCGATCGGCTGCATGCTCTACACCGACCGCGTAGCACCGCGGGAAGAGGCACGCGCCGGCCGCTGGCGCGGCCAGGGGAAGAGCGAGGGCTGCATTCATCTGCCGGCCGTCCCCGCGCGCCCGTTAGCGTGCCCCAGGCACAAGAATTTCTAAGTCCAGTGCGGAGAAAAGCTCGTTTTACAGGGGAATTCGGGAAACCCATCTTCGCCGCTTCAATCAAGTGATGAGGGTTCCATGGGGTCGCCTCCCGAGGCCACCAATCTTCCGGTGCTCGACCTGCGGCGTTTCGAGGCCGGCGGCGCGGAGCGGGCGGATTTCCTGTCCGCGCTGACGGAGCAGGCGCACCGGTTCGGCTTCTTCTACGTCGTCGGCCACGGCATCGACCCGGCCTTCATCGACGAGTTCTTCGCCGCCTCGCGCCGTTTCTTCTCGCTGCCGGACGCCGACAAGCTCGCCATCGAGATGGTCAACTCCCCGCATTTCCGCGGCTATACCCGGGCCGGGCGGGAACATACGCGCGGCCTGCCGGACTGGCGCGAGCAGCTCGATGTCGGCGCCGAGCGGCCGGCCCTGCCGCGCGATGCGGACACCCCGGCCTGGCGGCGCCTGCAAGGGCCGAACCAGTGGCCGGAAGCCCAGCCGGAATTGCGCGATGTCCTGCTGCGCTGGCAGGGCGAAGCCACCCAGCTCGCGATCCGCGTCATCCGCGCCTTCGCCGCCGCCCTCGGCCAGCCCGAGGACGTCTTCGAGCCGGTCTATGCCGAGCATCCCAACCAACTGGTCAAGATCATCCGCTATCCCGGACGCGACGCCGCCGGCAGCGACCAGGGCGTCGGGCCGCACAAGGACAGCGGCTTCGTCACCATCCTCGTGCAAGGGAGCCAGCGCGGCCTGCAGGTCGAGGTGGACGGGGAATGGCTGGATGCCGACCCGCTGCCGGGCGCGCTGATCGTCAATGTCGGCGAGTTGCTGGAACTGGCCTCGAATGGCTACCTGCGCGCCAACGTGCACCAGGTGATCACGCCGCCGGCTGGCGTCGACCGCCTGTCGGCCGCGCTATTCCTGGGCGCCCGGCTCGATGCCGAGATCCCGGTGCTCGACCTGCCGCCGGCCCTGGCGGCGCGGGCCCGCGGCGTCACCCGCGATCCCTCCAACCCGATCTTCCGCGAGGTCGGGCGCAACTACCTGAAGGGGCGACTGCGCTCCCATCCCGACGTGGCGCGCCGCCACTATGCGGATATTCTCGACGCGGGCGAGCTGACGAGGCCGCAGGCCCTCGCATCCGCCTATTGAGCAAGGAGCAGCCGATGCCCACCACCTATACCCGGCCGGAGACCCTGGCCCTGCATGGCGGCACCTACCGCGCGGACCCCGCCACCGGTTCGGTCGCGGTGCCGATCTACCAGACCACGTCCTACCAGTTCCAGGACACCGGCCACGCCCAGCGTCTGTTCGCGCTGGAGGAGTTGGGGCACATCTACACCCGCGTCTCGAACCCGACCCAGGATGCGTTCGAGCAGCGCATCGCGGCACTCGAAGGCGGGGTGGCAGCCCTGGCCGTCGCCTCGGGGCAGGCGGCATCGGCCTATTCGGTCCTCAACCTCGCTAGCAGCGGCGACAACATCGTCACCTCGACCGACCTCTACGGCGGCACCTGGGCGCTGTTCGCCTCAAGCCTGAAGCAGTTCGGCATCGAGGCGCGCTTCGTCGACCCGGCCGATCCCGAGAGCTTCCGCCGGGCGACCGACGCCCGCACCAAGGCCTACTATGCAGAGACCCTGCCGAACCCGAAGCTCCAGGTCTTCCCGATCCGCGAGGTCGCCGACATCGGTCGCTCGCTCGGCGTGCCGCTGGTGGTCGACAACACGGCCGCACCCCTGATCGCCCGCCCGCTCGACCATGGCGCGGCCGTCGTCGTCCATTCGGCGACCAAGTATATCGGCGGCCACGGCACCACCATCGGCGGTGTGATCGTCGATGGCGGCAACTTCCCGTGGGAAGAGCATGCCGAACGGTTCCCGCTGCTGACCCAACCGGACGAGAGCTACCACGGCGCGATCTGGACCGAGGCGGCCAAGGCTCATGGCCCGATCGCCTATATCCTGCGCATCCGCACCAAGCTGCTGCGCGACATCGGGGCGGCGATCTCCCCCTTCAGCGCGTTCCAGCTTATCCAGGGCCTGGAGACGCTGCCGCTGCGCCTGCGTCAGCAGAATGCCAATGCGATCGAGGTGGCGAATTTCCTGCAGGACCACCCGGCGGTGGAGCGCGTGATCTTCCCCGGCCTGCAGAGCGGTGAGCAGCGCCGCCGGGCGGAGAGCTATCTGCAGGGTGGCTACGGCGCGCTGGTCGGCTTCGAGCTGAAGGGCGGCGTCGATGCCGGGCGGCAGTTCATCGACGCGCTGGAGCTGCTCTACCACGTCGCCAACATCGGCGATGTCCGGTCGCTGGCGATCCACCCGGCGACGACGACCCACTCGCAGCTCACGGTGGAGGACCAGCTCGCGAGCGGCGTGACGCCGGGCTATGTCCGCCTGTCGATCGGCATCGAGCATGCCGCCGACATCATCGCCGACCTGCGCCAGGCCCTTGATCGGACGGCGCCCGACCGGAAATAGCGGCTACGGCGCGGATCGGTCGGCACCGATCCGCGCCGCCGGCACGTGCCGCGCTCGAGCGGCACCTGCATCGGCGGTTCGCGCCCTCGGTCGAAGTCGCACCCGGTCGAAGTCGCACCCGGGCCCGGAACAGTGGACGATGCGGGCGACCCATCCCTGGTCGATCTTCCGTCGACCGGGATGGTGGTCAGGCCCCCGGGACAGCGAGAGGCAGAAATACTTGCCGGCTGCCCGCGATTTTCCTGCGGTTGACGTTCAGGCCGGCCAGCCGCGCGCGTCGCGGCGGCTGGCGCCCTCGGCCAGGCAGGCCAAGGCCTGGGCGGTCGAGATCACCGGCGCGAAGAAGGTGTCGATGCGCTCCAGCGTCGGCGTCTCGTCGCTTTCGCGGCCGCAGGCGGTGGCATCGCCGACGACGATCGGGTTGAAACCGATGTCGCGCGCCGTACGGGCAGCCTGCTCGATGCACCAGTCGAGATGGTAGCCCGCCAGCAGGATCGTGCGCACGCCCCAGGCCGCCAGGTGCTGTGTCAGCATGGTGCCCAGGAACACGTTCCCCAGCGACGAATAGAAGATGGTCGCGTCTTCCGGCTGCTGCACGGCCTGGATGTCGTCGACGGTGCCGGCGTCGCGCTCGCGGTCGGCGTCGGTCCAGTCGGCCTTGTCGGCCATCCAGTGGTCGTACTGCGCCCGGTCGACCAGCGTCTGCGGATAGGCCTGGCGGAAGATCTCGTAGCGCGTCCAGGCCACCCGCTGGCGGGCGGCGCGCGTCGCCTCGACGAGCTTCAGGGTGTTGGGCAGGGTCCCGCCCGGGCGACGCGTGCGCTCCCAAAGTCGTTCGTGCGCCTGGGCGCCAGTCTGTGTCAGGATGCTGTTCGATTGACCAATGACCAGCAGCAGCGAGGGGTATGCCAAAGTTTCGGCGAGGTCGAGTTTGGCCCACTGCGCATGCGAACTTGGCAGGCTCGTTGCAACGTGTCTGTCGGGATGCAGATGAATTGCACTCATGGTCGCCGTCCTTCTCCGGATGCTGGAGCCTTCATGTAGACGCCAACGGGCGGATATGGGCAACTAGAAAAAAGCCCATCTGCCGATAGACAAGCTGATGGAAAGGGATTCTAGGGTCCAATGATAGACAAATTAGATTCCTCGGTCCGCAACCCGACGCTAACGTCCGCGCCCATTCGCAAAGGGGTCGCGTCGTTGGGTCTTCACGAACAATGGGCGGAGTTGGACTTCCCGGCATTGCTGGGTGGCCCGCTGGCTTTCGTCAGCATCGACGCACAGAACAGCATCCTCGACCCCGAGGGCGTGCTGGCGGGCGAGGGCATCTGGGTGGGTGCGCGCGAGCAGGGGGGCAGCCTGGCCAACATGCTGCGTCTGGCAGGCGCGCTCCGGCGTCCCGGCAACCAGTTCCTGTGGCTGCGCTACGACCGCTTCGTCGGCGAGCGTGAGACGGGCAGCGTGCTCGACCGCGCCCAGTACGCCCACTGGAACCGCGCTTATCGCGGCGATGCCGCCCGCAAGGCGTGGGAGGCGGAACTGGTGGCCGACGTCGAGGCGATCCGCCAGCCCGCGGACGTCAGCCTGGTCTATCCCGGCTGGAGCATCTTCGCCGGCACGCCGATCGAGCGCTGGCTGGCCCAGTGGGGCATCCGCACGCTGGTCATCACCGGCTACCACACGGACTGGTGCGTCGAGATGGCCGCGCGCAGCGCGCGCGAACTGGGGCTTGTGCCGATCGTCATCGGCGACGCCACCGGCACCACCCACCCGCTGCATGAGCAGACGCTGGCCCAGATCAACGACGCCTACGCGCCGGTGATCGACACGGCCTTCGCGCTGGAGGCCATCGCCGCGGCCGGCGCCCGGTGATGGCCGCGGTCGATCCGCTCGTTGTCGAGGGGCTGTCGCTGCGCTTCGGCGCGGTCGAGGCGCTGCGCGGCGTCGGCTTTCGCGTCGGCCAGGGCGAGATCTTCGGCATCATCGGGCCCAACGGCGCCGGCAAGACCTCGCTCCTCAACGTCGTCAGCGGCACCTACCGGGCGAGCGCCGGCCGCGTGCATCATTTCGGCGTGGAGGGCAGCCGCCAGCCGCGGCACCGCCTGGCCGGCCGCGGCATCGCGCGGACGTTCCAGAACGTCGCCCTGTTCGGCGACCTGACGGTGCTGGAGAACATCCTGGTCGGCCGGCACCAGAAGATGGGGGCGGGGCTGCTGTCCTGCGGCTTCGCCTGGCCCTTCGTGCGCGCCGAGGCGCGGCGCCACCGCGAGGCGGCGCGCGCCGCACTCGCCTTCCTCGACCTGGAGGGGGTGGCAGACGCCCACGTCGAGGCGCTGCCCTATGGCGTGAAGAAGAAGGTGGAGCTGGCGCGCGCGATCGCCATGGAGCCGAAGCTGCTGCTGCTCGACGAGCCGCTGGCCGGCATGAACGCCGCCGAGAAGCAGGACATTGCCGCCAGCATCCGCCGCATCCGCGACCGCTTCGGCACGACGGTGGTGATGATCGAGCATGACATCGGCCTGGTGGTGGCGCTGTCCGACCGGGTGATGGCGCTCGACCATGGCGAGAAGATCGCCGAGGGCGCGCCCGCCGACGTGCGCCGCGACCCCGAGGTGGTGCGGGCCTATTTCGGCGATGGCGGCGACGCCCTGGATATCGCGGGGCACGCATGAACGACCTCGTCTATGCCGTCGAGCTGACGATCACCGGCCTTCTGATCGGCGTCATGTACGCCATGGTCGCCCTTGGATTCGTCCTCATCTACAAGGCCTCGGCCGTCTTCAACTTCGCCCAGGGCGCGATGACGCTGTTCGCCGCCCTGATGGTGGTGGGCCTGCGCCCGGTGTTCGGACTGGCGGGCGCGCTGGCGGCGGCGCTGGCCGGCATGGCGGTGATCGCGGTCGCGGTCGAGCGCTTCGTGCTGCGACCGCTGGTCGGGCGATCGGCGCTGGCGATCTTCATGGCGACGGTGGCCGTTGCCTCCATCCTGGAAGGCGTGGCGCAGATCGTCTGGGGCAACCAGCCGCGTGGGCTGAAGCTCGACCTGCCGGCGGCACCCTTGCAGTTCCATGGCGTCTATGTGTCGCCGGCCGACCTGATGGGGGCGGGCGTGGCCGGCCTGTCGGTGCTGCTGATCGCGCTCTTCTTCCGCTGGACCAGGGTCGGCCTCGGCCTGCGCGCGCTGGCGAGCGACCCGATCGCGGCCCAGGCCATGGGCGTGCCGACCCACCGGGTGTGGGCCGCGGCCTGGACCCTGGCGGGTGCGGTCGCGATCGTGGCGGGCGTCCTGTGGGGCAGCCGCATCGGCGTCCATTTCGGCATGACCCAGATCACCTTGAAGGCGCTGCCCATCCTCATCATCGGCGGCATCGAGAGCATTCCGGGCGTCATCCTGGCCGGCCTGCTGGTGGGGGCGGCCGAGGCGCTGGGCGAAGGCTTCCTCGGGCCCATCGTCGGCGGCGGCGTGCAGGAGATGATCGCCTATCTGGCGGCCCTGCTGGTGCTGCTGCTGCGCCCGCACGGGCTGCTGGGCGAGAAGTCGGTCGAGCGGATATGAGCGCGCCCGCCATCGTCCTGCCGGAGACGGCGACGTCGCGCCGGCTGCGCCTGGCAGCGATCGTTGCCGCCGCGGCCCTGTTCCTGGCGCTGCCGCTGGCGGGCGGCGAATACTGGATCAAGGGCGTGGCGATGCCGGCCCTGATCTACGGGCTGGCCGCACTCGGCCTCAACCTGCTGGTCGGCTGCGCCGGCCAGATCTCCATGGGACAGGCGGCCTTCATGGCCGTCGGCGCCTTCGTCGGTGCCATCTCCTACGGCCGCTACGGGCTGCCGCTGCCGCTGGCCCTGCTGGCGGCGGGCGGCGCCAGCGCCCTGGTGGGCGTCGTGGTCGGCCTGCCGACGCGGCGCATCCGCGGGCTCTATCTGATGGTGGCGACGCTGGCGGCCCAGGTCGTCGTGCTGTGGGCGATCCAGCGGGTGCCATGGTTCGGCGCCGAGGCGCACGGCACCATCGGCATCCCGCGCATCATGCTGGGTCCGTGGGAGATCCGCAGCACGCTGGACAAGTACCTGCTGGTGCTGGCCGTCGCCGTGCCGCTGACGCTGTTCGCCCGCAACCTCGTCGCCAGCCGGATCGGCCGGGCCTGGATCGCCATCCGCGAGCGCGAGGTGGCGGCCGAGGTGCTGGGCGTGCCGGCCTTCCGCTACAAGCTCTTCGCCTTCGCCGTGGCGGCCTTCTATGGCGGCGTCGCCGGCGCGCTGGTCGTCTTCGCCTGGACCGGGATCGCCAGCGTCGAGGAGTACCAGCTCGAGCTGTCGATCAAGCTGCTCGGCATGATCATCGTCGGCGGGCTGGGCTCGGTGCTCGGCTCCTACCTGGGGGCGGCCTTCATCGCGCTCCTGCCCGTCGCGATCAGCGTCTCGCTGACCTGGGGAGCGGCCTTCGTCGGCGGCGGGGCGGTCAATTCCGCCCTGATATCGAACGCCGAGCACGTCGTGTTCGGTCTGCTCCTGCTCGTCTTCCTGATCGCCGAGCCACGCGGCCTGGCCCGGCTGGTCACGCGCGCCGCAAATCGACTGCGCTCAACTTCCATCTCACGGAGACAATCATGACCAATGACGTGCCCAAGAGACGGGGCCGGGCGCTCGCGCTTGGCCTGCTGGCGCTAGGCAGCCTGGTGCCGGTGTTCGACGCAGTGCCGGCCGCCGCCGCCGACCCGGAGATCCACCACCCCATGCTAGTGACGCGCACCGGCCCCTTCGCCACCGGGGCCACCGGCGTCAGCAGCGGCCAGCAGGATTATTTCGCCCTGCTGAACGCCAAGGGCGGCATCGAGGGCGCCAAGATCCGCTGGAGCGAGTGCGAGTTCGCCTATGCGACGCCGCGCGCACTGGAATGCTACGAGCGCTTCCGCGGCGAGTGGAAGATCGTCTATCCCAACAGCACGCCGGCCGTGGTGGCCCTGGGCGAGCGGTTGGCGGCCGACAAGGTGGCCGGCATCAACCCCGCCGGCAACCGCGCCGACTCCACCGACGGCGAGACCTTTCCCTACCTCTACCCGGTCGTCGCCAACTTCTGGGCCCAGGCCTCCTCGACGATCCGCTACCTCGCCCAGCGCGAGGGCGGCGAGGACAAGCTGAAGGGCAAGAAGATCGCCTTCATCCATCTCGACAACGCCTATGGCCGCGGCGCGATCCCGGTGCTGGAGGTGCTGTCCAAGCGCTTCGGCTTCGAGTGGAAGTCGTTCCCGCTGCCGCCGCCGGGGTTGGAGCAGAGCGCCGCCTGGGTCGACATCGCCCGGCGCTACCGCGCCGACTGGGCCGTCCAGTGGAACTACGGCCAGTCCTGCACCGTGCCCTTCACCGAGATCCAGAAGGTCGGCTTTCCGATCGACAAGTTCATCGGCACGCTCTGGTGCGGCTCGGAGGAAGACATTGTCGCCGCCGGCGACCTGGCCAAGAACTACGTCTCGGCCAACTACCACGGCGTCGGCCGCGATTTCCCGGTGATCAAGGAGATCCTGGCTAAGGTGCATGATGCCGGGAAGGGCAACATCGAGCGCGAGCGGGTCGGCACCGTTGCCTACAACCGTGGCGTCCTGACCGGCATCCTGATCGCCGAGGCGTTCGGCCACGCCATCCGCGACCAGGGCCTGCCGCTGACGGGCGAGAAGGTGCTGAACGGCCTCAACAAGGTGAAGCTGACCAAGGAGCGGCTGAAGGAACTGGGTGCCGAAGGCCTCGTGCCCGAGATCTCGCTGACCCCGCAGTATCATGGCGGCGTCGACGGGCAGGTGTTCCAGCGCTGGGACGGCAAGACCTGGACCACAATCTCCGGCTGGATCCCGCCCTACGAGGACGTGGTGTGGGACGAGGTGAAGCGCTCGGCCGCGGCCTACCGGGCCGAAGTGAAGGCCAAGCAGTAGCCGATGGCCGCGACCGTTCCCCTGCTGGAGCTGGAGGGCGTCGAGGTCGTCTATGACGGCAGCGTCCTGGCCCTGAAGGGGGTGTCGCTGGTGGTGCCCGAGGGGGGCGTGGTCGCCCTCCTCGGGGCCAACGGCGCCGGCAAGTCGACGACGCTGAAGGCGGTCTCGCGGGTGCTGGCGGCCGAGGGCGGCAGCGTCCGCCGCGGCCGCATCCGCTTTCGCGGCGAGGCGATCGACACGCGCACGACGGCCGAGCTGGTGCGGCGCGGCATCGTCCACGTGCTGGAGGGCCGGCGGCTCTTCCGGCAACTCGACGTGGAGGAGAACCTCCGCATGGGTGCCTATTCGCGCTCGGACCGCGCCGGCATCCGCAGCGACCTGGAGGAGGTCTACGCCCTCTTCCCGCGCCTGCGCGAGCGGCGGAAGCAGAAGACGGGATACCTGTCGGGCGGCGAGCAGCAGATGGCGGCGATCGGCCGTGGGCTGATGGGCCGCCCGGCGCTGATGCTGCTCGACGAGCCGACCATGGGCCTGGCCCCGGCGATCGCGTCCGAGGTCTTCGCCGTCGTCCGGCGGCTCAACACCGAGCGCGGCGTCGCCTTCCTGCTGTCGGAGCAGAACCTGGGGCTGGCGCTGCGGGTGGCGGGCCACGCCTATGTGCTGGAGAGCGGCAGCGTATCGTTCGCCGGCGAGCCCGCGGCCCTGGCCGGCGCGGGGCGGGCGGAAGCGGCCTATTTCGGCGCGTGAGGCGCGGCGATGGCTGTCGCCTCCGCTCTTCTGGCCGACCCCGGCAATACCGGATACCATCATGCGGCCGACGGCGTTCGCCTTCGGGCTGATGGGTAAGGGCAGGGGGCGACGATGACTGCAAGGTACAATGTCCTGGCCGCCGTCGCGGTCGCCGCCGGCCTGGCGCTGGGCGGCTGCGCGGTGCCGTCGTCTGGGCCGGACGCCATATCGCCCGATCGCATCGCCCAGATCCTTGCCAGCCCCGACCGGTCCGAGGCCGATCGCACCAACGACCTGCGCCGCAAGCCCGACCGCATGCTGGCCTTCCTCGCCATCCAGCCCGGCACGGTGGCGCTCGATCTCAGTGCTGCCGGCGGCTACACCACGGAACTGGTCGCGCGGGCCGCCGGTCCGACCGGGATGGTCTATGGCCAAAGCCGGCCACCCGGCCCGCCGCGGCCTGCCGCCATGCAGGCGGTACCCGAGGGGAACAGCCACCCGACGGCGGCCGCCCCGCCGCGCGCCGCCGCCCCGGCCACACCGCCGCCACGCCCGTCGCCGGTGGCGCTGGCCGACCGCGACGCCAAGCTGAAGGCCGCGGGCGTTGCTGCCGCGCCCATCGTGGCCCTGTCCCGCCCGTTCGAGGATCCGGTCCCGCCCGAACTGGCGTCTAGCCGCTTCGACCTCGTCACGCTGATGTTCAACTATCACGACCTGGGCCATCTCGGCATCGACCGTGCGGCCATGAATGCCGCGGTCTTCCGCGCCTTGAAGCCGGGCGGGATCTACGTCATCGCCGACCATGCCGGCCGGCCGGGCACCGGCATTTCCGAGGCCGGCACGCTGCACCGGGTCGAGGAGGCGTTCGTGCGCCAGGAGGTCGAGGCCGCCGGCCTGAAGCTGGTGGCGGTCGGCGATTTCCTGCGCAACCCCAATGACCCGCGCGACCGCAACACGCCGGACCCGCCGCAGCCCAAGGACCAGTTCGTCCTGAAGTTCGCCAAGCCCTGAAGTTCGCCAAGCCCTGAAGTTCGCCAAGCCCTGACGGCCATGGCTGGCCGTCGTCGTCTCAAGCGACGGCCAGCCGCTCCAGTGCCGCCCGGTCGAGGATCGCGATGTGCTGGGCCGAGGTCGCCTGGATCAGCCCGTCGCGCTTGAGGTCGGCGATCACCCGGCACACCGTTTCGATTGTCAGGCACAGATAGTCGGCGATGTCGTTGCGGTTCATCGGCAGGACGAAATCGCTGCCGCCGACCGCCAGGCGCCGTGCCATCTCCAGCACGAAGCCGACGACGCGCTCCTGCGCGGTCTGGCGGGCCAGCACGAGCAGCCGGGCGTGAGCCCGGGCGGTCGTCTCGAACGCCAGTTGCGGCAAGCGAGCGGCGAGCTCGGGCCGCGTCTCCAAAAGGAGGCGGATGCGACCGCGCGAGAAGCGGGTCACCGAGGCGTGGCCCAACGCCTCCACGTCGAGCGTATGGGCGTCGCCGACCTCGAAGCCGAAGACGTCGCCCGGCAGCAGGAACTCGCCGATCTGGCGGCGGCCGTCGGCCAGCAGCTTGCAACTGCGCAGCGCCCCCGTTGCCACCTGATACCAATGGGTCGCGGGATCGCCCTCGCGGAAGATTGCGTGGCCCGCCTCGCAGGGGGTGACCACCGCGATCGGTTGCAGGCCGCGCAGGACATCCTGCGGCGCTGGCCGGGGGCCGCGCGAAGGTGGCAGGTTGCGGAACGCCGACGGCTCGATCGGGTGGGCGCCTGTGGCGATCGCCAGCGACTGCATCGGTTTCTCCCGGTTGGCCGAAATCGTCGCCAAGGAGTAGGCCCGCCGCCGTCGCCCGGAAATTCGTGGAATACCCTTAGGTAGTTGTACGGAGGCGGCCGCTACCGGCCGTCTGCCAGCAGGGCGGCGATGGCGGCGACCAGGGCGTCGGCATCCAGGGGTTTGTCCAGCAGGGTCGACAGGCCGCGCGCCGCCGCGCAGCGATCGAGCCGGGGGCGGCCGTCCACCTTGCCGGTGATCAGAATGGCCGGCTGGTGGCAGCCGGCGGCGCGCAGGCGGTCCAGCAACTGCAAGCCGTTCATGCCCGGCATCTGGTAGTCGACGACAAGGCAGCCCTCCCGGCCGGCCGGGAGGGCGGCTGCCAGCGCGTCATCTGGCGACGCGAATGCCCGGACCCGCCAGCCGCAGGACGCCAGCAGCATCTCCAGCGCCGACCGCACGGCGTCGTCATCGTCCACCAGGACGACCAATCCCGTATCGGGGCCGGTGTCGCGGGACACGGCTGCGCTGCGCCTCTCTGGTTCCTGGCACCGTCCGGAAGGGGCGGCCGCCGGAAGAAAGGGGCATGCGCGGCCTTGCGCCGCAATTAAGGGAAAGTCCCTAGCCCGCCTCGTCGACCGAAACGCCGGCCAGGATCGCCACCCGCACGGCGGCGGAGACCGTCCGTGCCTGCAGCTTCTCCATCATGTTGGCGCGATAGATTTCGACGGTGCGGGGGCTGATGTCGAGGTCGAAGGCGATCTGCTTGTTGGATCGCCCGGAAACCAGGCCGTCCAGCACGTCGCGCTCGCGATGCGACAGGGTGGCGACGAGGGCGGCGGCCTCGGCGGCATCCCGGGCCCGGCGGTGGGTGGTCGCGGCCGCGGCCAGGGCGGCTTCGACGAGCCCCAGCAACTGGTCCTCGTCGAACGGCTTCTCGACGAAGTCGACCGCGCCTGCCTTCATGGCCTGGACCGCCACGGCGACATCGCCATGGCCGGTCATGACGATCACCGGCAGCAGGATGCGCCGCCGCCGCAGCTCCTGCTGCAATTCCAGGCCGCTCATCTCGGGCATGCGGATGTCGAGCAGCACGCATCCCGGCCGCAGGTCGGCCGCGCGCGCCAGGAAGGCCGGGCCGGAGGAATAGGTCTCCACCGCGAACCGGGCCGATCGCAGCAGCATCGACAGGCCGTCGCGCACCCCCTGGTCGTCGTCGACGACGTGGACGGTGCGCTCGATCTCCCCGGTCATTGCCTCGGCCGCTCGTCGTCGGCGGCGTCGCCCGGCCGCAGAGCGCTGACCGTGAAGCTGAAGATCGAGCCGCCGCCAGGGTTCGGGTCCCAGCGGATTCGCCCGCCATGGGCCTCGACGATGGATCGGCAGATCGACAGGCCGACCCCCATCCCCTGGGCCTTGGTGGTGACGAATGGCTGGAACAGCCGCTCGGCGATCTCTGCCGGCAACCCGCCGCCGGTATCGGCGACCGAGACGCGCACGGTCCGGCCGTCCGCCTCGGCATGGGTGGCGACGGTCAGTTCGCGCACGGGCGATCCTTCCATGGCCTCGATGCCGTTGCGCACGAGGTTGAGGATCACCTGCTGGATCTGCACCTTGTCGACCAGCACCCGTTCTATGCCACGGTCGATGCGGTACTGGACGCGGATGCCGCGCTCCTTGGCGCCGACCAGCGCCAGGGCGCTGGCTTCCTCGACCAGCTTGACGATACTTTCCGAGCGCTTCTCGCTCTCGCCCTTGGCCACGAACTCGCGCAGGCGGCCGATGATGCGGCCGGCCCGCACCGACTGCTCGCCGGCGCCCTTCAGCGCCTCTCGCGCCATCGCGACATTCTCGGCCGTGGGGTCGGCCAGGAAGCGCACGCCGGCCGCCATGAAGCCGGCGACGGCCGTCAGCGGCTGGTTCAGCTCGTGCGCCAGGCTGGATGCCATGGCCCCCATGGTGGACAGGCGCGAGATGTGGAGCAGTTCCTGCTGAAGGTCCTGGAGGCGGGCCTCGGTGCGTTGCCGCTCCGTCAGGTCGCGGATGAAGCCTGTGAACTTGCGCACTTCGCCCGTGCGCATCTCGCCCACCGCCAGTTCCATCGGGAAGGTGCTGCCGTCACGCCGCAGGCCGACCAGCAGCCGGCCGATACCGATGATCCGGCGTTCGCCGGTGGAAAGGTAGCGATCGAGATAGCCGTCATGGGCTTCCCGATAGGGCGAGGGCATGAGGATTTTGACGTTCTGGCCGGTGACCTCGGCGGCGGCGTAGCCGAATAGCCGTTCCGCCGCGCGGTTGAAGCGCTCAATGGTCCCGCGGTCGTCGATCACCACCATCGCGTCGGGTACGGTGTCGAGGATCGACTGAAGGTAGGCGGCCCTGAGCGAGAGCTCCTCTAGCTCGGGCGTCTCCGATGATGGGCGTGGCGGCGGGACGCCGGCGCAGGTGGCCATGGTCGCCACGAATCTTCATGTGGGCGCCCGCACGACGGCAGGCTCGATCCGGCAATGCTAGCGCCGGGATCGAGGGGGGACAATCGTGCAGCTTGCCGCATCGGCGGCCGCGGCTCAGCCGTGCCGGTGAGCCTCCCGCGCGGCGGCCGCCTCGGCCTGGTCGAACCAGTGCTTGATCAGCCAGAAATCGAAGAAGACGGCGAAGGCGGCGAAGATCAGGCCGGCTACATACATGCCGGGGTCCATGGTGCGGGCGGCCAGGAACAGGCCAAGGATGCCGAGCACGGCGATGAGGGCGCCGAGCACGAAGGAGCTGTTCGGGGACAAGGGGCTTCTCCTGTCGATGGGGTTTAGCGGCGGTCGTCGCGCGGGTCGTCGAGGAGGATGCGGCGTGCGGCCCCCTCGGGATCGTCGAACTGGCCGCTCCGCAGCGACCAGAGGAAGGCGGTAAGACCCAGCGCGCCCAGGATGAGGGCCACCGGGATGAGGAAGATCAGGCTGTCCATGTCCGTGTGCTCCGAACCAGGCGCATCGCGTTGGCGATGACGATGATGGACGAGGTCGACATGGCGATGGCGGCGACCAGCGGGGTGACTTGTCCCAGCACCGCCAGCGGCACGGCGCAGAGATTGTAGAGCCCGGCCAGCACCAGGTTCTCGCGCGCGCGGGCCGCGGCGGCGCGCGCCACCTGAAGCGTGTCGGCGACGGGGGCCAGTGCCCACCCCTGGAAGACGACGTCGGCTGCGGCCTGGCTCACGTCGGCAGCCGCCGCGGGCGACATCGAGACCGACGCGGCGGCCAGCGCCGGTGCGTCGTTCAGCCCGTCGCCCACCATCAGCACGCGCCGGCCGGCACGGGCCAGCCCCTCCAGGAATGCGACCTTGGCAGCCGGGTCGGTCGCGGCCTGCCACTCGCCGATTCCGGCGGCGGCGGCGGCCCGGGCGACCGCCGCCGGGCGATCGCCGGACAGCACCAGGACGCGCAGGCCGGCCCGGTGCAGGCGCCCCACCGTGGCGGCGGCATCCGGCCGCAGCATGTCGGTGAAGGCGAAGTGCACCGGGGCGCGTCCGGGCCGCGCCAGGAACAGTTCGGGCGTATCTCCCTCGTTGCCGGCGACGCCGCAGAAAGCGCGGCTGCCCAGCCGCCATTCCCCTTCGGGCGCGGACCAGGACAGGCCCTGGCCCGGATGCTCGACGACATCATCGGCGGCGGCGACCGGCCGGCCGAGCGCGTTGATCAACGCCTGGGCGAGGGGGTGGCGACTGGCCGCGGCCAGGCCCGCCGCGGCCACCAGGTCGTCCGGGTCGCGGGCGCCGTCGGGGATCAGGCTCGGCCGTCCCAGGGTCAGCGTGCCGGTCTTGTCGAGGACGACCGTGTCGACAGCGGCCAGCCGCTCCAGCGCCGTCGCCGATTTGAGCAGGACGCCCCGGCGCATCAGGCCACCGCTGGCGACGATCTGTACGACCGGAACGGCCAGCCCGAGCGCGCAGGGGCAGGTGACGATCAGGACGGCCACGGCATAGAGCAGTGCCTGCTGCCACGGCACGCCCATCCCCAGCGACCAGCCGAGGAAGGTTGCGAGCGCAGCCAAGTGGACGACGGGCGCGTAGCGGCGGGCGACGCGGTCGGCCAGCGCCACCATGCGGCCGCGGCCATGCTCGGCCGCCTCCATCAGGCGCACGATCTCTGACAGCAGGGTCCCTTCGCCGATCGCCTTGACGCGGATGGTCAGCGGTGCCGACAGGTTGACGGTGCCGGCGAACACGGCCGTGCCCGGTGCCGCCGGGGCCGGCACGGATTCGCCGGTGACCAATGCCGTGTCGACCTCCGAGCGGCCGGCCTGCACGATGCCGTCGACGGCGATCCGCTCGCCGGCCGCGACCAGCACGCTGTCGCCGGTATGGATGCGGTCGAGCGGCACGCGCTCGGCCGTGCCGTCCGCACCCAGCACGGTGGCCGCCTGGATGCGCAGCGCCAGCAGGTGGGCGGCTGCCTCCCGCGCGCGGCCGCGGGCGCGATGGTCGAGATAGCGCCCGATCAGCAGGAAGAACAGCAGGGTGATCGCGGAATCGAAATAGGCGTAGGGCCCGGACCGGATGGTCTCGAATAGGCTCATCGCGGTCGCCAGCGTGACGCCGAGGGCGATCGGCACGTCCATGCTGGTGCGCCCGGCCGAGAGCGCACGCCAGGCCCCCTCGAAATAGGGGCGACCGGCATAGAGAACGGCCGGCATGGCGATCGCCGCCGAAATCCAGTGCATCAGGTCGCGGGTGGCGGTGCCCATGCCGCCGTCATGGCCGGACCAGACCGCGACCGACAGCAGCATGACGTTGCCGGCGGCAAAGCCGGCGACCGCCAGCGCGCGCAGCAGACGGCGTTCCTCGAGGGCGCCGGCGTCGGCCAGACGCGCCGGATCAAACGGCGCCAGCGCGAAGCCCAGGCGCGCGACCGGCGCCAGGACCGCGTCGGCCAAGTCGGGGGCGCCCCGCCATTGCACGACCAGGCGTCGCGTTGTCATGTTGACGCGGGCATGCACGACCCGGGGATCCCGCGCCAGTACTGCCTCGATCAGCCAGATGCACGCCGCGCAGTGCAGCCCGTCCACCATCAGGTGGGCCGTGGCGGTGCCGTCGCCGCGATCGCGGGCGAAGGGGGCCGCTTCGGGCTGAGCCGCCGGGTCGGGCCGCAGCGCCCGCAGGCCGGCGTCGCTGACGAAGCGCTCGTAGAACCGGTCGAGGCCCAGCGCTTCGACTGTGGCGCGGGCGGCCGCACAGCCCGTGCAGCAGAAGCCGTCCGCCATACCCGCCGGCAGCGGCTGGCTGCAGTGGCGGCAGCCGGCGACCTCGGCCGGGCGCTGCGCGATGATCGCGACCGCGGTCACGGCAGGACGAGCCGTTGGCTCATGCGGAAGTTGCCGTCCTCGCGGCGCCCGTCCAGAGTCGCCTGCCACAGGCCGGGTCGGAGACCGTCGAGCGGTGCCGCGAAGGTGCCGTTGGCGCGCGGCTGGAACTGCAGGACGACCGCGGCGTCGTTCTCCAGCGGTCGGTCCAGCCGGCCCTGCATCCGGGCCCCGTCGAGCGCCCGGCCGTCGCGGTCGCGCAGCGTCACGACCAGTTCGCGGCCGCCCAGTTCGCGCCCGCCTTCGGCCGTGCCGGCGATCGTGGCGGTGCCCGTCCAGCCCAGGCGGTCCTGGCGCGCCTGCATGGCCAGGATGCGGTTGTAGGCGATGCCGCGCTCATAGGGCCGGTCGACCGACAGGCCGGGGAACGTGCTGATGGCGGCCGTGATCAGCCCGGCATTGACCGCGACCACGACCAGCATGCCGCCGGCATAGATCCAGGGAATCCAGGAGCGGCGCGGGGCCGGGGCGGGGGTGGCCAGCATGGTCATCGTCGCTACTTCCGGGGTGCGAGGAAGATGGAATCGTGGCTCGCGCTGTCGCCACCGGCCTGGCGGCGCGCGCGGAACACGATGCTGCTGGATTCGGCGACGGACGAGTCCGCCGGCACCGTCACGAAGACGCGGCGGGTGGCGACGGCATCGGGCCGGGCGGACAGGTCGGTCAGGCTGTCGGGGGCATCGGCCAGCGACAGGAGCGCGCCGGTCAGCCCGTCGACCGACAGGCGGAAGGTCTGCGGCTCCCAGCTCTTGTTGGAGACCTTCACGGTGTAGCCGTTGCGGATGCTGCCGTCGGCCAGCGTGACGAAGAGCGGATTGCGGTCGCGCTGCACCGTCAGTTCGACACTGGCCCGGCTGCTGAGCGCGGCCACCATCACCATGGCGGTGATCGCGATCAGGATGACGTAGAGCACCGTCCGCGGCCGCCACAGCCTGTAGCGCGCCTTACGGCCGCTCGCGCGGGCTTCCTGGTTGGCGAGCGTGTCCCAGCCGATCAGGTTGGGCGGCCGACCGACCTTGGCCATCACTCCGTTGCAGGCGTCGATGCACAGGCCGCAGCCGATGCATTCCAGTTGCTGGCCGTCCCTGATGTCGATGCCGGTCGGGCACACGACCACGCACTGCATGCAGTCGACGCAGTCGCCGCGGCCATCCCACTCGGTCCCCAGCTTGTGCTTGCCGCGGGGTTCGCCGCGCCAGTTCCGATAGGTGACGACGATGCTGTTCTCGTCGAGCAGCGCGCCCTGGATCCGTGGCCACGGGCACATGTAGGTGCAGACCTGCTCGCGCGCCCAGCCGGCCAGCAGATAGGTGGTTGTCGTGAAGAGGGCGATGAAGGAATAGGTGGCGACACTGCCTTCGCCGTGCAGGATCGGGCCGAAGCTGGAGGGCGCGTCGACGAAGTAGAGAATCCAGGCGCCGCCGGTGACGGCCGCGATCAGCAGCCAGACGGCGTGCTTGGCCAGCTTGCGGGCGACCTTGTCGGCGCTCCAGGGCTGCTTGTCGCGGCGCATGCGGGCGTTGCGGTCGCCCTCGATCAGGCGCTCCACCAGCATGAAGAGGTCGGTCCAAACCGTCTGCGGGCAGGCGTAGCCGCACCAGACGCGGCCGAGCAGGCTGGTCGCCAGGAACAGCGCCAGGGCCGCCAGGATCAGCAGGCCGGTGACATAGTAGACCTCCTCCGGCCAGATCTCGATCCAGAGGAAATAGGCACGGCCGGCATCCAGGTCGATCAGCACGGCCTGGTCGGGGGCCAGCGGCCCGCGGTCCCAGCGCAGCCAGGGCACGACGTAGTAGATGGCCAGGCACACGGTCAGTAGCGCCCATTTCACCTGGCGCCAGCGGCCCTGCACCGCCTTGGGGTAGACCTTGACGCGGTCGGCATAGAGCGGCGGCGGGGGCGCGCCCGATCCCGGCGGCGGGGGATTCGGCGGGCCGGCGGCGGGAGCCGCAGCCGGCCGCGCGCGGCTAGCGGCCGCCGCCGAGGGAATGGACATAGACGGTCAGCATCTTAATGGTGGCCTCGTCGAGGCGGGTATTCCAGGCCGGCATGACGCCGCCGCGGCCGAGATGGATGCTGTGCGCGATGGCGGCCTTGTCGCTGCCAAAGAGCCAGATGCGGTCGGCGAGATCGGGAGAGCCCAACTCGACATTGCCGCGGCCGGCGGGACCGTGGCAGGCCGCGCAGTTGTCGGCGAAGATGGCACTGCCACGGGCGGCCGCGGCGCCATCCGTCGACCGACCGGACAGGGACAGGACGTGCTCGGCCGTATCGGCGATCTGGGCCGCGGTCAGGATCTGGTCGGCGCCGAACCGCGGCATCTGCGAGGCGCGGGTGTCGGGGTGGCTGCTGCGTACGCCATAGAGGATGGTCCGCTCGATGGCGGCCAGGTCACCGCCCCAGATCCATTCGTCATCGACCAGCGCCGGAAACCCGCCCTTGGCGCCGGCCCCGCCCGCCCCGTGGCAGGGCGCGCAATTGTCGGCGAAGGCGGCCCGGCCGCCGGCAAAGGCGAAATCCCGCAGCTCGGGCGAGCGGTCGACCGCCGCGATCGGCGTCGCGCGGATGCGTTCCAGCATCGGGCGGATGCGCTCGCGCTCGGCCTGCATGGTTTCGGCCAGTTCGGCCCGCCGGGACCAGCCGAGGACGCCATGCACCCAGGGCAGCGACGGATAGAACACGTAGTATCCGACCGACCAGGCGATGCAGGCATAGAAGACGTAGAGCCACCAGCGTGGCAGGGGGGTGTTCAGTTCCTTGATGCCGTCCCACTCATGGCCGGTGGTCGACCGGCCGGTGACGGCATCCTTTTCGATCTTGGTCGGCATCGCCGCAGCCTTTCGTCGGGGTCAGCGATCGTCGCGGAACGGGATGCGCCCGTGATCTTCCAGGCGGGCCCGGTTCGCGGGCCACAGGGCCCAGACGAGGATCCCCAGGAACAGCGCCATGAACCAGACGAGCCAGAGCGAGCGCAGCGCGGCGTAGATTTCCATGATTTCCATGATTGCTTGCTCCTACTGCTGCAGGTCTTTGAGCGTGTAGTCGCTGAACTTCACCAGCGTGCCCAGCATCTGCAGATAGGCGACCAGGGCATCCATCTCGGTCAGGTGCTTTGGGTCGCCGTCCAGGTCCCCGGCGACGGCCTTGGGATAGCGGGCCAGCAGCCCGGCGGTGTCGGCCTCCGGGTTGGCCTGGGCGCGCAGGTCGGCCAGGGCGTTGGCGATCATCTCGTCCGTGTAGGGCACGCCGACCGCGCGGTTGGTGCGCAGGTGGTCGGCGATGTCGTCGGTCTTGAGCGCCCGGCCGGCCAGGAACGAGTAGGGCGGCATGATCGATTCCGGCACCACGCCGCGCGGGTCCATCAGGTGGGTGACGTGCCACTCGTTGGAATACTTGCCGCCGACGCGCGCCAGGTCCGGCCCCGTCCGCTTGGACCCCCACTGGAACGGGTGGTCGTACATGCTCTCGGCCGCCAGGCTGTAGTGGCCATAGCGCTCCGCCTCGTCGCGGAAGGAGCGGATCTGCTGGCTGTGGCAGACGTAGCAGCCCTCGCGGATGTAGACGTTGCGGCCGGCCAGCTCGAGCGGGGAGTAGGGGCGCACGCCCTCCACCCGCTCGATCGTGGTCTCCACGGCGAACAGCGGGATGATCTGCACCAGCCCGCCGATCGAGACGGTGATCAGCGTCAGCACGGCGAGCAGCAGGACGTTGCGCTCGATGATGTCGTGGCGGAAGGCCATCGCTATTCCCCTCCGGTCAGGCGGCGGCGCGGACGCGGCCGGCCACCGGCGCCGGGGCGCCCCTGGCCGTCATCCACAGGTTGAAGACCATGATCAGGGCGCCGGCGAGGAAGCAGAGGCCGCCCAGCGCCCGGATGACGTAGAAGGGGTGCATCGCCGCGACGGTCTCGACGAAGGCGTACTGGAGGAAGCCCAGCTCGTCATAGGCGCGCCACATCAGCCCCTGCATGATGCCCGACACCCACATCGCGGTGATGTAGAGGACGATGCCCAGCGTCGCGATCCAGAAGTGCCAGGAGGCCAGGCGCGGGGAATACAGCCCCGGCCGCCGCCACAGCACCGGCACCAGGTAGTAGACGGCGCCGAAGACGATGAAGGCGACCCAGCCGAGCGCGCCCGAATGGACGTGGCCGATGGTCCAGTCGGTGTAGTGGCTGAGGCCGTTGACGGGCTTGATCGACATGACCGGCCCCTCGAACGTGCTCATGCCGTAGAAGGCGACGGCCGTGACCGAGAAGCGCAGGCCGGGGTCGGTGCGCAGCTTGTCCCAGGCCCCCGACAGGGTCATCAGGCCGTTGATCATCCCGCCCCAGGACGGCATCCACAGCATGATCGAGAAGGTCATGCCCAGCGTCTGGGCCCAGTCGGGCAGGGCGGTGTAGTGCAGGTGGTGCGGACCGGCCCAGATATAGAGGAAGATCAGCGACCAGAAGTGCACGATGGACAGCCGGTAGGAATAGACCGGCCGGTCCGCCTGCTTGGGGATGAAGTAGTACATCATCCCCAGGAACCCGGCGGTCAGGAAGAAGCCGACGGCATTGTGGCCGTACCACCACTGCACCATCGCGTCCTGCACGCCGGAGAAGACGATGTAGCTCTTCGTTCCCGTCAGCGACACCGGCACTGCCAGGTTGTTGACGATGTGCAGCAGGGCGATGGTCAGGATGAAGGCGAGGTAGAACCAGTTTGCCACATAGATGTGCGGCTCGCGGCGGCGCAGCAGGGTGCCACCGAACGCCACCAGGTAGGCGACCCAGACCAGCGTCAGCCACAGGTCGACGTACCATTCGGGCTCGGCATATTCCTTGGACTGGGTGACCCCGGTCAGGTAGCCGACCGCCGCCAGGACGATGAAGAGCTGGTAGCCCCAGAACAGGAACCAGCCCATCAGATCGCCGCCGAAGAGGCGCGCCCTGGACGTGCGCTGGACGACGTGGATCGAGGTGCCGAGCAGCGCGTTGCCGCCGAAAGCGAAGATGGCGGCCGAGGTATGGAGAGGCCGCAGACGGCCGAAGGATGTCCATTCCAGGTCGAGGTTGAGCAGCGGGAACGCCAGTTGCAGCGCGATGACCACGCCTACCAGGAAGGCGGCCACGCCCCAGAACATGGTCGCGACGACGAAGGCGCGGACGACATCCTCGACGGGGTCGAAGATCGACTGCGCCGGCGGTACTAGTGCCGGTTGCGCCGCGGGCGCGGGCAGCATGTCGGTGGCAGCGATGGCGGTCATTCTGTCGCGTCTCCCCCAGCCGGCGCCGGCCGGCGCCCGTCCCAAGGCAGCGATCCTGGCAG
The DNA here is from genome assembly GCF_006738645.1 of Stella humosa. Lineage (GTDB taxonomy): Bacteria > Pseudomonadota > Alphaproteobacteria > ATCC43930 > Allostellaceae > Allostella > Allostella humosa. The sequence continues at coordinate 3,512,340 of NZ_AP019700.1, read as the reverse complement.
TGCGGCCGGGGGCGGCCATTGATGCAGATCAATCCCGACCCGCCAGGCCCTGGGGCAAGCGGTCGCGGGGGGCTTCAGGCGAGCTGGTGCCAGGCGAACCACAGCAGGGCCGCGGCATTGACCAGCATGATGGCCGGCATCGCGCGGCGGGCGAGCGCGTGCCACCGGCGGCCGAAGAAGACGCCGGCGAAGCCGACGGCAAAGAGGGCGGGCAGCGTGCCGATGGCGAAGGCCAGCATGCCGAGCCCGCCGCCGCCCGCGCTGCCGCTGCCGGCGGCGGCGGCCAGCGCGCCATAGAGCAGGCCGCAGGGCAGGAACCCCAGCGCCAGCCCCAGCGTGAAGCTGCGGCGGCCTGTCGGCGCCTGAAGCAGCGGGGCCAGCCGGCGCGATAGAGCGGCGGCCGCCCATGTCGTCGGGCCGCCGCCCTGCGCCATCGGGATCAGGGATTGCAGGCCGCGCGCGAGGAACAGCAGGGCCGCCAGCGCCAGCAGCCCGGCCGGCAGCCAGCGCGATCCGGCCATGGCCGCTGCCTGCCCGGCCAGCGCGCCGCCCAGGGCACCCAGGAGGACATAGGTCGTGCTGCGCCCCAGGTGATACGGCACGAGGGCAGCGCCGCGCAGGCGCTCGAGCGTGCCGAAGCGCTGTCCGGCGCCGGGAAGGGCGGCCGCCACCTGGCCCAGGACGAACGGCCCGCACATGGCCATGCAGTGCGACAGGCCGCCGAACAGCCCGGCCGCGAACATGGTCGCCGCGAACAGCAGCGGCGAATCCATCGCCGCCAGGCCCGGGAATATCGCGTCGTGCTGCATCGCCACCCTCCGATGGCGGAAGCTGACGGCAAAACCCGGCCGCGCCCTGATTCAGATCAATGGACGGCCGTCATACCCGCTGGCGCAGGACACTGCGGACCGAGTAGCGGCTGGCCGGGTAGAGGTTGTGTGAGATCTCGAAGGTGGCACCGGTATGGGCGACGTAGCGCCGGCGCACGATGAGCGCGGCTGCCTCGGCCTCGGCGCGCAGCAGGCTGGCAAACTGCCGGGGCAGCTCGCCAGCGGTGATCTCCTGCTCGACATGGTCGAGCTTCAGGCCGAACTGCTCCATGACGATCTCGTACATCGCGCGCTCGCCCGTCCGCACCTGGTCGCGATCCGGCACGAAGCGCTCCGGCACCAGGACTTCCGACCAGCAGAGCGGCGCATCGTCGGCCCGCGTCGTGCGCAGCCCGGCGATCCGCAGCCAGCGCTTGTCGGGCAGGTCGGTGAAGCCGCTCAGCGTGCGGTCGGACAGGGCGGCATAGCCCTCGTGATGGACCGTCAGGCGGGTGCTCTGGGCAAAATCGAACAGGCCGCGCAGGTCGCGCAGGCTGTGGACGTAGGGTGAAACCGGCCGTTCGGCCAGGACCACGGTGCCGGTCTTGCGCCGGCGCCATAGCAGCCCCTGCTCGGCCATCACCTTCAGGGCCTCGCGCACGGTGTGCCGGCCGACCGCGAAGCGCTCCTGCAACTCCTGCTCGGTCGGAAAGCGGCCACCGACCGGGTAGACGCCAGCCGCGATCTCCTCGGTCAGTTCGGCGGCGAGCGCGATGTGGCGGGATGCCGGAGGGCGGGGTTCGTCCATGCCCATATAATGGCCGCTGGCGCTCGTCAGGTCGAGTTGACCGGCAAGGCGGCCCCGTCGCCGCAGCCCTCCCGGTCAGGAAAGGCGGGCGGCGGCTCCCAGCCGAAGACGCTCCGCCCGCCCAGTTGATGGGACTGCTGCCGTTCCCGGGCAATCAGGTCGGCGACCGGGGCGGCGGCGGCGCGGTCGATCCGCCGCGACTGCTCGTCCAGCCGGCGCAGGGCATCCATCTCCTCGGCATCGCCCAGCCGGGCCCGGCGCACGGCCGACCGCAGCACGGCGATCGTCTCGTCATAGACCTTCAGCGGCACCGGGAAGGGGTGGCGGTCCTTGCCGCCATGGGCGAACGAGAAGCGGGCGGGGTCGGCGAAGCGGCAGGGCGCGCCATGGACGACCTCCGCCACCAGGGCCAGTGCCCGCACGGTGCGCTGGCCCACCCCCGGCACCTGCAGCAGCTGCGCGAAATCGACCGGTCCGCGCTCGGCCGCCGCAACCAGATTGGCGTGCAGGCGGTGCGCGTCGACATCCGCCGGCCGCACGTCATGGTGGGCGGGCATGACGAGGTGGGGCAGGGCGTACTGGGCCGGTGCGGGCTGGGCCGGTGCGGGGCGGGCAGGTGCGGCCCGCTCCTCGATGATCGTCAGCTCGCGGGCGATCCGGTCGGGCCCCAGCCGGTGCAGCAGGTCGATCTGAGCCAGCCGGGAGGGGGCGGCCCGCTGGTCGGTCAGGTTCACGATCCGGCCGCGACCGGGGCCCTCGATCGCGGCATGGGGGGCGTCGACGAAATCCTGCACCCCCTCCGACAGCCAGTGGTAGCGCCGGGCCTGGCGGCGCTCGCCGCACATGCCCTGCTGCACGACGGTCCATTTGCCGTCGTCGGTGACGATGAAGCCGTGCAGGTAGAGATCGAAGCCGTCCTGCACCGCCGCACTGTCGACCTTGGCCACCAGCCGGCTGGTGGCGGCCAGGGCGTCGCCGTCGATGCCGACCCGCTCGGCCACCGCCGCCAGCTCGGCCGGGGTCCGGCGCGAATGCCGCCCGCGCCCGCCGCAGACATGGATGCCGAGTTCGCCCGCCAGCGGCGCCAGCCCGCGCTTCAGCGCGCCGACGACGCTGGTGGTGATGCCCGACGAATGCCAGTCCATGCCCATCACGGCGCCGAAGGACTGGAACCAGAAAGGGTGCGCCAGGCGGCGCAGCAACTCGTCGCGGCCATATTCGTGGACGATCGCCTGCGTGACGACGGCACCCAGCCGCACCATGCGGTCGGCCAGCCAGCGCGGCACGTGGCCGCCATGCAGCGGCAGGTCGGCACTTCCTGCGCGTTTCACCATGGGGGTATGATAGGCCGGTTCGCGGCCCGGATCAAAACGAGAACGAGTCTGGCCATTGGTGACGATGCCGGTTGCTCGTAGGATGATCCGATGACACCCCACGCCCAGCGGTTTCTCGTCATCCTGTTGTTGGCTTGGCCGAGTGTGGGCCAGGCCCAGATGCCGTCCGCGGGGGCCGACTTCGCCCTCGGTGGTGCCTTCAAGACCGAGTTCAATCTCGACCGGATCGGCCGGCGCGGGGACCGGCGGGCCTATTGGGACTTCACGAACAAGTCGGAGCTTGCGCTCGACCTCAGCCTGCCGGCCGGGTTCTCGGTCCATGGCGTGTTCAAGCTGGAGCCGGCGGACCGCGAGCCGGACGGCAGCGACGGTTTCCTGCGCGCCCACGCGGCCTGGGTCGACCAATTCTACCTGAACTGGAGCCGTGGCCCGGTCACGGTCTTCGCCGGCAAGATCCAGCCGCGCTTCGGCTTCGCCTGGGACCGGGCGCCCGGGCTGTACGGCGACGACTTCGCCGAAGGCTACGAGCTGTCCGAAAAGATCGGCGCCGGCATCCGCCTCGGCCTGTCGGATCTGTTCGGCACGACGGAGATCGGCGACCACAGCCTGCAGGCAGAATTGTTCCGTGCCGACCGCACGCCGCTATCTGCGTCCCTGGGCGCGCGACGCTACGCCGTTCCTTCGACGCCGGGGCGCTACGCCGCGCGCAACCGCCGCGCCTATGGTGGCGCCGACAACACCGCCGGCTTCGGCAACTATGTCCTGTCGCTGGCGGGCGAGGCGGTGCCCCTGGGCCCGGGCAAGCTCGACTACAACCTCGCCTACTCGTCCCGCCGGGCGGGCGAAGACAGCATCGCGGCGGCCACGGCCGCCACCGAGCGCGGCCATGTCGCGGGCGTGGCCTGGGCGGCAGACCTGCCCCACGGCATCACCGCCACGCCGTTGGCGGAATGGGTGCGCCTCGACAATGCCGACGGCGTCGACCGGCGGCGGCGCGACGTGGCGACCGCCGGCCTGGCGGTCGCCTGGGCGCCGATCACGCTGGCCTATACCTACCAGTGGCAGCGCGACCGGGGCGACAGCCCGGCGCGCGCCACGCAACACGCCGCGTCCGCCTCCTATGACCTGGAAGCGGCCAGCGAATGGCTCGCCGGCTTCACCTGGACCGTTGGCTGGCGGCGCCTTCGCGAGGAGGGGCGGGCCGCAAACGACCTCGGGATGCAACTCGCCTACGGCTACCGCTTTTGACGCGGCGCGTCAGCCGCGACGCCGCAACGCCGGGTCGGGATAGCTGGCTTCCTCGCCCTGGTCGGTCAGGGTTGGGAACTCGCCCTGGTTCTGCACGGCCAGCAGGGGTTCCGCCTTGGGCTCGGCATCCCCAACTGGCTTCGTCGCCAGCATCTGCTTGTCCTCGTGGGCGGTCAGTTCCTCGGCCGCATGCCAGTGGTCCTCGGCCTTGCCCTCGGGGCGGCCTTCCGTGATCCATAGTTCGTGCGCCCGGCGGCGGACGCGCTCTTGCCTGTCCATTCCTGTCTCCAGCAGTCAACGACCGGTCAACTGGAAGGCAGGCAGGGTTGTTCCCCGGGGAACGGGTTCCGGCGCCGCCCGTTTGGGTCTTCGCATGCCCCCGCAAAGGTGATCCGGCCATGGCGCCCCGTTCGTTCTGGAAGGGCTATCTGAAGCTCTCGCTCGTCACCTGCCCGGTGTCGATGGTGCCGGCCACGACCGACAACGAGAAGGTCCGCTTCCACACCCTCAACCGCAAGACCGGCAACCGCATCGCCAGCCGCTACGTCGACGCGGTCAGCGGCAAGCCGGTCGACGAGGACGACGAGGTGAAGGGCTACCAGCGGGGCGAAGACGAGTACGTCATGCTGGAGGACGACGAGATCGAAGCGGTCGGGCTGGCCAGCACCCGCACCATCGACATCGAGACCTTCGTGCCGCGCGATGCGATCGAGTGGATCTGGTACGACAAGCCGCACTACCTGACGCCGGACGACCCGGTGGGGGAGGAGGCGTTCTCCGTAATTCGTGAAGCGATGGCCGCGACGGGCACCGTCGGCATCTCGCGCCTCGTCATGTACCGGCGCGAGCGCTCGGTGATGCTGGCGCCCCGCGACCGCGGCATCGTGCTGTGGACGCTGCGTTACGGCGACGAGGTGCGCGAGGAGAAGGCCTATTTCGCCGGGCTGGACAGCGACAAGCCCGAGACCGCCCTGATGAAGCTGGTGGCTCGGCTGATCGATGAGCGGACCACCGCCTGGAAGCCCGACATGGTCGACGACCCCGTCCAGGCTCGCCTGCTGGAACTGATCGCCGCCAAGAAGAAGGGCCGCAAGCGCGCCGCCCCCAAGGCCAAGGCCGAGCCGCCGCGCCCCAGCAACGTCGTCAACATCATGGACGCCCTGCGCCGCAGCGTCGCCGCGGAAGGCAAGCCCATCCGCAAACGCTAACTGCCTTTGGTGCGGCGGGACTTGGCAACGGGCAGCGGCACGGCCGCGGCGCGGAAGCCATCCCATGGGTCGCTGCGCAGGGTCGCCAGCCGGGTGGGCGCGTTGGCGACGGTGAAGTAGGCCGGGCCGATGCCGGGGCCGAGTTCGTCCCAGGCGAGCGGCATGGAAACCGCGGCTCCGGGCCGGGCGCGGGTGGAGTAGGGGGCGACTGCCGTCATCCCGCGCTGGTTGCGCAGATAGTCGATGAGGATGCGGCCGCGCCGCTTGGACTTGGTGATGGTGGCGACGAAGCGGTCCGGGCTGTCGGCCGCCATCGCTTCCGCCAGGCCACGGGTGAAGGCCTTGACCGCCGGCCAGTCGGCCTTGGGCTTCAGCGGCGTGACGACATGCAGGCCCTTGCCGCCGGAAGTCTTGACGAAGGCGGCAAGCCCCATCTTTCGCAGCCGGTCGGCGGTCTCGGTCGCGGCTTCGATAACGGCCTCCCACGGCACGCCCTCGCCGGGGTCGAGGTCCATGACGATCAGGTCCGGATGCTCCCAGTCGGCCAGCGTCGACCCCCAGGGGTGGATCTCCAGCACACCCGCCTGCACCAGCCCGATCAGGCCGTCCAGGTCATGGATGGCGATCAGCGGCTGGCCGCCCGCGTCGGCCGGATCGGCCACGAGGTCGATCGCGGAGTGGACGCCCTTCCAGGCATGCTTCTGGAAGAACGACTGGCCGGCGATCCCCTCCGGCGCCCGCAGCAGGGCCAGCGGCCGGCCGACGATATGGGGCGCCACATGGCGCCAGACCTCGGTGTAGTAGTCGGCCAGCCCCTCCTTGGTCACGCCGTCGTCGGGCCAGTAGACGCGGTCGGGGTGGGTCAGCTTCACCGTCCGGCGCGGCGCCTTCGGGGCAGGCGCCGATTTGGCTTCCTCGCGCACGATCTCGGCCGCGGGCTTGTCCTCGCGCAGGCCACGGAAGGCGGCGTGGCGCAGATTGCCCTCGCCGGTCCAGCCGCGGAACTCGACCTCGGCCACCAACTCGGGCCGGGCGTAGCGCACGCCGCGCGCGGCCTCTGCGTCCAGGCGCCCGGCGAACGGGCTGGCCGGTGCCTTCAGCCGCTGCAACTTCGCGAACAGGTCCTCGGCCACCGCCGCGGTGAAGCCGGTGCCGACGCGGCCGACATGGCGCAGCTCGCCATCCTCGTGCACGCCCAGCACCAGCGAGCCGATCGCCTTGCGCGACGTCGTCGACGGGACATAGCCGCCGACCACGAACTCCTGCCGCGCCGAGCATTTCGACTTGACCCAGCTCTTCCCGCGGCCCGACCGGTAGGGCGCGTCGCGCAGCTTGGACACGACCCCCTCGAGGCTGAGGCGGCAGGCATGGCGCAGGATCATGGCGCCGCTAGCGTCGAAATGGTCGCTGAAGCGCACCAGGCCCGGCTCCGTCCCCACCAGGCCGCGCAGCATCTCCTTGCGGCGGGCCAGGCCCAGGCTGGTCAGATCGTAGCCGTCCAGGTGCAACAGGTCGAAAGCATAGAAGGCGAAGCGGTCGCTGCGGCCTTCGCTCAGGTCGGCCTGGAGAGCAGAGAAGTCCGACGCGCCGGAATCCGTCTCGACGACCAGTTCGCCGTCGATCAGGGCAGCCCCGGTGGGCAGCGCCTGCAGGGCGGCCACGACCGTCTTGCCGAACCGGCGCGTCCAGTCGAGCCCGCTGCGCGTCAGCAGCTTCACGCGACCGCCCTCGATCCGTGCCTGCAGGCGATAGCCGTCGAACTTGATCTCGTGCAGCCAGCGCGCGCCGGCCGGCGGCTTGGCCACCAGGGTCGCCAGCGCGGGCTCCACGAAAGCAGGCATGGCGGCCTTGCGGGCGCCCTTGATCTTCGCCGGATCGGCCCGCTCGACGGGCTCCGCCGGGGCCATGGCCTCGGTCGGGACGGTTCGCGCAGCCTTTCGCGGCTTGGCGATCCGCCCGGTTTTCGATGACCAGCCCGGGGCCTCGCCTTCCAGCTCCTCGACCTTGCGGCCGGTCTTCACCGATTCCGGCCTTTCCTCCAGGATGTCGGCCGCCCCTTCGGGCCGCGCGGCGTCATCCTCGCCCTTGATCAGCAGCCAGTTCTCGCGCTTCTCGCCGCGCTTGCCGGCCATGCGCACGAGGTGCCAGCGGCCGCCCAGCTTGTCGCCATGCAGCTCGAACTCCAGGTGGCCCTTGGCATAGCCCTTGGCGCTGTCGTGAACGGGTGTCCAGGTGCCGCGGTCCCAGACGATGACGCTGCCGCCGCCATACTCGCCCTTGGGGATGGTGCCCTCGAAGTCGCCATACTCCAGCGGGTGGTCCTCGACATGGACGGCCAGCCGCTTCTCGCCCGGCAGCAGGCTGGGGCCGCGGGTGACGGCCCAGCTCTTCAGCACGCCGTCCATCTCCAGCCGGAAGTCGTAGTGCAAGCGGGTGGCGGCGTGCTTCTGGATGACGAAGCTGTTGCCGGCCTTGCGCGCCTTGCGGCCCTTGGGCTCGCTGGTCGCCTTGAAGTCGCGCTTGCGGCGATAGGGTTCGAGCGCGGCCATGGCCTATCCCGCCTTGCGCCGCGCGGGAGCGGGCTTCGGTGCGGCCTTGGCCTTGCTCTTGGCAACGGCAGCGGCCGGCTTGCGTTTGCCCTTGCCGGCGCTGTCGCGCAGCGCCTGCATCAGGTCGACCACCTTGGTCGCCTCGGGCGCCTTGGGCTTGGGGATGGGCTTGCCTTCCAGCTTGGCCTTCACCAGCTCGGCGAGTGCGTCCTCGTAGCGGTCCTCGAATTTGGCCGGGTCGAACTTGCCCTTCTTGGTCTTGATGATGTGGCGGGCCAGTTCCAGCATCTCGGGATTGATCTTGATGTCGGGCACGTCCTGGAAGGCGTCGCCGGCCGGCCGTACCTCGTAGTCGAAGTTGAGCGTGGTGGCGATCAGGCCCGCCCCGTGCGCGCGGATCAGGAAGGTGCGGACCCGGCGAAAGATGACGGTGCGGGCGAGCGCTGCCACCTTCTTTGCCTTCATGCCCTCGCGGATGAGGGCGAAGGCCTCCTGCGCGTGGCGGTCGGTGGGCGCCAGGTAGTAGGGGCGGTCGAAATAGACGTCGTCGATGTCGCCGCAGCCGATGAAGGTGTCGACCGCCAGCGTGCGGTCGCCGTCGGGCACGGCGGCCGCGACCTCATCCGGCTCAAGCGCGATGTAGTCGCCGTCGGCGATCTCATAGCCCTTCACCTGGTCGTCGCTCTCGACCGGCTTGCCCGTCTCGCTGTCGACGAACTTGCGCCGGACGCGATGGCCCGTCGCCCGGTTCAGCGTGTGGAAGGCGATGCGGTCAGAGGTGGACGCCGCCGTGTAGAGGGCAACGGGGCAGGTCAGCTCCGCTACCTTGAGGAAGCCCTTCCAGTTCGCCCGCTGTGCCAATGCCGCAGCCCTCCGTTCGCAGCAGGAACGGCGGCGGCGGCAGGCAAGTTCCCCCCTGCGTTCAGAACCGCCCGGCGCGATAGGGTGCCGGGTCGATCGACGGCTTGCGGCCGGCCACCAAGTCGGCCAGCAGGCGGCCGGTCATCGGCGCCCCGGTCAGCCCGGTATGGCCGTGGCCAAATGCCAGGAATAGGCCCGGCACCCCCGGCGCCTGGTCGATGACCGGCAGGCTGTCGGGCGTCGACGGGCGATGGCCCATCCAGATCTGCATGCCTTCGGCATTCAGCGTCGGCAGGGCCAGGCGCGCCTGCTCCAGCAGGATGTGGGCGCGGCGCTCGTCTGGGGCGGCGTCCAGGCCGGCGATCTCCACCGTGCCGGCAAGGCGCAGGCCATGCTCCATCGGCGTCATCGAAAAGCTGCCGCTGCGGTGGCTGATCGGTCGGTTGGGCACGGGGCCGGGGTTGGGCAGCATGACGTGATAGCCTCGCTCCGTCTCCAGCGGCACGCGCAGGCCGAACCGCTTGGCCACGCGCAAGGACCAGGCGCCGGCGGCCAGGACCACCAGGTCGGCATCGACCGGCCCGGCATCGGTCATGACCCGGCGGACTCCATCCGCCCCCGTCTCGATGTCGGTCACGTTCGCCTGCAGCACCCGCCCACCGTCGGCCTGGAGGTTGCGGGCCAGCGTCACCGTCAGCCGGTGCGGGTTGGCGGTGCTGCCATTGTCGGGCAGGTAGAGGCCGCGGCGGAAGCCGGGTGCCAGCGAGGGCTCCATCTGGCGGATCTCGTCCGGCCCGATCGGGTCGGCGCGCACGCCCTGCTCGGCGCGCAGCCGGTCGGCGATGCGATCGGTCTCGCTCGGCTCGTCGGTGCGCCACAGATAGAGCTGGCCGCGCTGGCGGATCAGGTCGTTGAAGCCGTCCGGTCCCAGCAGGCTGCGATAGGTGGCGAAGGCCGGCCCGTGCAGGGCGCGCAGGGCGACGGCCGCCCGCTCCACCCGGTCGATACGGCCAGCGCGGATCCAGCGCACCAGCCACGGCATGGCCTGGGGCAGGTAGCTCCAGCGGATCGCCAGCGGCCCCATGGGGTCGCTCAGCCATTTCGGCACCTTGCGTAGCATGCCGGGCATGGCGATCGGCGTGAAGGTGTCGGGGCTGATCATCCCGGCATTGCCGAACGACGTGCCTTCGCCGGGCGGCAGCCGGTCGATCACCGTCACCTGGTGCCCGTCGCGCAGCAGGTGGGTGGCGCAGGACATGCCGACGATGCCGGCGCCGATCACGACGATCCGCTTGGCCTGGCCTGGTGCTGGACGCTGGCCGGGTGCGGTACGGGCGGGTTGAGCGGGGGATTGGGATGTGGTCATGTGCCTGCCATCATTCCCCGGACGGCCGCGTCTGACCACTCCAATTCGGCCGCCGGAGCCACGGGCACGGTTGAAAATGGCGGCTGAAAACATCCAGGTGCGCAAGATCGCGGGGGCGCTGGGCGCCGAGGTCTCCGGCGTCGACCTCCGCGACGGGCTCGACGACCGCGCGACGGCTGCCGTCCGGCAGGCGCTGCTCGATCACCTCGTCATCTTCTTCCGCGACCAGGACCTGGCGGAGGACCAGTTCCTGGCCTTTGCCCGGCGGTTCGGCCAGCCGGTCGAGTACCCCTTCGTGCGCGGGCTGGAGGGGTATCCGGAAATCATCGCGGTGCTGAAGCAGGCGCACGAGACGGTCAATTTCGGCGGCATCTGGCATTCGGACACGACCTATCTCGACGAGCCGCCAATGGGCTCCATCCTGCTCGCGCGCGAGGTGCCGCCCTATGGCGGCGACACGCTCTTCGCCAACATGTACATGGCCTACGAGACGCTCTCGCCCGGCATGCGGCGGATGCTGGACGGCCTGGTTGGCGTCGCCACCTCGGCCAAGGCCGATGTGTCGAAGACGCGCGAGGACCGCATCAAGGACAGCGCTTCGGCGGCGGCCCGCCAGTCCTACGAGGCCGAGCATCCCGTGGTGCGCACCCATCCGGAGACCGGGCGCAAGGCGCTCTACGTCAACGTCGCCCACACCGCCCGCTTCAAGGACATGACCGAGGCCGAGAGCCAGCCCCTGCTGGACTTCCTCTGCCGCCACCAGGTCCGGCCGGAATTCACCTGCCGCTTCGTCTGGCAGCCGGGCTCGATCGCCTTCTGGGACAACCGGGCCACCCAGCACAACCCGATCAACGACTATCACGGCCACCGCCGCCTGATGCACCGCATCACGCTGGCAGGCGACCGGCCGCGATAGACTCGGTCAGGCGATCGCCTTAAGCCTTTTCGCGCGCACCAGATTGAGCAGTTTCAACGACGATCCGTCCGGCCGCTTTTCGCCGCGTTCCCATTTGCTCACCGCATCCTTGCGGACGTTGAGGTACTGGGCGAATACGGACTGCGAGACGGCCTCGCGTTCGCGAAGCGCGCGTATGTCCTCAGGCTCGAGCGGATCAACCGGTGTGAGGCAGAGGGCATCGAATTCGCGCATGGTCGCCTTGTCCAGCAACCCTGCTCGGTGGAGCCCGGCCGCCGTCTTCCGGACCGACCCGAGGATGCCGCGTTCAGTTTTCCGGTTCACTGCCGCCATCTGCATCGTCCGGGGCTGGCTACGCCCGCTCGATTCGGGCGATGCCTTCTTCCTCCAGCTCTGCGTACACCGCATCGACCGTCGGGTTGCGCAGGAAGAGGGCGGGTTCGACCTCGATGGCGAACTCCGTCTCCAGCGCGGACGCCATGACGACGGCGTCGACCGAATCGAGGCCGTAGGTCTCGAACGGCACGTCCGGGCCGATCATCTCGGGCGGCACGCCCATCTGCTCGGCCAGGTAGGTGGCGAGCCAGGCCTGGATGTCGGCCGCCCGCAGCGTCGGCCGGTCGTCGATGTTCATGGCGTGCAGTGCTCCGGGGCAGAGGGTCAGGCGCGCGCCAGCGGCAGGCGGCCGAGGCGGCGGAAGGTGTCGAGGTGGAGCCAGTTGTCGGCGACCTCGGGTTCCGCACGCCGCAACTCGGGCAGGCGGGAGAAGAAGGCGGGCAGGGCGATGCGGCCTTCGAGCCGCGCCAGCGCGCCCCCCAGGCAGGCATGGGCTCCTTCGCCGAAGGCGAGGTTGCCGGGGCCGGGTCGGCCGGGCAGGAAGCGGTCGGGCTCCGGATAGGCTTCCGGATCGCGGTTGCCGGCGGTGATGTAGGGGATGAAGGCCGTGCCGGCAGCGACCGGGCGGCCGGCCAGCTCGATGTCGGCCGTCGTCCGACGCACCGCCAGCATGACCGGGCTGTCGAGCCGCAGCAGCTCCTCGACCACCCGGGCGGCCTGCTGGGGCTCGGCCGCCGCTGGGCGGATCTCGGGCATGTCGAGCGACAGGCGGATCGCGCTCGACAGGAAGGCCGACGTCGTCTCCGCGCCGACCAGCAGCAGAAACAGCACGCGCGACTGGATCCAGATGTCGTCATGCGCGTCCTCGCCCTTTGCCAGGTCGAGCAGGCGGGTGATGCCGTCGGACTGCGGCTGCCGGCGGCGTTCCTCGATCAGCCCCTGGATCAGGCCGAAGGCCTCGGTCAGCCAGGCGTCGAAGGCGTCCATCTCGCGCACGCCCAGCACGAAATTGAACAGGCGCAGCACGTTGCGCGAAATGGCGAAGATGCGGTCGCCGACATCCCGCGGCAGCCCCAGGATGCGGCACATCACCTGGTAGGGCAGGGGGTCGGTGAAGCGGGCAACCAGGTCAAACGCGGGCTCGTCCAGCAGCGGCGTCAGCAGTTCGTCGGTCAAGCCGGCGATCATGGGCGAGAACTCGGCCAGCGGCCTATGGTTCAGCGTCGCCGCCAGCATGCGCCGCGCCTGGCGGTGCCCTGCGGTCGCGTCCAGGAAGAGGATGGCGTCGATGAAGGCCTGCAAGGCCGGCCAGGTCCGCCCGAGCCGGCGGCCGACCGCCTCGCTGAAGGCCAGCACCGAGGCCGGCTCCAGCCCCGGCATGCGCAGCACCGTCGATATGTCGCGATGGCGGGTCAGCACGATCGAGCCCGCCGTCTCGCTCCAATGCACGGGGTCCTCGGCGCGGTAGCGGTCGAACAGCGCGTAGGGCTGGTCGCGCAGGCGCGGATCGTGCGGATCGAAGGGGGCCAGCGGTGTTGCGGTCATGGGCGTCCATTCCCCGGTTCCGGCGCCGGCGTCAAGTCCGCCCTGTCGTCCAGCAGGACAGTGGCCGCGGCCGGCCAAGTGCCGTCGTCGAGCCCGGCGCGGCAGCGGTGCCGGCGCACCTTGCCGCTGGTGGTGCGCGGCAGCCCGCCCTCGCGCAGGACGATCACTGCCGCCGGCCGCAGCCCATGGGCGGCGGCGACGCGGTCGCCGACGCGGCGGGCCAGCGCCGGCAGGTCGGCCGCGCGTGCCTCCGCCCGCGCGATTTCGAGCGCGATGCCGAGGCCCGTCCGACCGGACTGCCCGATGGCGAAGGCGGCCGCACCCAGCAGCGGCACGGGCGCTGCCGCCTCGGACGCCGTGCGCTCGATGTCCTCTGGATGGTGGTTGACGCCGCGAATGACGATCACGTCGTCGCGCCGGGTGACCGGCACCAGCATGCCGTCGTCGATGAAGCCGAGGTCGCCCGTCTGGATGAAGCCGGCCTCGCCGGCACCGTGCAGGCGCTCGGCGATCGGTCGGGGGGCGCCGTCGGCGCGCCACAGCCCGGCGGTCAGGCTGGGGCCGGCGATGCGGATGTCGCCGACCGTGCCAGCCGGCACCTCAAGCCCGCTGGCCGGGTCGACGATGCGTACGGCCGCACCCGCCCATGGCACGCCGCAGGCGACGAGTCGCACGCCATCGGCCGCATGGCGTACCCGGCCGCGGCCGAGTTCAGCCCGGTCGACCGTCACCGTGCGCACGCCGCTGCCGCCCGCCCCGCCGGTCACGAACAGCGTCGCCTCCGCAAGGCCGTAGCAGGGGTAGGGTGTCGCTGCCGACAGGCCGTACGGGGCATAGGCCCCCACGAACTGGTCGATCACCGCGGCATCGACCGGCTCGGCGCCGCAGCAGGCGACCCGCCAGGACGACAGGTCGAGCCCTTCCCGGTCGGCCGCCGTCACCCGCGACACGCAGGCCTCGTACATGAAGGTCGGGCCGGTCGAGACCGAGCCGCGCCAGGCGCTGATCGCGCGCAGCCAGCGCACCGGCTTCTGGATCACCCGCAATGTCGGCAGCAGCACCGTCATGATGCCGTCCGACAGCGGCTGCAGGATGCCGCCGACCAGCCCCATGTCGTGGTGCGGCGGCAGCCAGCTCACCGAGCGCCATTCGGGATCGTGGCCGATGGCAGCCTGCATCATCGCCTGGTTGGCGGCGAGCGCGCCGTGGCTGATGGCGAAGCCGCGCGGTGCGGCGGTCGACCCCGAACTGTACTGCACGAAGGCGATGCGGTCGGGATCGCTCGCGGGCGGGGTCCAGCCGGTGTCGTCCTCCTCGGCCAGTGCGGCGATCTCGATGACCGCGACGGCGGCATCCAACCCCTCGGCCGGGCTGCGCGCGCCGGTGCGCTCGACGATCATCGCGCAGGGGCCGGCGGCGGCGACCACGGCGGCCAAGCGCTCGCGCGTGCGGGCGCTGGCGACCGCGGGCAGCGGCACCGCGGCCGCCCCGGCATAGAGGCAGCCGACGAAGGCCGTCACGAAGGCGGCGCCGTTCTCGATCGCGATCAGCACGGCCCGGCCTGCGGCGCCCGCCGCGGTCAGCGCCGCGCCAACCGCCCTGGCGCGGCGGTCGAGCTCGGCGAAGGTCAGCCGCAGGCTTTCTGTCTCGCCGTCGCCCAGCTCGACGACGGCGGTCCGCTCCCCTTGCTCGCGGGCGAGCCGTCGCAGGCGATCGACGAGGAGGGCAGGGCGCGGCGCGGTTGGGGGAGGGGCGGTCAAACGGCCTCTGGCAAGGAAAAAGGGCGAAGAGCGGTCAGTCTATATCGGGAGAATGCCGCTCGGATATGCCGGCAACGGCATTGTGGCCCACCCGCCGCACCCGCCCGCTCGCGGCGCGGAATCGCACAAAGCGATTGCAACCAAACGGCCGGATTGGTTTTCTGCCGGCATGGGTTGTTTCAATGTTGCGTAACTTTGCACTGCTAGACGCAAAGAACGCCTCTATAGAGTCCGACCTCTGCGTGATCGGGGCCGGGGCGGCGGGGATCGCCATCGCGCGCGCCTTCGTCGGTACGCGGACGCGCGTGGCCGTGATCGAGAGCGGCGGGCTGGGGGTCGACCGCGTGGCGCAAAGCCTGAACGTGGGCGCCAATCTGGGCCTGCCCTACTATGACCTGGCGCAGGCGCGGGAGCGTCGTTTCGGCGGCACGACCATGCGCTGGTCGGGACGCTGCGCCCCGCTCGATCCGATCGATTTCGCGACCCGGCCCTGGGTGCCCCACAGTGGCTGGCCGATCGGGCCGGAAGTACTGGACCCGTATTATCGTCGTGCGCAGGACGTGCTGGATGTCGGCGAGTATCGCTATGACGCCAGCCTGTGGCAGGACATCGGCCTGGAGCCTGACGGGTTCGACCCGGCGACCTTCGCCGTCCGCTTCTGGCGCATCCGGGCGCGCCGCTTCGGCCACGCATTCCGCCAGGACCTGGCCGACGCGGCCAACGTCACGGTCTATCTGAACGGCACGGTGGTCTCGCTGGCGCCCGATCACGATGCCAACAGCATCCGCCACGTCGTGGTGCAGTCGATCTGCGGCCGCGAGGTGATCGTCACGGCGCGCCACTTCGTGCTGGCGACGGGCGGGATCGAGAATGCCCGCCTGCTGCTGGCTTCCGACGAGGTGGAGCGGGCCGGGATCGGCAACGGCCGCGACCTGGTCGGGCGCTTCTTCATGGAGCACCCCAAGTGCCGTGTCGCACGGATCGAGACGCCGGACCCGCACGGGCTGCTGGAGCGCTGGCGCAAGCAATTCCCCCGCGGCATGCCCAAGCTGTGGCCGGCGCTGGTGCCGACGGCTGCCGTGCAGGAGCGGCACGGCATCCTCAACTCGTCGCTGGCCTTCTACTATCGCTCGGCCGTCGGCATGAGTGCTGCGGCCCTGCGCGCCCGGCCGCCAGGGCCGGCGGCCATCGCCCGCTCGATGGCTGAGATCCCGGCCAACCTTGTCCGCCGCTATGTCCGGCGGCGCTCCGTGGTGTTCGCGCCGCAGGCCTTGCACCTGTTGGCAAGGGGCGAGCAGGCGCCCGACCGCAACAGCCGCGTGGTGTTGTCAAACGACCGCGATGCGCTGGGCCAGCGTCGGGCCGACCTCGACTGGCGGCTGGGCGAGATCGACAAGCGCAGCGCGCGGGTGCTGACCGAACTGGCCGCGACGGAGTTCGCGCGCCTCCGGCTTGGGCGGATCATGCCGGCCGCATGGCTGTCCGACGGGTCGCCCGATGGCTGGCCGCTGCCGCGGCCGGGCGACGCCACGCAGGACCATCACGACCATCTCCAGGGCGGCAATCATCATATCGGCACGACGCGGATGGCGACCGATCCGAGCCGCGGCGTCACGGACGCCGACGCCCGCGTCTTCGGCAAGGCCAATCTCTTCGTCGCCGGCAGCTCCGTCTTCCCGACATCGGGTTGGGCCAATCCGACGCTGACAATCGTCGCGCTGGCGCTCCGGCTGGCTGACCATCTCAAGGCGCGCCTGCCCTGAGCCGACCGGCGGAACGAAGCGCTGGCGCTGGGAATTGATCCGGCAGCAGTGCAGATTCGTTGGAGAGACCGATGCGGCATCGCGACAGGACGTTGGAAGCAGGCGAGGACCCGGGCAAGCGCGGCAGCCACTACGCGAACCAGCGGGAAGTGGCCCTGCGGGACGAGCCGTTGCTGGAAAGCGCCACCGGCCGTGAGGACGGTGCCACGACCGCCGACCCGGGGCCGCTGGAGGGCGAGGCGCGGTCGATCGACGTCGAGGCCCAGCCGATGAGCGAGGTGACCGGCCATCCCGATCCCGGCACGACCGCCGAGACGGTCGACGGGCAGGACGAGACCGCTGAAGCCGTGCGCCGCACGGCAGAGGACCAACCGGTCTGGCGATCGGGGGACAGCCGCTGACCTCCCGCGCCGCGGGCCGGCCTGGCGGAACGGGTGGTCTGGACGGGGTCCCGGATTCGATCCAGGCCCTGGGATTGATCACGGCGGCAGCCGAGGGCGCCGGCCCCCTCATCCATGTCGTCGCCAGCCAGGCACGGGCCCGCGCGCTGCACCGCTTGGTCCGCGCCTTTCACCCCGACCTGCGGGTGGGGTTCCTCCCGGAATGGGACGTGCGTCCGTATGGCGGCCAGGCGCCGTCGCCGGCCGTCATGGGCCAGCGCATGGGGCTGCTGCGCTGGCTGATCGATCGCGACCGCCCGCCGCAACTGGTGCTGACGACCGCGCCGGCCCTGCTGCGCCGCGTGCCGCCCTTGTCCGTCTGGGAAGGTGCCCGGTTCGAGTTCCGGACGGGGGAGCGCATCGAGCCCGAGGCGATGGCGGTGGAACTGCAGCGGATCGGCTATTTCCAGGACGGCCGGGTCGACGTCCCGGGCGAGTTCGCGATCCGCGGGCGGGTGGTCGACCTGTTTCCGGCCGCCGCTGCCATGCCCTGCCGCATCGCCCACGAGAACGGCCGGATCGTGTCGATCCGCTCGTATGATCCACGCACGCAGCGATCGCTGGTCGACACCGACAGCTTGCTGGTCGACCCGGCGTCGGAAACCATGCCGGCCACCGGGGAGCCGGGGGAGGCGGCGATGGTGGCCGCCTACGAGCGGCTGGCCGACCTGTTCGAGTATGCGCCCGGCGCCCGGCTGTCGATCGCGCCCGATGCGGTCGAGGAGGGGCCCCGCTTCCTGGAGCAGGTGGCGGCGGCCTATGCCGCGGCCGGCTCGGACGCCTGCCCGCCGGAACGGCTGTTCCTGTCTTCCAACGACTGGAATGGGGCGGTGGCGGACCGCTCCATCGCCATGCCGCGATTGCCGGACTGGCAGCCGGTGCCGCGCTTTGCCGAACAGGCGGGGGCTGCGCGCAGGCTGTCGACTTTCCTTTCCCAGCTACCCGACACCTGCCGGGTCGTCGTGGCGACGCCGGCCGATGCCCTGTCGCCCCCCTTGTCGCGGGCCTTGGAGGAAGCCACTCCCACCAAGCCGCTGCCGGCCGCCTGGCCGGCGGTGGCCGATGCCGCGCCAGGCAGCGTCCTGGCCGTGCCGCTGCCGGTCGATCGCGGCTTCCTTCTGCCGGAGGCCGGAATTGCGGTGCTGGCCGCCGCCGACATCCTGGGCAGCCGGGCGATGCTGCGCCCGGTCGGTGGCCGTGCGGATCTGCCAGGCGGTGTCGAGGGGTTTGCGGTCGGCGACCTGTTGCTGCATCTCGACCACGGGCTGGGGCGGCTCGACGGGATCGACCGGGCGGAGTGGTCGCCCGGCCGCCACCGCGAGGCCATCCGGCTGCGCTATGCCGGGCGGGCGACGATGATCGTGCCGGTGTCCGAACTGGGCGCGGTCTGGCGCTATGGCGGCGATGGCGAGGCGGTCGGCCTGCACCGGCTGGGCGGCGAGGAATGGGCGCGGCAGAAGGCGGAGTTGGAGGCCGACGTCGCCCGCACCGCCCGGCGGCTGGTGGCGCTGGTGGCCGAGCGCCGCCGCCGCCGTGCTCCGCGCTTGGTGGCCGACGATGGTGCCTATGAGCGCTTCGCCGGGCGCTTTCCGTTTCCGCTCAGCCCTGACCAGATGGAGGCGATCGAGGCGGTCCGCGACGACCTCGCCGCCGGCCGGCCGATGGACCGCATCGTCTGCGGCGATGTCGGCTTCGGCAAGACCGAGGTGGCGCTGCGCGCCGCTGCCATCGCCGTGCTGGCCGGCCACCAGGTCGCGGTGGTGGCGCCGACCTCGATCCTCGCGCGCCAGCACTGGCGCACGTTCGAGAAACGCTTCCGGCCGATGGGTGTCGCGGCCGCCTATCTGTCGGGCGATGCCTCTGCCGACGAGGGGGCGGCGATTCGTGCCAGGCTCCTGGACGGAACCCTGCCGCTCGTGATCGGTACCCACGCCCTGGCAGCGGGCGACATCCGCCTGAAGCCGGGCAGCCTGGTGGTGATCGACGAGGAGCATCGCTTCGGCGCCGACGACAAGCTGCGGCTCCGGCGGCTGGCCAAGGGGTGCCACACCCTGACACTGACGGCGACGCCGATCCCGCGGACGCTGCAGGCGACGCTGGTCGGCCTGCAGGAGTTGAGCGTCGTGTCGACGCCGCCGGTCGCTCGGCGGCCGGTGCGCACGGTGGTGGCGCCCTTTGCCGACGCGCTCGTCGTCGATGCCCTGCGGCAGGAACACCGCCGTGGCGGCCAGAGCTACCTGGTATGCCCGCGTATCGCCGACATTCCGGCGATCGAGGCGCGGATCGGCGCGCTGCTGCCGGAGCTGGAATTGCAGGTGCTGCACGGTCGGTTGCCGAGGGCCGAGATGGATGCGCGCATGGCCGCCTTCGCCGAGGGCGACGGCGACTTGCTGATCGCCACCAACATCATCGAGAGCGGGCTCGACGTGCCCAACGCCAACACCATCCTGGTGTGGCGGGCGGACCGGTTCGGGCTGGCCCAGCTCCACCAGCTTCGCGGCCGGGTGGGCCGCGGCGAGCGCGAGGGCGTGGCCTGCCTCCTGACCGACCCGGCGCGCCCGCCGGGCGAGGCCACTGCTCGGCGACTGGCCGCGATGCAGGCGGCCGACCATCTGGGCGCAGGCTTCGAGGTGAGCCGGCTCGATCTCGACCAGCGCGGGGCGGGCGACCTGCTGGGCGAGGACCAGAGCGGCCACATGGCCCTGGTCGGGGCAGAATTCTATCGCTACCTGCTCGATCGTGCCTTGCGGACGGCGCGCGGCGAGGCGGTCGAGGCGCCGTGGACGCCCGAGCTGCTGGTCGATCTGGGCGACGGCATCCCCGAAGACTATGTGCCGGAGCCGGACATCCGCATCGCGCTCTATGCCGCTGCTGCCAAGCTCGATGGCGAGGACGCCATCGACCGCTTCGCGGGGGAACTGGTCGACCGCTTCGGCCCGCTACCGCCGCCGGTTGCCGGCTTGATCACGTTCTGCCGCCTGCGCACCCTCTGCCAGCAGGCAGGCATCGCCCGCCTGGTCGCGGGGCCGAAGGCGGTCGTGCTGCACCTGCGGCCGGACGGCCGGGCGGAGGGCGCGGCCAAGCTGCCGCGCGGATGGCTGCGCCAGGACGATCGGCTGGTATTGCGCTGGCCGCGCGAACTGGCTGCCGAAGCCATCGGGCCGGCGGCCGCGGATGCGGCGGCCCGGCTGCTGCGCGGGCTTCGCGCGTCGGCGCGGCGACGCCCGCGCCCGGCTACACCGCCGCCCGAAGCAGCGGCGGCGTAGCGGCCGCCCCGGCGGGATCAGAAGTCGAACAGGTCGTCCAGGATCGAGCCGCGCCGCCGGCCGCGGCCGCGCCGGTCGTCATCGTCGTCGTCATGGCGCCGCCCATCGCCGCGGCCGAACTCCTTGCCGTGGCGATAGCCGTCACGCGCGGGCTCCTGCCATGGCCGGCCCGGCTGGGCCGGCGCCGGCGCCGGCGCTGGCTCCTCGCGCACCCGCGCCGCCGGCGGCGGTTCGGCGGCGCGTTCGATGATCTTGTCCAGTTCGCCGCGGTCGAGCCAGACGCCCCGGCATTTCGGGCAATAGTCGATCTCGATGCCGCTGCGCTCGGTCATCATCAGCTCGGTCTCGTCGAGCGGGCACTTCATCCATTCCCTCCTGTCGGGGTTGCGGTGTCAGTTGACGGCCTTGCCGTCGGCATCGAAGCGGCGGAGATAGGCGATCAGGTCGGCGATGTCGCCATCGTTGCGCAGGCCGGCATAGATCATCTTGGTCCCCGGCATGAATTCGCGCGGATTGCGCAGATAGGGCGCCAGCTCCGCTTCGCCCCAGGTCACCGCCGAATCGCGGTTGGCAGGAGAATAGGCATAGCCGGCGACGGTTCCCGCCTTGCGACCGACGATGCCGTTGAGGATCGGGCCGAGGCGGTTCTTGGCATCCGCGCCCACCATGTGGCAGGTCGAGCAGAGGCGCTTGAAAACCGCCTCGCCCTTGCCCGCATCCTGGGCGGCGACAGGGCTGGCGAAGGTGGCGGCAAGCGCCAGGAGGGCAAGGGCAGGCAGGCGAATGGCAGGCATGTCGGCTCCGTCGGCAGGGGTCGTTCCGATAGGCGGTCGTTGGGGGGCCGGTTCGATCAGGCCGGAACTTGCGGGCGACATCGTGGCGCCGGCAATCACGTCTTCGTGAGGGTCTGCGGGATTGCTAGCGCCCGGCCGCGTGAAGCATCGTCTGGTCCAGTTTCAGCATCCCGGCACGGCCTGCCACCGATCGACAGGGAGCAATCGACCATGATCAAGTTGAACGTCAACGGCCGCGTCCACGACATCGACGTGGACGGCGACACGCCATTGCTCTGGGTCCTGCGCGAGCAGCTCGGCTTCACCGGCACGAAGTACGGCTGCGGCGTGGCGCTCTGCGGCGCCTGCACGGTGCATGTCGACGGCCAGCCGCAGCGATCCTGCGCCATTCCCGCCAGCGCCGTCGCCGACGCCAAGATCATCACCATCGAAGGCCTGTCGCCCGACAGCAGCCACCCGGTGCAGAAGGCTTGGCTCGCCCATGAGGTGCCGCAATGCGGCTACTGCCAGTCTGGCCAGATCATGGCCGCGGTGGCGCTGCTGGCCGAGAAGCCCAAGCCGACCGACGAGGACATCGACCAGGCGATGACCAACATCTGTCGCTGCGGCACCTACCCCCGTATCCGGGCGGCGATCCACGCCGCCGCCGGCAACAGCCGGGCATAGGGAGGGACGGAGCATGGGCATCGTCACCAAGCTGAGCCGCCGCAAGTTCCTCGTCGCCACGGCCACCGCCGGTGGCGGCATGGCCCTGGCCTGGACCGTGCCGGGCGGCATCCTCGACGCGCTGGCGCAGACCACCATGCCGCAGCCGGCCCTGGGGGCCGAGGTCGGCATCTGGGTCGTCATCCACCCCGACGACACGACGGTAGTGCGCATCGCGCGCTCCGAGATGGGGCAGGGCACGCTGACCGGCCTGGCCCAGCTCGTGGCCGAGGACCTGGAATGCGACTGGTCCAAGGTGCAGGCGGAATACATCCCGCCCGAGGTGAACCTCGCGAACAAGCGCGCCTGGGGCGACATGTCGACCGGCGGCAGCCGCGGCATCCGCACCTCGGTCGACTATGTCCGCAAGGGCGGGGCGGCCGCGCGCATGATGCTGGTCCAGGCCGCGGCCACGAAGCTGGGCGTGCCGGCCGGCGAGCTGACGGCAGAGAACAGCGTCGTCACCCACAAGGCCAGCGGCCGCAGCCTGCGCTATGGCGAGCTGGCCGAGGCCGCTGCCAAGCTGGAAGTGCCCAAGGACATCCCGCTGAAGGCCGAGAAGGACTGGAAGGTCATCGGCAAGGGGGTCAAGCGCCTCGACACCGTCGACAAGCTGAACGGCAAGCAGATCTACGCCATCGACGTGATCCTGCCGGACATGCTGAACGCCGCCATCGCCCAGTGCCCGGTCTTCGGCGGCACGCTGACCTCGTTCGACGCCGAGAAGATCAAGGGCATGAAGGGCGTGCGCCACGTCCTGAAGGTCGACGACAGCACGGTGGCGGTCGTGGCCGACACCTGGTGGCAGGCCAAGACCGCGCTCGATGCCTTGCCGATCGTCTGGAACGAAGGGCCGCACGCCAACGTCTCCAGCCAGTCGATCGCCGCATTCCTGAAGGAAGGGCTGGATGCCAAGGACGCGGCCGCCGGCCACGTCATCGGCGACGCGCCCAAGGCGATCGCGGCCGCGGCCAAGAAGGTCGAAGGGGTCTACGGCACGCCGTTCCTGAACCATGCGACGCTGGAGCCGATGAACTGCACCGCCAAGGTCTCGGCCGAGGGCGTGGAGATCTGGGTTGCCAGCCAGAACGGCGACGCCTCGCTGGCGGCCGCCGCCGAGGCGGGCGGGGTGCCGCTCTCGAAGGTGAAGGTGAACAAGCTGCATCTGGGCGGCGGCTTCGGCCGCCGCGGCATGCAGGACTATACGCGCCAGGCGGTGCTGATCGCCAAGCAGGTGCCCGGCCGGCCGGTCAAGATGATCTGGTCGCGCGAAGAGGACATGCAGCACGGCTTCTATCGCCCGATCACCCAGGCGAAGCTGGTGGGCGGGCTGGATGCCGAGGGCAACCTGACCGGCCTCCACATGCGCATCTCCGGACAGTCGATCCTGGCCTCGGTGGCGCCCAGCCGGGTCGTCAACGGCCTCGACCGGCTGCACATGCAGGGGCTGCTGGACGACGAGTTCGGCTACATGGCGATCCCCAACCTGCTGGTCGACCACGCCATGCGCAACACGCATGTGCCGGTGGGCTTCTGGCGCGGGGTGAACCACAACCAGAACGCCATCTACCTCGAATGCTTCATGGACGAGCTGGCGCACGCCGCCGGCAAGGACCCGCTGGAGTTCCGCCGCAAGCTGCTGGCCAAGAACCCCAAGCACCTGGCGGTGCTGAACGCGGCGGCCGAGAAGGCGGAGTATGGCAAGCCGCTGCCGCCCGGCGTCCATCGCGGCATCTGCCAGAACTACGGCTTCGGCAGCTACACGGCCGCGGTGGCCGAGGTGTCGGTCTCGGACAAGGGCAAGCTGAAGATCCACCGCATCGTGGCCGCGACCGACTGCGGCTATGCGCTCAACCCCGACCAGATCGCGGCCCAGGTCGAGGGCTCGTTCGTCTATGGCCTGAGCGCCCTGCTCTACAGCGAGAACACGGTCGAGAAGGGGCGCATCGTCGAGGGCAACTTCGACACCTACGAGGTGATGAAGATCGAGGACATGCCCAAGGTCGAGACGGTCATCGTGCCGTCGGGCGGGTTCTGGGGCGGCGTCGGCGAGCCGACGATCGCGGTGGCGGCACCGGCCGTGCTGAACGCCATCTTCGCGGCGACGGGTAAGCGCATCCGCACGCTGCCGCTGAAGCACCACGACCTCGCCAAGGCGTGACGGGCGCCGGCGTGCGGGCCGTCCTGATCGGGCTGCTGGCGCTGGGGGGAATCGTCCCCCCGGCGGCGGCGGCCGATCCCCCGCCGGGGGCGACGAGTTGTTCGGGCTGCCATGCCCCGGCCGGCCGCGTCGCCCAGCCCAGCATCCCGCCGATCGACGGCCTGCCGGCGTCCGAGATGGTCCGCGCGATGACGGCCTTCCGTAGCAGCGACCAGCCGTCGACCGTGATGGGCCGCATCGCCCGCGGCTTCTCCGACGACGAGATCCGGGCGCTGGCCGCCTGGCTGGAGCAGAAGCGATGAGGCCGGTCGGACGCCGCGCGGCCCTGGTCGCGACGGCCGGCCTGCTGGCCGCGCCATTCGTGTCGCGCCGCGCCTGGGCCCAGGGGGCCGGCGGCCGGGTCGTCGTCGTGGGCGGCGGCTTTGCCGGGGCGACTGCGGCCAGGACCCTGCGCCGGGCCGATCCGGCCTTGCAGGTGACGCTGGTGGAATCCGGCCTTTTCCACACGGCCTGCCCGCTGAGCAATTCGGTCATCGCCGGCCTGCGCGAGATCGACCGCCAGGTCTTTCGCTATGCCGCCATCGCGGCCGACGGCGTCGCCGTGGTCCATGGCACGGCCCGCAATGTCGACGCCGAGGCGCGCCGGGTGACGCTGGCCGACGGCGCGACGCTGGACTACGACCGGCTGATCCTGGCGCCCGGCATCGACATCGACTGGACGGGGCTGCCCGGCTACGACGAGGCGGCGGCCGAGCCGATGCCGCATGCCTGGAAGGCCGGACCGCAGACCCTGCTGCTGCGCCGCCAGCTCGAGGCGATGGAGGATGGCGGGGTCGTGGCGATGTCGGCGCCGGCCAACCCGTTCCGCTGCCCGCCCGGCCCCTACGAGCGGGCGAGCCTCATCGCCCACTACCTGAAGACGCGCAAGCCGCGCTCCAAGCTGTTGCTGCTGGATGCCAAGGATGTCTTCTCCAAGCAGCGCCTCTTCACCGACGCCTGGGCCAAGCTCTATCCCGGCATCATCGAATGGGTGCCGCTGTCCAAGGGCGGCAAGGTGGTGCGCGTCGATCCGGCCACGCGCACGGTCGAGACCGAATTCGACAGCCACAAGGCGGCGGTCGTGAACATCATCCCGCCGCAGCGGGCAGGCGCCATCGCGGCCGCCGCCGGGGTGGCCGACCGCACCGGCTGGTGCCCGATCGACCCGGCCAGCTTCGAATCGCGCCTGCGCCCCGGCATCCACGTGCTGGGCGATGCCGCTATCGCCGGGGCCATGCCGAAGTCGGCCTTCTCCGCCAACGCCCAGGCCAAGGTGGCGGCCATTGCCGTGTCCGGCCTGCTGCGCGGCCGGGCGCCGGCCGAGCCGCGCCTGATCAATACCTGCTACAGTCTGGTCGCCCCCAACTACGGCATCTCGATCGCCGGGGTCTATCGCCCGCGCAACGGCGTGCTGGCCGACATCGAAGGGGCGGGCGGCACCAGCCCGCCCGACGCACCACCCGAATTCCGCGAGCTCGAAGCCGATCATGCCGAGACCTGGTTCCGGACGATCACGGCCGAGACATTTGGTTAGGACGGCCTTGGGCCTGGCCGCCGCCCTGCTGGCCATGGCCGGACCCGCGCCGGCCCAGGCCCCCGTCGCCCCGTTCCGGGTGCAGGGCGACGGCATCGCCCAACCCCTGGCCGGTCTGGCGGGCGACGTCGCGCGCGGGCGCCGGATCACGGCCGATCGCCAGGTCGGCACTTGTCTCCTATGTCATGCCGGCCCATTTCCCGAGGAGCGGTTCCAGGGAACGATCGGCCCCGACCTGGCCGGGGTCGGCACCCGCCTGACGGCCGCCCAGATCCGCCTGCGCGTCGTCGACCCACGCCGCCTCGCCCCGGAGACGATCATGCCCGCCTACCACTCCATTGCCGGCCGCACGCGCGTGGGCGCCGCCTGGCGCGACCGGCCGATCCTGGACGCCCAGCAGGTGGAGGACGTGGTGGCCTTCCTGGCGACCCTGCGGGACCCGTCTTGATCACCCGGCGCCGCCTGCTGACGCTATCGGTCGGGGCCGCCGCCTTCGCGGCATTGGCGCCCGCTGCGCGGGCGACCCCGGCCGAGGTCCAGGCATTGCTGCGCTCGTTGGTCGGCGAGGGCAAGCCCAGGCCGGGCCGGATCAAGCTCGACCTGCCGCTGCTGGTCGAGAACGGCAACGCGGTCGCCATGACGATCACGGTGGACGCTCCGGTCAGCGGCCCCGACCGTGTCGAGAGCGTGCATGTCTTCGCCGAGGCCAACCCGCTGCCCAATGTCGCGGCCTTCCATTTCGGGCCGGCGACCGGTCGGGCGGTCGTGTCCACCCGCATCCGGCTGGCGACCTCGCAGACCGTGATCGCCGTCGCGAAGCTGGCCGACGGCAGCTTCTGGTCGGACGAGATCGAGCTGCTGGTCACGCTCGCCGCCTGCCTCGAATAGCGACCGGAGGACCGCATGGCGCGCGCGCTGCTGAATGTTCCGAAGACGGTCAAGCGTGGCCAGGTCTTCGAGGTGAAGGTGCTGATCTCGCACCCGATGGAGAGCGGCCAGCGGCGCGACGAGCGCGGCGCCATCATCCCGCGCGACATCATCAACCGCTTCGTGTGCACCTATAACGGCGACCTGGTGCTGGAGGCGGACCTGTTCCCGGCCGTCTCGGCGAACCCCTTCTTCGCCTTCCACGTGCTGGCAGCCGAGAGCGGCACCATCGACTTCGCCTGGCGCGACGACCAGGGTGCCCAGCATTCGGAAAGCCGGCCGATCGTCGTGGAATGATGCCGTCCTGGCGCAGGAGGGCCGTCCTTGCCGCTGCGGGGGTGGCGCTGCTGGCGGGCGCCGATGCCGCCGCGCAGAAGCGATCGGGCTATCTCGACGCCGGGCCGCAGACCCGTGCCATGCAGGACGATGACGGCGCCAACCCGGGTTTCCTGTGGGTGGAGCGCGGCCGGGCGCTGTGGGACGAGGCGCCGCGTCGGACGGATGGCGGCACGGCACAATCCTGCGCCGCCTGCCATGGTGAAGCGGCGGCGTCGATGCGCGGCGTGGCCGCCCGCCAGCCGGCCTGGGACCGGACCGCCGGCCGTCTCATGAACCTGGAGCAGCGCATCGACCGTTGCCGCACGGAGCGCCAGGGGGCCGCACCCTTGCCGGCGGAGGGCGAGGACCGGCTGGCCTTGTCCGCGTTCGTGGGTCTTCAGTCGCGCGGCCAGCCCATGTCGGTCGCCATCGACGGCCCGGCCGCGCCGGCCTACGCCCAGGGCCGCACGCTGTTCGAGACGCCGATGGGCCAGCTCGACCTGTCCTGCGCGCAGTGCCACGACCGCTCGGCCGGCCAGCGGCTGGCGGGCAACGTCATCCCCCAGGGCCATCCCAACGGCTACCCGATCTACCGCCTGGAATGGCAGGGGATGGGGTCGCTGAACCGCCGCCTGCGCAACTGCATGACCGGCGTCCGGGCAGAGCCCTTCGCGACCGGGTCGACGGAGGCCCTGGCGCTGGAGCTCTATCTGGCCCGGCGGGCCGAGGGCCTGTCCATGGAGACGCCGGCCGTTCGGCCTTGAACGGCCTGCCCTACAGCACCGCCAGGTTGTTGCGCCGCAGCAGGCGGTAGACCAGCGCCAGCGGCACCACCGTCACCACGATGAGTACGGTGGCCGCCGCCGCCGCGGCACCCGCGCCCTGGCCCTCCAGCGCGCGGAACATGACGACGGTCATGGTCGACCACGGGCCGCTGTAGAGGACGACGGTCGAGCTCAGCTCCGAGACGATGGTGACCCAGGCCAGCACGGTGCCGCCGACGATGCCGCCCATCATCAGCGGCACGGTCAGGCGGAAGAACGTCCAGCTTGGCGAGCGGCCGAGATTGATCGAGGCTTCCTCCAGCGAAGGGTCGATCTGGTGCAGGATGGCGCTGCCCGAGCGCACGCTGAAGGGCAGCTTGCGCACCAGCCAGGCCAGCACCAGGATCAGCCAGCCGCCGGTCAGCACCAGCCAGCCGCTGTTGAAGGCCAGGATCAGGCCGATGCCCAGCACCGTGCCGGCGACCGCGAAGGGAACCATGGCCAGGACGTCGAGCGCGTGCGATATCGGCGAGCGATAACGCGTCAGCACATAGGCGATGGGGATGCCGATCATCGAGGCGCCGACGGCCGCCACCGTCGCCAGGCCCAGCGTGTTGTAGAGCGGCCGCTGCGAGCGCGCGAAGAGCTGGGTGAAATTGCCGAGGCTGAATTCCGCCTGCATCACCGGCCCGCGGAACTTCATCAGCGAGACGACGACGATGGCGACGAAGGGCAGGATCGCCAGCAGCACGACGCCCCAGACGAAGGTGCTGGCGGCCCAGCGGCCGAGCGGCCCGGTACGCAGGATGGGCGGCGCGCTGCGCGCCACCGTGGCGAAGCGCCGCCGCGCCAGATAGTAGCGCTGCACCAGCAGCGCCACGGCGGCGATGCCGACCAGCATCATGGCGAGCGAGCCCGCCATCGCCGGGTTGGCGCCGACCTCGCCCACGAAGAGCTTGTAGGCCTCGATCGCCAGGATCGGCATGTCCTCGGCCAGGACGAAGGGCACGCCGAAATTCTCCAGCGTCTCGATGAAGACGAGCAGGCCGCCGGCCAGTACCGCCGGCATGATGACCGGCACGGTCACCGTCAGGAACACCCGCCAGCGCGAGGCACCCAGGTTCTGGCCCGCCTCCTCGATCGAGGCATCGACCGCGCGCACGGCCGCGATCGCCGGCAGCAGCACATAGGGGAAGGAGTGCAGGGTGAAGACCAGCACCAGCCCCGGCATGCCATAGATCGTCGTCGTCGGCAGGCCCAGCCCCTGCAGCCACTGGGTGACGATGCCGGCCCGGCCGAACAGCAGCACCCAGGCATAGGCGCCAATGAAGGAGGGCAGCACCAGCGGCAAGGCTGACAGGGCAAGTAGCACCGACCGGCCGGGGATCGCCATGCGCGCCAGCAGGAAGGCCATGGGCAGGCCGATGGCGATGGAGGCCAGGGTCACCAGCCCGCCGATCAGCAGGCTGTTGGTGACGGCCGAGCGATAGTAGCCGGTCGACAGCACCTTCACATAGGCATCGAGGCTGAAATGCGTGCCGGTGGCATCGAGGAAGCTCGACGCCAGCACCTTCCACAAGGGATAGGCCAGAAAGAGGCCGAGGAAGACGAAGGCGAAGGCCGCGACCGTGAGCGGGAAGCCCGACCGCGGCGGGAGCCGCCATTTCATGGCGCGAACACCGTGATGCGGGCGGGGTCGTAGGCGACCGTGACGGCACGGCCGATGGCCGGGGCCACCTGGCCGTCGTCGAGCATGGCGACGCGCAGCGGCGGGCCGTCGCCCAGCCGCACCTCCAGCCGCAGCAGGGCGCCCAGATGTTCGGCCGCCACCAGTTCGCCGGACACGGTATGGCCGGGATGGCCGGCCGCGACCGGCTGCAAGGCCTCCGGCCGCAGCGAGAAGGAAAGGGTGGAACCGACGGCCGCCTCGACCGCCGGCACGCGAAAGCGGCAGCCCTGCACGTCCACCACCAGCAGGTCGCCATCGCGCCCGCCAACGGTGCCGGTCAGGAGGTTGGTGGCGCCCAGGAACTCCGCCACGAAGGGGGTGGCGGGGGTGCGGTAGATGGCGGCCGGCTGCCCCACCTGCTCCAACTGTCCGGCGCGCATGACGGCGATCCGGTCGGAGATGGCCAGCGCCTCCTCCTGGTCGTGGGTGACGTAGACGGCCGTGATGCCCAGCGTCTGCTGGAGGGTGCGGATTTCGCGCCGCATGTCGAGGCGGAGTTGGGCGTCGAGGTTCGACAGCGGCTCGTCCAGCAGCAGCACGTCGGGCTCGATCACGAGCGCGCGGGCGAGTGCGACCCGCTGCAACTGGCCGCCGGAGAGCTGGAAGGGCTGGCGCTCGCCATAGCCGCCCAGATGCACCAGCTCCAGCGCCCGGCCGACGCGGCGGCCGATGTCGGCCGAGGCCACGCCGCGCGCCTTCAGGCCATAGGCGACGTTGCCGGCCACCGTCAGGTTGGGAAAGATGGCGTAGTTCTGGAAGACCATGCCGGTGTTGCGGCGGTGGGCGGGCAGGGTGTCGATGCGCCGCTCGCCGAAATGGATGCTGCCGCCGTCGAGGTCGCAGAAGCCGGCGATCATGCGCAGAAGCGTGGTCTTGCCGCAGCCGGACGGGCCCAGGAGGGTGAAGAGCTCGCCCGGGCGGATGTCGATGGACACCCCGGCCACGGCGCGCACGGCCCCGAATGTCCGCTCGACGCGGGAGATGGTGACGGCGGTCAAGCGAAGGTCCTCTCGGGCGGGGCGGCGGGGGCTCGTGTCATCCCCCGGGGACGGTGCCCCCGGGGGATGATCGGCTAGCGGGTCTGTACGATGACGTCCTTGATCCGCGCCAGCGTCGGCACGCGCTGCTCGGTCCAGCGCGTCTCGTCATAGGGGGCGAGCTTGATCGAGGATAGCTGCGGCATGCCGCCCGGCATCTTCGACAGGTCGATGTCCTGGCGCGCCGGCCGGCGGAAATGCTTGGCCAGGATCATCTCGCGCACGTCCTTGCGGTTGATGTAGTCGACGAACTTCTTGGCGTTCTCGGTGTTGGGGCCACCCTTGATGATGGCGACACCCTCCATCGCCGCGTAGGTGCCCTCGGCCGGGTAGATCACCTTCACCGGCGCGCCGTTGTTGGCCCACAGGTAGCCGGCATACTCCATCGACACGCCCAGCGCATACTCGCCCTGGCCGACGCCCTGGAACACCAGCGACGAGCGGTTCAGCACGCGGGTGTTGCGGAAGAACTCGCCCAGCTTGCCCCAGCCCGGATCGCCGCCGCCCAGCAGGTCGACCATCAGCGTGGCGTTGGTATAGGCCGAGCCGGAGTTGGCCGGGTCGGTGAAGGCGATCTTGCCCTTCAGCTTGGGGTCGAGCAGGTCGGCCCAGGCCTTCGGCCCTTGGTCGGCCGGCATCGCCTTGGTGTTCTGGAGGACGACCAGCAGGTGCAGGTTGTTGCCGATCCACAGGTCGTCGGGGTCGCGGAATTCGGCCGGGATGGCGTCGCGGTGGGCCGAGCGGAAGGCCTGGAAGTAGGATTTGTGCTGCTGCAGCAGCGAACGGCTGACGCCCCACACGATGTCGCCCAGCGGCCGGTCCTTCTCCGCCACCACCCGGCGGAAGACTACGCCCGAGCCGCCGGACACCGGCTGCACCTCGATGCCCGTCTCTTTCTTGAAGGCGTCGAAGACCAGCTCGTCCAGCGTCTGCTCGTTGGCCGAATAGACCACGAGCTGCCCCTGGGCCGAAGCCGCCGCCGGAACCGCGAGCAGGGCGGCCGCGAACGCGGCCCCGCGCCAACCGAATGCCTTTGTCATGGAAGTTCTCCCTGTCGTCGGTACGGCGCTTGCCGCCGCCGGCTCATGCATTGCCTGGCCGGCAGCATAAGGGGAGGGGCGGGAGGCGCGCCAGCGGACATGTCTGGAAATGGGCAGGCGCACGGATGGATGGATTCCGGTCATGGGCGACCTTGGTCCAGCGCAGTCGATGGGCGCGCGGGCGGCTGTCCCTTGCCTCCAACTGCCGCATCCTGGATCGCCTGCGCGGCAATGCGGATTGCCTTCTGGATGCGCGGGTTGGCGTCGTCGCGTCGGCGGGCGATCGCGAGGCGCACGAACGGGCGGATCTCCGGGATCGGGCGGCACACGGTGCCGGGCGGGGTGAGGGTAAGGACGGCATCGGGCAACAGCGCCACGCCATACCCGGCCGCCACCAGCATCGTCACCGACGGCGTGTCGTCGGCCTCCACCCCATACTCCATGGCGATGCCCTCGCGCTTCAGCCGCATCTCCATGCGCTGCTGGAAGCTGGTGCCGAGCACGGTGCCATGGCGCACCCAGCGCAGCCCGGCGAGATCAGCCAGCCGCAGGGACTGGCGGCTGGCGAGCGGGTGCCCGATCGGCATGACGCAGGCGATGCCTTCGCGCCGGATGGTCGTGAAGGCGAGGCTGCCGACCGCGGCGGGCGGACGCAGGAAGCCGATGTCGATGCGCGAGGTGCGCAGCATCTCGAGCTGCTGGCCCGACGCGGCGCGCACGATCTGCACCGGGCAGTCGAGCGCGGTCCGCCAGCGGTCGAGCACCAGCGGCATCAGGGCCTGGGCGGCCGACAGGAAGCCCACGCGCAGCGGCGCCGTGCCGACCGGGTCGCGGCGGCCGGCCGCCAGGATGGCGGCGTCGAGCTGCTCCAGCGATCGTCCACCCTGGTCGCGCAGGATCAGGCCGGCCTCGGTCAGTGCCACCATGCGCGAGGTGCGGTCGAAGAGGACGGCGCCGATCGTCGTTTCCAGGCGGCGGATCCGCCGGCTGAGGACGGGCTGGGCCACGCTCATGCGCTCGGCCGCGCGGCCGAAATGCAGTTCGTCGGCCAAAACCAGGAAGCAGCGCAGGTCGCTCGATAGCCAGTTGGCCGCCAATTGATAGCCTTTCGATCATGGATCGACCGCAATGCGTATTGGACAGTGACCTCGTCCGCAAGCAGCCTTCATGTCAGGTGAGCAACCGATCGACGGCAGGGTGGCGATGGCGGACGACATGGTGGCTGGGATCGAGCAAAGCCGGGCGGATGCCCTGCACGAGGCGGCGGTGGTCTGCGACCTGACGCTGCCCTGGGGCCCCGGATATGCCAACCAGGACCGGGTCCTGTCGCGCTTCCGGGCGAGCGGCATCGACTTCGTGTCGCTGACGGTCGGCCTCGACCGCATGTCGCTGGAGCAGACGATCCGCCACATCGCGGCCGAGCGCGCGCGCTTCGCCAAGCTGGAATCCGAAGGCTATGTGCTGGTCGACACCGTCGACGACATCCTGCGCGCCAAGCGCGAGGGCAAGCTGGCGCTGGGCTTTCACTTCCAGGGATCGAACCCGCTGCAGGGCGACCCCAAGATGGTCGGGCTCTATTACCGGCTCGGCATCCGCCACATGCTGTTCGCCTACAACCAGCGCAACATGGCCGCCGACGGCTGCCACGAGGACAGCGACGTCGGCCTCAGCCGCTTCGGCCATGCCCTGGTGCGCGAGATGAACCGCGTCGGCATGATCATCGACTGCACCCACACCGGCCATCGCTCGACCATGGACATCCTGGAAGCCTCGGCCGACCCGGTGATGTTCTCGCACTCCAACGCCTGGTCGCTCGTCCCGCACGACCGCAACATCAAGGACGATCAGATCCTGGCCTGTGCCGCCAAGGGCGGGCTGATCGGCATCAACGGCGTCGGCCATTTCCTGTCGACCGACATGGTGGCGAGCCCCGAGGCCTTCTTCCGCCACATCGACTACATGGTGACGAAGACCCACTGGCGGCACGTCTGCATCGGCATCGACCATGTCTATTACAGCGAGCAGATGGCCGAGCGCCGGACCGCCAACCCCGACACCTTCCCCCGGGGCTACCCCACCGGCGGCAAGGTCGCCTCCTACGTCATGCCGGAAGACCTGCGCGCGGTAACCCGCCTGATGGTCGACCATGGCTACCCCGACGAAGCCGTCCGCGGCATCCTCGGCCAGAACTTCCTCGACCTTGCCCGGCGGGTCTGGAAGCCGGTCGCCACCGCCTGAATCGAGGAACGCCCAGCATGTCCCGCCCGATCCTCCGCCGGCTGGTCGCCGGCATCGCCATCGCCGCCAGCCTCGGCGGCGCTGCGACTGCCGCGGAACTGAAGGTCGGCTCGCGCGCCGACCCCACGGTCGACCCGCATTTCCTCTATCTCTCGACCAACATGGCCTTCTCCCGGCACATCTTCGATGCGCTGGTGGACAAGGACGGCAAGTCGCAGCGCAAGCCGGGCCTGGCCCTGTCCTGGACGGTGATCGCGCCCACGGTGTGGGAGTTCAAGCTGCGCCCCGGCGTCAAGTTCCACGACGGGTCGGACTTCACGGCCGACGACGTGGTCTTCACCATCGGGCGGGTGACGGCGCTGCCGAACAACCCCAACCCCTACACCAACAACATCCGCCCGATCGTCCGCACCGAAGTGGTCGACCCGCTGACCGTGCGCTTCCACACCGACGCGCCGGCGCCGCAGCTTCCGGGGCTGCTCGGCAACGTCTTCATCGTCTCGCGCAAGGCGGCCGAGGGCGCGCTGCCGCCCGACTTCCGCTCGGGCAAGGCCGCCATCGGCACCGGCGCCTATCGCTTCGAGTCCTACAAGCCGGGCGAGGCGCTGCGCCTGACGCGCAACGACGCGTTCTGGGGGGCCAAGCCCGAGTTCGATAAGCTGACGTTCCGCGTCATCCCCAACGACGCCGCCCGGGTGGCGGCCCTGCTGGCGGGCGATGTCGACGCCATCGACTACGTGCCCTCGACCGAGGTCGCCTCGCTCGGCCGCAACCCCAAGGTCGCGGTCTACACGCAGCCGTCCGACCGGACGATGTATATCGGCCTCGACCTCGGCCGGACGCAGTCGCCCTTCGTGCGCGACGTGGATGGCAAGGAACTGCCGGACAACCCCCTGCGCGACGCGCGCGTCCGCCAGGCGATCTCCATGGCGATCGACCGCAAGGCCTTCGTCGAGCGGGTGATGGAAGGCCTGGCGACGGTCGCCGACCAGCCGGCCCCGCCGCATATCGGCGGCTATAACCCCGACCTGCCGCCCCTGGCCTACAATCCCGAGGGCGCCCGCGCGCTGCTGAAGAAAGCGGGCTATCCGAACGGCTTCCAGATCACTTTCCACTGCCCGCGCGACCGCTGGGTGAACGACGCCAAGCTGTGCCAGGCCGTCGGCCAGATGCTGGCGCGCATCGGCCTGAAGATGCAGGTCGAGACGCTGCCGGGGAACGTGTTCTTTGCCCGCAACTCGCTGACCCGCAACGAGTTCAGCATGTGGCTCGGCGGCTGGGCGCACAGCTCGACCGGCGACACCACGGCCTACTTCACCGCGCACGTGCATACCAACGACCCGGCGCGCGGCCTGGGCTCGATCAACCGCGGCCAGTACTCGAACCCCGCGCTCGATGCCATGATCATGCGCGCGGTGACCGAGCTCGACGACGCCAAGCGCGAGACGCTGCTGCGCCAGACCATGACGGCCGCCATGGCCGAAATGCCCTTCATTCCCCTGCACACCCAGATGACGGCCGTGGCCGCCCGCAAGGGCGTCCTGTTCGAAGCCCGCGCCGACGAGCAGACGACGGCGCTCACCGCCCGCTCGCAGCCCTGAGGCGCCGGAAAGGACCGTTTTCGGTGCGGCCGGAGGCACAACGGCAGTTGTGCTGACGCCCCCTATGGACCCACAATAGGGGTTGGACCTTCCAGGGTCCGGCCCCTTCGGCGCGCCCGCCATTCTGATCGGTCGTCCAGCTAGCGGGGCCGCGACGTCATCTTCGCCATGGTTTCCATCCCCTGCAGGATCGAGCGATGACAGATATAAAATACGCAGCACCCGACACGATCGAGGAGGCGGTGGCCATCCTCGCGGCCGCGAACGGCACGGGTCGGGTGCTTGCCGGGGGAACCGACCTCCTGGTGCAGTTGCGCGCCGGCGTCGCCAAGCCGGGCACGATCGTCGATGTGAAAAAGATCGCCGAGATGACCACCATCACCGAGAGCAACGGCGCCTTTCGCGTCGGCGCCGCGGTATCGGGTGCGGTCATCGGCGAGCATGAGGGCCTCTGCGCCGCCTGGCCGGGCGTCGTCGAGGCGATCAACCTGATTGGGTCGACCCAGGTCCAGGGCCGGGCCTCGCCCGGCGGCAACCTGTGCAACGCCTCGCCCGCCGCCGACAGCGTGCCGGCGATGGTGGCGGCCGGGGCGACCGTGACCATCCAGGGGCCGAACGGCCGCCGCGAGCTGCCGGTCGAGAAAGTGGCGTCCGGCCCGGGCCGGACGACGCTGGAGAAGGGCGAGATCGTCGTCTCCTTCAGCCTGCCGGCGCGGCCCAAGGGCTCGGGTGACGCCTATCTGCGCCTGATCCCGCGCACCGAGATGGACATTGCCGTCGTCGGCTGCGGCGTCAGCCTCACCATGGACGGCGACACCTGCACCGCCGCCCGCGTCGGCCTGGGCGCCGTCGCCCCGGTCGTGATGCTGGTGGAGGACGCAGCCAAGGCGCTCGTCGGCAGCAAGCTCGACGATGCCGCCCTGGAGAAGGCGGCGGAAGCGTGCCGCGCCGCCTGCAAGCCGATCGACGACAAGCGCGGCACCATCGTCTATCGCACCAAGATCGCCGGCGTGCTGCTGAAGCGCGCGACCGCCATCGCAGCCGAACGCGCGCGGAGCATCTGACCCATGTCGAAAATGCATGTCAGCACCACCATCAACGGCGAGCCGGTCGAGTTCCTGGCCGACGGCCGCCAGACGATCCTCGACATCCTGCGCGACCAGCTACAGTTGACCGGCACCAAGGAAGGGTGCGGCTCGGGCGACTGCGGCGCCTGCAGCATCATGGTCAACGACCGGCTGGTCTGCTCCTGCCTGATGCTGGGGGTGGAGGCCGAGGGCAAGTCGATCGAGACGATCGAAGGCATGGCCGTGGGCGAGGAGTTGCATCCGCTCCAGAAGAAGTTCGTCGAGATGGCGGCACTCCAGTGCGGCATCTGCACGCCGGGCTTCCTCGTCGCTTCCCGCGCGCTGCTGGCGCGCAACCCCAATCCCACCGAAACCGAGGTCCGGTACTGGCTCGCCGGCAACCTCTGCCGCTGCACCGGCTACGACAAGATCGTCCGCGCGGTCATGGACGTGGCCACCGAGATGAGGGAGACCGCACGATGAGCGCACGCCCCTACAAGTGGATCGGCACCCGTCCCAACCGTCCGGACGGCGCCGACAAGGTGACCGGTCGCGCCCGCTTTGGCGCCGACTTCTCGCTGCCGGGCCAGTTGCACGGCCGGGTGCTGCGCAGCCCGCATGCGCATGCGATCATCAAGTCGATCGACACCTCGGCCGCGCTGGCACTGCCCGGCGTGAAGGCGGTGGTGACGTCCAAGGACTTCCCCGACCAGCCGAACGTCACGGTTCCGGCCGGCGAGATGCAGGTGAACCTGCGCGACGTCACCCGCAACGTCATGGCACGCGAGAAGGTGCTCTATGACGGCCATGCGGTGGCGGCCGTCGCCGCCACGACCGAGGCGATCGCCAACCAGGCGCTGGCCCTGATCAAGGTCGAGTACGAGGTGCTGCCGCACGTCATCGACGTCGAGGCGGCGATGGCGCCGGGCGCGCCGATCCTGAACGACCAGCTACGCACCGAGGGCATCGACCCCAAGCCCGAGAACCAGACCAACATCGCCAAGCGGATCGACTTCGCCAAGGGTGATGCGGCGGCCGGCTTCGCCAAGGCCGAGGTCATCGTCGAGCGCAAGTTCACGACGGCGCCCGTCCACCAGGGCTACATCGAGCCGCATGCCGCACTCGCCAGTGCCGCCGCCGACGGCCAGGTGCAGGTCTGGTCGACGACCCAGGGCCACTTCCAGGTCCGCGGCTTCTGCTCGCGCCTGCTGAACATCGAGACCTCGCAGATCCGTGTCACGCCGACCGAGATCGGCGGCGGCTTCGGCGGCAAGACGGTCGTCTACCTTGAGCCGGTGGCCATCCGCCTGTCGCAGAAGTCCGGCAAGCCGGTGAAGATGGTGATGACCCGCGAGGAGGTGTTCCGCGCCTCCGGCCCGACCTCGGGCGGCGTGGTCGAGGTGAAGATCGGCGCCATGAAGGACGGCACGATCGTCGCGGCCGAATGCATGGTGGCCCTCCAGGCCGGTGCCTTCCCGGGCTCGCCGGTGGGTCCTGCCTGCATGTGCAGCTTCGCCTGCTACGACATCGCCAACATCAAGGTCGTCGGCTTCGACGTCGTCAGCAACCGCCCCAAGGTCGCAGCCTACCGCGCGCCGGGCGCTCCCATCTCGTGCTGGGGCGTCGAATCGGCGATGGACATGCTGGCCCAGGAACTGGGCATGGACCCGATCGAGCTGCGCCTGAAGAACGCGGCGAAGGAGGGCACCAAGACCCATTACGGCCCGACCTTCAACCGCATCGGCCTGGTCGAGACGTTGCAGGCGGCCAAGGACTCGCCGCACTGGCAGGCGCCGGTGAAGCGGGGCTATGCCCGTGGCATCGCCGCCGGCTTCTGGTTCAACGTCGGCGCCGATTCCAGCGCTGCCGTGCATGTCGGCGAGGATGGCACCGTCACGGTCATCTCCGGCAACCCGGACATCGGCGGCTCGCGTGCCTCGCTCGCCCTGATGGCGGCCGAGGAACTGGGCGTCGACTACAACAAGGTGCGGCCGATCATCGCCGACACGGCCTCGATCGGCTTCAACTTCGTCACCGGCGGCAGCCGCGTCACGTTCGCGACCGGCCTGGCCGTGGTGAACGCGACCAAGGATGCCATCCGCGACCTGAAGATCCGCGCCGCCAAGATCTGGGAAGTCGAGCCCGAGGCGGTGATCTGGGAAGACGGCATGGCCAAGCCCGCCAGCAGCAATGTCGGCGAGTTCGAGCCCCTGTCGCTGGCGGCGCTGGCGGCGATGGCCGGCAAGACCGGCGGCCCGATCAACGGCCATGCGCAGCTTAACGCGCAGGGTGCGGGTCCGGGCTTCGGCGTCCACATCGTCGATCTGGCCGTCGACCCGGAGACGGGGATCGTCACCATCGACCGCTATACCGCGGTCCAGGATGTCGGCACGGCCATCCATCCGAGCTACGTCGAGGGCCAGCTCCAGGGCGGCGCCGTTCAGGGCATCGGCTGGGCCTTGAACGAGGAATACATCTACAACGCCAAGGGCCGGCTCGATAACGCGGGCTTCCTCGACTATCGCATCCCGGTCGCGTCCGACCTGCCGATGATCGAGACGGTGCTGGTCGAGGTGCCGAACCCGGCCCATCCCTACGGCGTCCGCGGCGTCGGCGAAGTGCCGATCGTGCCGCCGATGGCCGCCGTCGGCAACGCCATCGCGCGCGCCACGGGCGTGCGCTTCGGCGACCTGCCGATGTCGCCGCCGCGCGTCTCGGCGGCACTCGATGCGGCCCGCCCGGCGATGGCCGCGGAGTAGGGGGCCAGGGGAACGAGACAGGGATCGGCGGATGGCGCGGGTCATCCTGACGCGCTCCTTCGCCGATCTCTATGCGAAGGGACAGGTCGAACATGACGTGCCGGGCCTCAGGGTCCGGCACCTCGTGCGCGTCCTCGACGAGCGCTTCCCGGGGATCGGGCGCTATCTCGAGGACGGGGTCGCCGTCGCCATCGACGGCGTCATGCACCAGAACGCCTTCCTGGAGGAAGTGGGCCTCAACAGCGAGGTCTGCTTCATGCCGGCGATCGAGGGCGGCTGAGCAAAGACTCCCGGCGCAGCACTGCACTTGGTAAAAATGGAGGGGTAACGTTACCCTCCCGAGGGCGCGAGTCCTCCGGGGGGAAGCATGGTTGCGAGCACGAACAAGGCGGAGTCGGTAGCGAGGATCGTTCAGGACGCCAATCCTGCCTGCACTGACGTCAGAGTGGTCGATGTGAAGCAGTTCCTGGACGGGGAGCTCTATTCGGTTGCGTTCAAGGAGCCCGACGAGAAAGGCTATTTGAACCGCGTGTATGTGCACGGCAGCAAGATGGATCTCTATCGGAACGACGAACTGCTGCTCAGTATCCTGGGCGCGACTTACTCTCGCAGCATGGTAATGAGCATATTCTCGTCCATCGTTTCGGCCTGCCGGGACGTGCAGTTCATTTCTGGCATCATCGCCCTCGGGATCGCGGCCACGATCGGATACATGACGATCTGGCACAACGGCATGCAGATCCCCGATATCCTGGGGAACGCGTTGACCATTATCCTCGGCTTCTATTTCGGCCGAGCCAGCGCGCGGGAGACGTAGACGCGCGCTGGCGGCCATCACTCCACCGCCCGAAGAGGGCGGTGGACTCGTTTGCTAGAAAATGAAGAACGCGTCGTCGAGGCGGTCGATGTTGTTGACGACGATGGCGTCGCCGGTCGGCATGACCAGCCGGACGCCGGTCGGGATCTTGTGGAACTCGATCGAGAAGGCGAAGTCGGTCAGGTTGTCGAAATCGAACGCGCGCAGGTCGATCTGGTCGACGAACGGCGTGAAGTCGTACAGTGTATCGAACTCGGTGCCGGGTTGGATGACGAACACGTCGCGGCCGGCATCGCCGTAGAGCCAGTCGACGCCCTGATCGCCCGACAGCAGGTCGTCGCTCGACCCGCCATAGAGCGTGTCGTCGCCCACTCCGCCATGCAACTGGTCGGAGCCATCGCCGCCGGCCAGCATGTCACGGCCGGCGCCACCCACCAGATAGTCGAAATCGGCGCCGCCATCGAGGCTGTCGTCGCCATTGTCGCCGGACAGCGTGTCGTTCTGCGTTTCGCCGAACAGCGTGTCGTTGCCGACGCCGCCATAGACGACGTCCCGCCCGGCCCCGGCGCCCACCAGGTCGGCGTCCACATTGCCCGACAGGAAGTCGTCGTCGGGGCCGCCGAACAGCCGGTCGTTGCCGAACTCGCCGAACAGGGTGTCGCGGCCCTCGCTGCCGGCCAACGTGTCGTCGCCGTCCCCGCCCAGCAACAGGTCGGCGCCGTCGCGCCCCTCGACCTGGTCCGCGCCCGGCCCGCCCATCGCGATGTCCGCGCCCGGGCCGGCGTCGATGGTGTCGTTGCCGGCGGCGCCATCCACCAGGTCGTTGCCGCCGAGTGCGGCGAACACGTCGCCTTCGGTCGTACCGAACTGGGTGTCGTTGCCGTCTGTGAGAATCAATAGCGCCACGATCGCCCCCCGCTTGGTTGTCCTGACGCTACGTCACCCCAAGCTGGCACGCATTGCAAAGCCCTTGTTATGGACGGCGGCGGAACTTCGCCGGGACGCCGGCGTTGTGGGGCGGATTCCGCATCGAACCGGGCAGCCGCCCCCCGCGCAGGGATCGCTTCGAGGAGAGCCAGCCATGCGCGACGCCACGCCGCCCCGGACCCCCCTGGCGACGCCACTAAGCCCGGCCCCGCCAGCCCCGCTGGTCACGGCCGGCGCGGTGCTGGTGACGATCGGCGCGCTCTATCTCGGCCGCGACATCTTCATCGCCTTCGCGCTGGCGATCCTGCTGGGCTTCCTGCTGGCGCCGATGGCGACCCGGCTCCGGCGATGGGGCCTGCCGCGCGGCGTGGCGGTGCTGTTTTCGGTCGGTCTCGCCTTCGTGGTGGTGGCCGCCATCACCGTCATCGTCGGCAACGAGCTGTACGTGCTGGCGACCAACATCCCCGACTACCAGCAGACGATCCGCGCCAAGCTGGCCGGCATTCGTGAATCAACGGGCGGGTCCGGCGTCTTCGAGCGGCTGTCGCAGATGGCGAGCCTGCTCGGTCGGGAGTTGGGCGCGGCACCCGTGGCGCCGGGGGCGGACGATGCCGTGGCCGTTGTCATCCAGCCGCCGCCGCCGCAGCCGCTGGCCGTGCTGGAGAATTTCGCGGGCCCGGCCATTGCCGCGATCGCGTCGGCCGGCCTCGTCATCGTCTTTCTGTTCTTCGTCCTGCTGGAGCGCGAGGACCTGCGCGACCGGCTGATCCGCCTGCTGGGCGTGGGCCAGGTGCTGCGCAGCACCCAGGCGCTCGACGAGGCCGGCCGCCGCGTCAGCCGCTACCTGGTGATGCAGCTCATCGTCAATGCCAGCTACGGCGTGCCGATCGGCATCGGCCTCTATCTCATCGGCGTGCCGAACGCGCTGCTGTGGGGCCTGCTGGCGGCCGTCCTGCGCTTCATCCCGTATCTGGGGCCGTTCATCGCCGCACTCTTTCCGATCACCCTGGCGTTCGCCATCGACCCCGGCTGGGGCATGCTGGCCTGGACGGTGGCGCTCTTCCTGGTGCTGGAGGTCGTCAGCAACAACGTGCTGGAGCCGCTGCTCTACGGCTCGTCGACCGGCATCTCTTCGCTGGCGATCATCATGGCGGCGATCTTCTGGGCGACGTTGTGGGGGCCGGTAGGCCTGCTGCTGGCGACCCCGTTGACCGTGTGCATCGTCGTCATCGGCCGCTATGTGCCGCAACTGGAGTTCCTGGGAATCCTGCTGGGCAACGACCCGGTGCTGGCGCCCGAACAGCGCTTCTATCAGCGCCTCGTCGCCGGCAACCACGAGGAGGCGATGGAGGTGGCGGAGGATTATCTGGAGGATTCGACCCCGATCGCCTTCTACCAGGAGGTGGTTCTGCCGGCCCTGCAGATGACCGAGAACGACCATGACGTGCGCCTGGTCGATGCCGACCTGCGGCGGCTGGTGGCCGAGCGGGTGGAGCGCGTGCTGACGGATCTCGACGACGACGGCCTGCTGGCGGTGAAGGCCGAGGATCCCGAAGCCGACGAGCCCGTCGCCGACGCCGCGCCGCGCGGCCGCATCGTCTGCCTGGCGGGTCGTACGCCGCTCGACGCCGTGGCCGCCGGCATGCTGGCGCGCTGGCTCTCCACGGAAGGCCGCGCCGCCGAGGCCGTCGCGGGCTTCGACCCGCGGGCGGGGTCGGCCGGCTTTGGCCAGCCCGGCGCCGGCGACGTGGTGGCACTCTGCTACCTCCAGGCGCGGCCGCAGACCTATGCCCGTTATGTCGGCCGGCGCTTGCGCCGTCTGGCGCCGGAGGTGCGCATCCTGCTGGTGGCCCTCAACAGCGTCGACGACATGGAAGGCATGGACCGCAGCGGCCCGGGCGGGCCGACCGACGGGGTGGTCCTGTCCCTGGCCGCGGCCGTGCAGCAGATCAATGCCTGGAGTCCCGCCGCCGACGCCGAACAGGTTCGGCTGCCGCCGGCCGCCGCGGCATCGTAGCGACGGGGGCCGGCGACTGTCAGCCGAGCGACGCCAGGCCGGCGATGTCGGCCAGTTCGTCGGCGGACTCCGGCCCGCACTCGCGCGGGGCGGCGACGGCGCCCAGCAGCAGCAGGACCATCGCCATCAACGGCGTCGCCTCAAGCGGCACGGGCGCGCCCCTGTTCGACCAGCAGGCGGGCGAGGTGGCGGGCGATCGCCTTCATGCCGAACTTGCCGGCGCGCGCCTCGGCGTCGGGGTTGTAGTTGGTGTTGGTGTTCACGTCGTAGGTCCAGGAGCGTCCCTGGCGGTCGACGATGAATTCGATGCCGGCGACACCGATGTCGTTGGCGGCCAGGAACCGCTCCCAGGCCGGGATCAGCGGATGGGTGAAATTCTCGACGATGCGGAACTTGTCCGACGGCGCGGTGGCGGGGCAGGCGGCGAACGCGTCGGCGCTCGCGGCGTCTGCCGCGTCGATCCGGCACTGGTCGGCCGGGCACAGCTCGAAGCCCTCGCTGGTGTCGACGCGGACGGCGTAGTGGAAGCGGCCGCCGATGAACTCCACCCGGGTGATGAAGGGCTCCGGCGCCTCGATGTAGCGCTGGACCAGCGTGATGCCGTCGATCGGTTCCTCGAAGTCGGCCGACTCCAGATGCTGGTCGACGGCTTCGCGCGACAGCAGCAGCCTTACGCCCAGGCCCTTGCCGGCGCGGTTATGCTTCAGGATGACGGGGTAGCCGATGGCGTCGGCCGCGGCCGCGACGTGCTCGCGCCCGATCACGGCGATGGTGTCCGGCGTGTCGACGCCGAAGCCGGCCAGGGCCTGATACTGCGCCACCTTGCTGACCTCCAGCGCCAGGGCGCGGCTGCCGTTCACGACCGTGCGGCCGTGCCGCTCCAGCCAGGCCAGCACCGCGCCGGCATGTTCGGGCGCATAGCGGTGGCCGCGCGTATGCGATGAAGCGCTCATGCGATTGTAGAACACGCCCTCGGGCGGCGGGCCGCGCAGGTCGACCGCGCCGCGGTCGATGAACCATTCCTCGTAGGGTGCTGCGATCTCGGCAAAGGCCGCGCGCAGCGGCTCCACCCAAGCGTCGTTCTCATGAATCACGAAGATCCGCGCCATCGCCGGCCACCCATCTTGCCTGTCTGATCCCCGCAACATGGCGATGGCGGCGGCGCTGGCCCTAGCGAGGATTTTTCGGGCTCGACCCTAGAAATTCTTGAGGCCGGGCGCCGGTCCGGCGCTGCGGCCGTTGCATATATCGAGTTCGTAGATCAGGAGACATGAGACGCATGCCCACCATCGTCATCACTGGAGCCTCGCGCGGGATCGGATTGGAACTGGCCAAGGCCTATCGCCAGGACGGCGCTACCGTCATCGCCGGCGTCCGCACGCCGGAGGCGTTTCCGCTCCTGGGCTGCCGGCCGTTGAAACTGGATGTCGGCGACGCGGGGTCGGTCGCGGCCTTCGCCCAGGCCCTGAAGGGCGAGCCGGTCGATATTCTGATCAACAATGCCGGCATCATCGGGCCGAAGCGCCAGTCCAGCCACGACATGGACTTCGACGGGTTCCTGGAGACGCTGGCGATCAATACGCTGGGTCCGCTGCGAGTCACCCAGGCGCTGCTGCCGAACCTGCTGCTGGCGTCTGGTGCGCGCGTGGCCGTCATCAGCAGCCGGATGGGATCGCTGAGCTACGCGACGCCCGATCGGATCGCCTACCGCGCCTCGAAGGCGGCCGTGAACAAGGTCGTCCAGTGCCTGGCCACGGATCTCGCCGGCAAGGGCGTGGCCGTGGCGTCGCTCCACCCGGGCTGGGTCCGCACCGACATGGGGGGTGCCGGCGCCGACATCTCGCCGCCGGAGAGCGCCCGCGGGGTCAAGGCGGTCGTCGATCGCCTGACGGTCGCCACCACCGGCCGGTTCTGGAACTACAGCGGCGAGGAACTGCCTTGGTAGGCCGGCTCACTCCGCCGGCGGCACCTGGGTCATCAGCCATTCCTTGAACAGCCGCACCTTGGGCATCAGCGCCTTGGCCTTGGGGTGGACCATGTAGTAGGCGAAGCGGACCGGCAGGGAGAGGTCGAAGGGCTTCACCAGCCGGCCGCTC
The DNA here is from genome assembly GCF_006738645.1 of Stella humosa. GTDB lineage: Bacteria > Pseudomonadota > Alphaproteobacteria > ATCC43930 > Allostellaceae > Allostella > Allostella humosa. The sequence continues at coordinate 3,467,561 of NZ_AP019700.1, read as the reverse complement.
TCGATGTCGGCGTCCGCGAGCGTCGACTTGGCGAGCGCCACGCCGCGACCGAGGATCGCTGCCTCCAGCACCAGGCTCGCCTGGTTGAAGCGCGGGCCGCGATGGGCGTCGATCCCGGTCAGCCCGGCGGCCTTCACCCACATCGCCCAGGTCGGGCAGGTGTCGTCGCCGTCCGGGCTGTCGTCATGCAGCAGCGTGTGATCGCGCAGCATCTGCGGCCCGGTCAGCGCATTCTCGCAATTCAGCAGCGACGGGCTGCACACGGGATAGACCGTGTCGCGGATCAGCAGCTCGGACTCCAGGTCGGTATAGATGCCGGCGCCGTAGCGGATGGCGAGGTCGACGTCGCCCACCGAGAAATCGGTCAGGCCCATCGAGGCCGAGATGCGAACGTCGATTTCCGGGTTCGCCTGCTGGAAGCCGTCGAGCCGCGGCACCAGCCACTTGGCGGCAAAGGAGGGGGCGACGCTGACGGTCAGCACGCCGTGCTGGCCGACGGCAGCCAGTTCGTCCATCGCCTCCACCAGGCGCTCGAACGCCTCGCGCACGCCGGGCAGGTAGGCCCGGCCACTGTCGGTCAACTGCAGCCCGTTCCGCTCGCGCCGGAAGAGCGTCATGCCGAGGAAGTCCTCCAGCGCCTTCACCTGGTGGCTGACGGCGGCGGGGGTGACGAACAGTTCGCCCGCGGCCCGCGTGAAGCTGCCGTGTCGGGCCGAGGCCTCGAAGGCGCGCAGCGAGTTGAGCGGCGGCAGGCGGCGCCAACGGCTCTGGGCCTTGCTGCTGCGCTCCAGCGCGGAGGGGATGCGTTCTTCGTCCATGGACGGGCCATACATGGTGGGGCGACGGGCGTGAATCAAATTTCTGTATCGGCGCGGATGAGAATGTCTCGTTTGTCGCCTGGGCAGGGCGGGTCTACCTCCACAGGCCCGATCAAGGACCCTGCCGCATGCCCCCATTCGATTTCGCCACCCCGGAGGATGTCGACCGACCGGCATCGGCCGGCCGGTTCGCCTATGACGAGATCGGCTGGATCGCCGACCTTGCCCCCGCGATCGCGCTGCGTCGTGGCGTCGAGCCCGCGGTGCTGAGCGGCGGCGTCATCCTGACCGACGCCCATCGCGACGCCGAGCCGCTGTGGCGGCTGGCCCGCCACCCCCGGCTGACAGCCGCCGCCCGCGCGCTGCTGGGCGGCGATGTCGTGGTGGCGACGACGCTGCTGTGCCTCGACACCGGTTTCCCGGCCGGCTTCGTGGTGCCGGGGGCGGCCCTGGTTACGGTGCATCTCGACCGTCAGCCGTCCAACGACGCACCGGGCGCGCTGCATGGCCGGTTCGGGTCGGTGAAGGCCCGCCTGCTGGACGAGAATGCCCCGGAAGAGCGGTCGGGTCGCACCTTCCGCGTCGTCTATGTGGCCGCGCGCGAGCTGGATCGCTGGCCCCATGCCCGGCGACCGGAGCCGATCGGCGAGGCCGACCTGTGGCCGGCCGCCCACCTGGCGTTCGGGTGAGCGGCGGCATGCGCCACTTTCCCATCTTCCTGGATCTGCATGCCCGCACCGCCCTGATCGTCGGCGACGGCGAGCGCGCCGAGGCCAAGGCGAGCGCCCTGTCGGCGGCCGGTGCCACCATCGTCCGGCATGCCGGCGACACCGTCCCGGACGCGGAGGCCGTCCGCGCCGCGACCGTGGTGTTCATCTGCGTCTTCGACGAAGCCGTCGCGCGCGCCACGGCGGCGCTGGCGATGGCCGAACGCGTGCCGGTGAACGTCGTCGACCGGCCCGACATCTCGACCTTCGTGATGCCCGCCATCGTCGATCGGGGCGACGTGGTGGTGGCCGTCGGCACCGGCGGGGCAGCGCCGGTCCTGGCGCGCCGCATCCGCGCGCGCATCCAGCAGGTGCTGCCCGAGCGGCTGGGCCAGCTCGCATCCTTTGCCAACCGCTTCCGCTCCACCGTCAAGGCCGCCATTCCGGATTTCGACAGCCGCCGCCGGCTGTGGGAGCGGGTGCTGGCCGGCCCGATCGCCGACCAGGTGCTGGCCGGGCGCGAGCCCGAGGCCCATGCCGCGATGGTCGAGGCGATCAACCGGCGCGAGGCGGTGCCGGCCGGCATCGTCCACCTCGTGGGGGCGGGACCGGGCGATCCGGAACTGCTGACCTTGAGGGCGCTGCGCCTGATCGAGGAGGCCGAGGTCATCGTGCATGACGATCTCGTGTCGGCCGAGATCCTGTCGCGCGCGCGGGTCGACGCCACGCGCATCGCGGTCGGCAAGCGCCAGGGCCGCCCGTCGACCCCGCAGGCCGAGATCGAGGCGCTGCTGGTGCAGCATGCCGCGGCCGGCCGCCGCGTCGTCCGTCTCAAGGGCGGGGACCCGTTCGTCTTCGGCCGCGGCGGGGAAGAGGTGGAGGCGCTGCGCGCCGCCGGCATCGCCTTCACCGTCGTGCCAGGGATCACCGCGGCACTCGGGTGCGCGGCAGCGCTCGACCTGCCATTGACCCATCGCGACCATGCCTCGGCGCTGACCCTGGTGACCGGGCAGGGCCGCTTCGGGGTGGGACCGCCGGTGCCGACGGACGCCAACCACACCGTGGCGCTCTACATGGGCAGCCGGGCGGCGGCCGATGTCGCCCAGGACCTCATCGACGGTGGACGGGACCCGGCGACGCCGGTGGCCGTGGTCGAGAACGGGACCCGGCTCGACCAGCGGGTCGCCTTCGGCACGCTGGCCGGCCTCGGGCGGCTGGTGGCCGACGAGCGCGGCGACGGTCCGGCGCTGATCCTGATCGGCGAGACGGTTGCGCTGGCGCGCGGCGCGCCGCCCAGGCATGCGGCGGTTCCCGCCCGGCGCCGCGCGGCAGGTGCGGCATGACCGGGCAGATCGTCACCGCCAACCGCCTGACGGACGGCGTCGTCGTGTTCCTGACGCCGGCCGCCGGCTGGTCGGACGCGGTCGCCGAGGCCGCCCTGTTCGATACCGCCAGCGCGGCCGAAGGCCTCGCCAAGGGGCAGGCCGACGTCGCCCGCCACATCGTGGTCGGCGCCTATCTGGTCGACGCTGAGCCCGGCCCGGCCGGGCCGGTGCCGGTGGAGTTCCGCGAACGCATCCGCGCCAGGGGGCCGACCGTCGGCGTCCGCGGTGCCTTCGACGTCCCAGCCGCCTTCGACGCTCCAGCCGAGGTCTGACCGGCCATGTATCGCTACGATGATTTCGACCGCGCCTTCCTGGAAGAGCGCGTCGCCCAGTTCCGCGACCAGGTGGCGCGCCGCCTAGCGGGCGACCTGAACGAGGACGAGTTCAAGCCGTTGCGGCTGATGAACGGGCTTTATCTGCAGCTCCACGCCTACATGCTGCGGATCGCCATTCCCTACGGCACCCTGTCGTCGCTGCAGATGCGTCGGCTGGCGGAGGTGGCCCAGCGCTGGGACCGCGGGTACGGCCATTTCACGACGCGGCAGAACATCCAGCTCAACTGGATACGGCTGGAGGACGCGCCCGACATCATCGCGGCCCTGGCCGAAGTCGACATGCACGGCATCCAGACATCGGGCAACTGCATCCGCAACGTGACGGCCGACCAGTATGCCGGCGTGGCGGCCGACGAGATCGAGGACCCGCGCATCTGGGCCGAGATCCTGCGGCAATGGTCGACCAACCATCCGGAATTCTCGTTCCTGCCGCGCAAGTTCAAGATCGCGGTGACGGGGGCCGAGCTCGACCGGGCGGCGATCCGCGTGCACGACATCGGCCTGCGCATGTGCCGCGCCCCGGACGGATCGACCGGGTTCGAGGTGGTGGTGGGCGGTGGTCTCGGCCGCACCCCGCTGATCGGCAAGACGATCCGCGACTTCCTGCCCAAGGACGACCTGCTCGGCTATCTGGAAGCGGTGATGCGCGTCTACAACGCGCTCGGCCGCCGCGACAATCTCTACAAGGCGCGGGTCAAGATCCTGGTGCACGACATCGGCGCCGAGCGCATGGCGGCCATGGTGGACGAGGAGTTCCAGGCGATCCAGGCCGAGGGCGGCGTGGCGCTGGACCCGGTGCTGGTCGCCCGCATCCAGGACCATTTCGCCCCGCCGGCCTACGCTCCGGCACCCGAGGGGCCGCCCGAAGTGCTGGCGCTGGAGCGGGCCGATCCCGCCTTCGCCCGCTGGCGCGCGACCAACACGGCCGCCCATCGCGAGCCGGGCTACGTCATCGTCAACCTGTCGCTGAAGCCGCATGGCCGGCCGCCCGGCGACGCGACCTCCGGCGAGATGCGGGCCGTCGCCGACATGGCCGACCGCTGGTCGCTGGGCGAGATCCGGGTGGCGCACGAGCAGAACCTGGTGCTGCCCCATGTTCGCCAGGCCGACCTGCCGGATCTTTGGCGCGCGGCCGCCGCGATCGGCTTCGCCACGCCCAACATCGGTCACCTGACCGACATCATCGCCTGCCCAGGCATGGACTACTGCGCGCTGGCCACGGCCCGCTCGATCCCCATTGCCGAGCGCCTGGCCGACCGGTTCAAGAACCTCGACCGGCTGCACGATATCGGGCCGTTCCGCATCAACATCTCGGGCTGCATCAACGCCTGCGGCCATCACCATGTCGGGCATGTCGGGCTGCTGGGCGTCGACAAGAACGGCGAGGAATTCTACCAGATCACGCTGGGCGGCAGTGCGGAGGAGGACACCGCCATCGGCCGCATCGTCGGCCCGGCGGTCTCGTCGGCCGACGTGGTCGACGCCATCGAGCGGCTGGTCGAGACCTATGTCGACATCCGCGAGGCGGGCGAGACGTTCCTCGAGACCTGCCGCCGCGTCGGCAACGCCCCCTTCAAGGAGAGCATCTATGCCGCTGCTTAGGCAGGGCCGCGCCGTGGCCGACATCTGGACCCATGTGGAAGGCGAGGGCGAACTGCCGACGGACGATGTCGCCGTCACCGTCGATGCCGCCCGCTGGTCGGCCGATCGCGACCGGCTGATCGCGCGCTCCGGCCCGCTTGGCGTCCGGCTCGCCAACAACGACCCCGTCGACCTGCTGGCCGAAGACCTGGGCCAGTTGGCCCTGATCGTCCTGCACTTTCCAAAGTTCTCCGACGGCCGCGCCTACAGCCAGGCCCGCCGCCTGCGCCGCCTGGGCTTCGCGGGCGAACTGCGGGCGACGGGGAATGTGCTGCAGGACCAACTTCTGCTGATGACGCGCGTCGGCTTCGACGGCTTCGTCATGGCCGCCCCCGATGCCGAGCGCCGCTATGAGGCAGCCCTGGCCGCCTACGACCACTTCTACCAGCCGCGGCGGATCGTGGCGGCTTAGGGCCAGCGGGGAGGGGTGGATCCCTACTTCTCGGTATCCACCAGCCCCTTCACGAACCAGTGCTGCATCAGAAGCACGACCAGCACCGGCGGCAGCAGGGCCACCAGGCCGCCGGCCATGGCGACGTTCCAGGCCGGCAGCGGCTCCGGTCCCGGGATCAGGCGGGCGACGCCGACCACGACCGTGGTCATCGACGGATCGGTCGTGATCAAGAGCGGCCACAGGTACTGGTTCCAGCCGAACACGAAGAGGATCACCGCAAGGGCGGCGATGTTGGTGGTCGACAGGGGCAGCAGCACGTCGCGGAAGAAGCGCATGGGGCCGGCGCCGTCGATCTTGGCGGCCTCGGCCAGGTCGTCGGGGATGGTCAGGTAGAATTGTCGAAAGAGGAAGGTCGCCGTCGCCGAGGCGATCAGCGGCAGGGTCAGCCCGGCATAGCTGTCGAGCAGGCTCCATTGCAGGTTGGCGGTGATGCGCCCGCCGAACAGGTCGTCGATGCCGGTCACCGTCAGCAGCCAGGCAAGCGGCGCGAAGGCGTTGGCCGCCACCTCGTAGGTCGGCACGATGCGGACCTCGATCGGCAGCATCAGCGTGACGAAGATGGCCCAGAAGGCCAGCGTCCGGCAGGGGAAGCGGAAATAGGTGATGGCGAAAGCCGACAGCAGGGAGATGGTGATCTTCCCGGCCGCGATCACGGTCGCCATGATGGCGGAATTGATGAGCTGCCGGCCGAACGACCCCCGGTCCCAGGCGGTCGCCATGTTCTCCAGCAGCCGGTCGCCCGGGATGAGCGGCATCGGCACCTGCAGCACCTCCTGGATCGGCAGGCTGGCGCCGACGAAGGCGTAGTAGAGCGGGAAGCCGACGGTGGCGACGCCGAGCAGCAGGAAGATGTGGGCGAACAGCGACAGCAGCCGGTTGTTCTCGATCATCCGTAATGGACCTTGCGCTCGAGGAAGCGGAACTGCAGCACCGTCAGGCTGACGACGATCACCATCAGCACGATCGACTGCGCCGCCGACGAGCCCAGGTCCTGGCCGATGAAGCCGTCGGCGAAGACCTTGTAGACCAGGATGTTGGTGGCCCCGCCAGGCCCGCCATGGGTGACGGCGTGGATGATCCCGAACGTGTCGAAGAAGGCGTAGACGAGGTTGATGACCAGCAGGAAGAAGGTGGTCGGCGTCAGCAGCGGCAGCACGATGGTGCGGAAGCGGTAGAGCGGGCCGGCGCCGTCGATGGCGGCCGCCTCCAGCACCGAGCGCGGGATCGCCTGCAAGCCCGCCAGGAAGAAGACGAAGTTGTAGCTGACCTGCTTCCAGGCGGCCGCCATCACCACCAGCGCCATCGCCTGGTTGGAATTCAGCAGCGGGTTCCAGCCGATGCCGATGCGGGCCAGCGCGAAGGCGACGACGCCATAGATCGGGTGGAACAGGAAGAGCCACAGCACGCCGGCCAGAACTGGCGCCACGGCATAGGGCCAGATGATCAGGCTCTTGTAGACCGCGCGGCCGCGCCGGACATGGTCGACGAAGGCGGCCAGCAGCAGCCCGCTGCCCAGCGACACGATGGCTACGCCGGCACTGAACACCGTCGTCGCCCACAGCGAGGCGTAGTATTCGGGGCTGTTGAACAGACGGCGGAAGTTGTCCAGGCCGACATACTCGAAATGCTGGCCGAACGGGTCGGCCAGGTGGAAGGCCTGGTACACCGCCTGGCCCGCCGGCCAGAAGAAGAACACCAGGATCACCAGAAGCTGCGGCGCCAGCAGCAGCAGCGGCAGTCCGCGGCTGCGGAAGATCACCTTCTTGCCGATCATCGGGAAGTCCTGGTGGCCGGGATGGAGTGGGGAAGGGGGCCGGCCTTCCGGCCCCCCACGCCCGGGATGCTAGCGCTTGCGGTTCTGCTGGGCGAAGCGGGCGAGGATCTCGTTGCCGCGGCGCACCGCGTCATCGAGGCCCTGCTGGGCGGTCTTCTTGTCGCCCCAGATGTTCTCCAGCTCGTCCTCGATGGCGGCGACGTACTGGACGTAGTTGCCCAGGCGCAGCGCCTTGGTGTTGGACGTCGAACCCTCGCGCATCAACTGGAGGATGGCGACCTCCTGGTGCGGGTTTTCCTTGTAGTAGCCCTCCGCCTTGGCCTTCTCGTAGGCGGCCTTGGTGATCGGGATGTAGCCCGTGCCCTTGTGCCACTCCACCTGGCGGTCGGTGCTGGTCAGGAACGAGAGATAGGCAGCGACGCCGGCATAGTCTTCCTTCGGATGGCCGGCCATGGCCCAGATGGAACCGCCGCCGATCAGGCTGTTCTTCGGCGTCACGTCCTTCTCGTGCGGCAGGTAGGAGGCCGCGAAGTTGAACTTGGCTGCCTGCTTGATGCCGGCATGCCCGGCCGAGCTTTCCGTCATCATCGCGCACTTGCCGCTGGCGAATGCGCCGTGCGCGCCCTGCCAGGTCCGGCCGGTGTAGAGGAAGCGGCCGTCCTTGCCCCATTCCTGGAGGCGGGCGATGTGCTGGACAACGCGGGTCTTGTTGAACAGGAACTCGGTCTCGATGCCGGCCATGCCGTTGTCCTGGCTGGCGACGGGCACGTTCTGCAGGAAGCTGTAGTTGTCGATGTTGACCCAGACCTGCCAGGCGGTCGTGTAGCCGCAGTCGAAGCCGGCCTGGCGCAGCTTTGCCGCATAGGTGCCGACATCGTCCCAGGTCTTCGGCGGCTCGGTCAGGCCGGCCTTGTCGAAGGCGTCCTTGTTGTACCAGAAGATCGGGGTGGAAGAGTTGAAGGGCAGGGACAGCAGCTTGCCATCGGGCGTGCGGTAGTAGTCCAGCACGGGCTGCACGAAGCTGGCCCAGTCGACCTTCTGCCCATGGTCCTTCAGCAGGTCCTCGACCGGGTAGATGGCGCCGGAGAGCATCAGGTTCAGGCTGCCGGCGCCGATGCCGACCAGCAGGTGCGGGTGCTTCTTGGCCCGGTAGGCCGCGACCGCCGCGTTGAAGGTCTCGTCGTAGGACCCCTTGAACTGCGGCACGACCTTGTAGTCGCTCTGCGAGCTGTTGAAGTCGTTCGTCATCTTGACGATCAGGTCGCCGATGGCGCCGCCCAGCGGATACCAGAAATTGATCTCCCGCGGGGCGGCACTGGCCTGGGCCACGCCCAGGGCCAGGGTTGCGGCGCCGGCAGCCGCGAGCAGCGTTCGCCTTGCGATCATCTTCGTCTCCGGTTCGAGGGGTGGGAATCGGCCGCGACTGTGGGCGGATCGGGTGAACTTTCGATAACCGCAACATGACAGATTTGTGACTGGACGAAACTGGAAAGGTGACGCTTGCGGTGCCGTCGCCGGCAAGGCACCATGAGATGTGATCACATCGTTTGATCCATCGATCGACTTTGGAAGGGGTGGTGCCACTTGACCAGCATTCCGGAGAAGGGGCGGCCTTGGGCCGTTCTCAAGGAGGAGCTCGAGGCCGCCAAGGCTGGCGACTACTCCTGGCGAGACGGCAGAATGGCCGTCTACTACTACTTCCTCGATGACGAGTTGATGCGGGTGCAGCAGGAGGCCTACACCGCCTACTGGACCGAGAATGCCATGGGCCAGCGCGCCTTCCCGAGCCTGAAGAAGCTCGAGGACGAGGTGATGGCGATGGGTCTCGATCTGTTGAAGGCGCCGCCGTCGGGCGGCGCCTGCTTCACCTCGGGCGGGTCGGAGAGCATCTTCCTCGCCATGCTGACGGCGCGGAACAAGGCCCGGGCCGAGCGCGGGATCGAGCACCCGACCATCGTCCTGCCGCGCACCGCTCACCCCACCTTCGATCGCGCCGCGCACTATCTGGGTGCCAAGGTCGTCCGTGTGCCGACGACCCGCAACGACCTGCGCGCCGATGTAGGGGCCATCGAGCGGGCGTTGACGCCCGAGACGATCATGATTGTCGGCTCGGCCCCCAACTATCCCTTCGGCGTCTTCGACCCGATCACGGAGCTTGGAGCGCTGGCCGAACGGCACGGGCTATGGCTGCACGTCGATGCCTGTGTCGGCGGCTTCCTTGCCCCCTGGGTGCGGCGGCTGGGCTACGACATTCCGCCGTTCGAGTTCGACGTGCCCGGCGTGTGCAGCATATCGGCCGACCTGCACAAGTACGGCATGACCGCCAAGGGTGCCTCGCTGATGCTGCTGCGCGACCGCGCCTGGCAGAAGTACCAGCTGTTCGAGTTCGAGAACTGGGAGCGCGGCAAGTACGCGGCCCTGACCAGCCAGGGATCGCGGCCGGGCGGGGCTGTGGCTGCGGCCTGGGCGGTGATGAACTACCTGGGCGCCGACGGCTACCTGCGCTGTGCGAAGGCGATCATGGGCACCAAGGAGCGCCTGGTGGACGGGATCAACGCCATCCCGGGCCTGGCGGTGCTGGAGCCGCACGAGCTTTGCATCTTCGTCTATCGGTCGGTCGATCCGGGCCTCGACATCGGCGCCGTTGCCGATGCGATGGGCCGGCGCGGCTGGCTGGTCGGGCGGCAGACCGAGCCGGCCGGCGTCCATCTAGCGCTCAACCCCAACCACGAGCGCATGGTCGAACCCTATCTGGCCGATCTTGCCGCGTCGGTCGAGGAGGCGCGCGGCATGGCCCCGGTGGCTGCCGCCGCAATGGAGCGGACCTACTAGCACCGAAAGACCCAGCCGGCCCGGAGAACCGGGCCGGCGCAGAACAGGGGAGATGCGGGGATGCTGAAAAGAATATGCCTGACGGCCGCCGCGGCCCTGCTGGCGGGCGGCTTCGCCCTGTCGGCCAATGCCGCCTCGACGCTGGATACGGTGAAACAGCGGGGCAAGCTGAAATGCGTCGTGGCCGAGGGCTCGGTCGCCATCGCCCAGTTGAACGACAAGGGCCGCTGGGAGGGGTTCGACGTCGACTACTGCCGGGCGCTCGCGGCCGCGATCCTGGGGTCGGGCGAGGCGGTCGAGTTCGTGCCGATGGGCTTTGCCCAGTCGATGCCGGCGGTCCGCTCCGGCGAGGCCGAAGTGGCGGCGCGCGCCATCACCTACACCATGAGCAGGGATACCGAGCTGGGCTTCGACTTCGTCGGCCCGACGCTCTATTCGGGCTATGGCTTCATGGTCCACAAGCGGGCCGGAGTGAGCGATCTCAAGGGCCTCAACGGGGCTGCGATCTGCGTCCTGGCGGGTACCGTCATCGACAGCCAGATCGCGGACTATTTCCGGCCGCGGGGCATGACGTTCACGCCGGTCGTGGTCGACAACGTCACCAACATGTACGCCCAGTACGAGGCCGGTCGGTGCGATGTCGTCACCTCCGAGCCGCCGTTCCTGGCAGCTCGCCGCAGCCGGCTGCGCAACCCCGACGAGCATGTCATCCTGAGCGAGCTGTTCTACAAGTCTCACATGGGGCCGGTGGTGCGCGACAACGACGCACAGTTCAGCGGCATCGCGCGCTGGACCCACTATGCGCTGGTGACCGCCGAGGAGATGGGCATCACCCAGGCCAACGTCGACGAGATGCTGAAGTCCAAGGACCCGGCCGTGCGCCGCTTCCTGGGCGTGGAGGGCAATCTTGGCTCGAAGATGGGGCTGCCGGACGATTTCCCCGCCAGGATCGTGAAGGCCGTCGGCAACTTCGGCGAGGTGTGGGAGCGCAATTTCGGCATAGCCTCGCCGCTCAAGCTGCCGCGCGGGATCAATGCGCTGGAGCGCGATGGCGGGCTGCAATGGGCGCCTAACTGGCGCTGATGGCCAGCAGCCTGCCCATCGGCAGGGCGTCGACGTCGCGCTGGTGGAACCGGCGCGGCGTCCGACGCCTCTTCTGGCAGCTTGTCGCCGCCGCCGCCTTCCTGGCGGTGCTGGCGTGGTTCGTCGGCAATGTCCGGCAGAACCTGCCGCGCATGGGCATCCAGTTCGGTTTCGACTTCCTGGCCCAGCCCGCCGGCTTCGAGATCGGCGAGAACCTGATCGGTTTTCGTCCCGGGCAGAGCATCTTCCGCGCCTACTTGGCGGGCATGGTCAACACCATCCATGTCGCGATCCTCGGCATCCTCCTGGCGACCATCCTGGCGATGGTCGTGGCGATGGCGCGCCTGTCGCCGAACTGGCTTCTGTCTCGGCTGGCCTGGGCCTATGTGGAGGTCTTTCGCAATACCCCGCTGCTGCTGCAACTGCTCTTCCTGCATATCACCTTCGCCCAGGTCCTGCCGGCGCCGCGTGCCGCCTGGTCGCCCGTGACCGGGGTATTCCTCAGCAATCGCGGCCTGATGCTGCCGGCCCTGGTGGTGCAGCCGGCCCATGTCGCCGCCCTCGCGGCGTTCGTGGCGGGGCTGGCGGGGGTCTGGTGGCTTCGCCGCCGCGCCCGCCTGCGGCAGGAGGCGACCGGCATCCGGCCATCCACGGCCTCGGCCACCATCGCCCTGCTGCTCGGCCTGCCGGTTGCCGTCTTCGTCGCCGGCGGTGCGCCGCTGGCACTCGACCTGCCGGCCTTGCGCGGCTTCAACTTCCAGGGCGGGCACACGATGAGCCCGGAGTTCGCGTCGATCCTGTTCGGCCTGGTCTTCTACTCGGCCGCCTTCATGGCCGAGACGATGCGGGCCGGGATCCTCGGCGTCCGCCGTGGCCAGATCGATGCGGCCCAGTCGCTGGGCCTAAACCGCCTGGCGACCCTGCGCCTGGTGGTGATGCCCCAGGCGATGCGGATCATCGTGCCGCCGCTGACCAGCCAGTATCTGAGCCTGACCAAGAGCAGTTCGCTCGCGGTCGCCGTCGGCTATCCCGACCTGATGCGGGTCTACACCGTCGTTACCGCCGACACCGGCCGGCCGATCGAATGCATCGCCGTCGTGGTCGCGGTCTACCTGACGCTGAGCCTGCTGACTGCGCTGGCGATGAACGTCTACAACCGCCACGTCGCCATCGTGGAGCGGTGAAGGGCATGACCGTTTCCGATCTTGGGCTGCCGCCAGCCGCCGTTCGGGCCGGGCCGGTTCGCGTCGGCCGCTGGGTGTGGCGCAATCTGTTCGCGACCATCCCGAACACGCTGATCACGCTGCTGCTGCTCTGGCTCCTGGCGTCGACCGTGCCGGGGGTTGTGCGCTGGCTCTTCGTCGATGCGCTGTGGGCGCCGGCCACGGCCGAGCAGTGTCTGCGTGGGGCGGGCGCCTGCTGGGCCTTCCTCCAGGCCAAGTATCGCCTGATCCTGTTCGGCCCATATCCCTATGACGAGCAGTGGCGCCCAGCCCTGGCGATGCTGCTGTTCTTCGCCATGGTCGTGGCCACCTGCTTCCCCGAGCTTTTCCGGCTGGCCGGGCGGATGCGTCGGCTGCTGGTGGCGTGGGTGGCGACCGTTGGGGCGATCACATGGCTGCTGCATGGCGGCCTGGGTCTGTCCCTGGTCGAGGTCCGGCTGTGGGGCGGCCTGCCCCTGACCCTGATACTGTCGGTGGTCGGCGCCTTCTGCGCCTTCTGGCTGGCGATCTTCCTGGCGCTCGGCCGGCGCTCGCACATGCCCGTCGTGCGTGCGCTGGCGATCGGCTACATCGAGTTGATCCGCGGCGTTCCGCTGATCGGCCTGCTGTTCATGGCCGTCGTGCTGTTTCCCCTCATCGTCCCGCCCGGGGTCGATGTCGACAAGCTGGCGCGGGCCCAGATCGCCTTCATCCTGTTCTTTGCCGCCTACATGGCCGAGGCCATCCGCGGCGGCCTCCAGGCGATACCGGCCGGCCAGTACGAGGCCGCAGGCGCGCTGGGCCTGGGCTACTGGCCGACCATGCGCTTCGTGGTGTTGCCGCAGGCGCTGCGCATCGTCATCCCGACCTTGGTCAACATCTTCATCGGCGCCTTCAAGGACACTTCCCTGGTGCTGATCATCGCCATGTTCGACCTGCTCGGCTCGGCCAACGCGGCCAAGAGCGACTCCACCTGGTGGGGCCTCTATGTCGAGGCGTATCTCTTCGTCGCCTCGATCTACCTGGTGTTCTGCGCGCTCATGTCCGCCTATAGCCAGCGGCTGGAACGGCGGCTCGGCGCGGGTCGGGGGTAGGAACTTGTCCCAGGCGATCGACCGGGAGACGATGCAGGAGGCGGCGTATCGCCAGATTCGTGCTGTCCTGATGTCGGGCGGGCTGGCGGCGGGCGAGAAGGTCACGATCCGCGGCCTGGCGGGCGAGCTTGGCATGAGTTGGACCCCGATCCGCGAGGCGGTGCGCCGGTTGGCGGCGGAAGGTGCGCTGGAGGTATCGCCAAACCGCTGGATTCGGGTGCCCAACCTCTCGGCGGAACAACTGCGAGAGCTGAAGACGATCCGCCTGATGCTGGAGGGCCACGCCGCGGCCCGGGCGGCCGAGGGAGCGAGCGCGGCCTTCGTGGCCGAGCAGTGGCGGCTGGAGGCCGACATCGTCGCCTGGCGTGGCCGCGACGATCCGAAGGGCATGATCACCCGCATCGCCCGCTGGCATTTCGCCATCTATGCCGCGGCCGACATGCCCCATCTCGTCCGCATGATCGAGGGGTTGTGGCTGCGCACCGCACCCCACACCCACGGGCTATTCCCGGTCTTCGCCGCACAGGACCGGGGGCGTCATCGCCAGGTGACCCTGAAGGCCCTTGCGAAGCGCAACGGGGAGGCGGCGCGCCGCTCCATGGAACGGGATATCGGCGGTGCGCTCGACTATCTGATCGCACGGGCAGAGGAGTCGGCCGTCGCAGCCAGACGGGCGCGGGGCAGGATGTAACGAGGGTAGGCCGGTCTGCGAAGGAGAAGAGTGTCGGCCGCATCTGCCACTCATCGCCCGGCCCGCAAGTCCGGGCAGCGGCCGACCTTCCCGCAAGCCCCTGAGGAGGTCGCTCCATGCCTGCTTCCAGCTCATCCGTCCTGTTCCGCCTGGGCCGTGTCGCTGCCGTCGTGGCCGTGGCCGCCCTGTTGCCCTTGGCGCCGGCACTGGCGGTCGACGAGCATTTCGTGAAGGACGGCGGTGCTGCCGGTGGCGTCGACGTCGTCGCCTATCACACGGTGGGCCAGCCGACGCCGGGCTCGGCCCAGTTCACGGCCGAGTACCAGGGGCAGACCTGGAAGTTCGCGACGGCCGCCAACCGCGACCTCTTCGTGGCGAGCCCGGCCAAGTACGCCCCGGCCTATGGCGGCTGGTGCTCGGCCGGGGCCAGCAAGGGCAAGAAGGTGGCGACGATGCCGCAGTTCTGGGCGATCGTCGACGGCCAGCTTTACCTCAACAGCACCGAGGGGGCCCACAAGGGCCTGTTCCTGGCCGACACCCAGACCGTCATCCGCAAGGGCGAGGCGAACTGGAAGACGATCTACGCGACCAAGGCCGACAAGCTCTGAGCCCGTGCGGCCCGCCGCCGGTCGGGGCGGCGGGCCGGCGGCGTCACGGAACGGCCGGCCGCAGGACGAGCGGCTCCATGCCGTTGCCGGTCGCGATCTCCAATTGGCCCGATGCCAGGGAGTAGGCGCCGGCGCGGCCGAGATCGGCCAGGAACTGGTCGCCCAGCGATCCCGGCGGGCAGCCCATCTTCGTGGTCGCGATCGGCCCGAAGGTCAGGCGCTGCCCGGCCGGCGACTGCCAGGTGCCGCTGCCGCGGTTGCAGTCGGCGCGGACAGCCACCCGGCCGTCGCTGCCGAAGGCAAGCGTCAGCCGGGTCGGGTCTTCGGGCTGGGTTCCATCGGCCAGGCGGACCGCCTGCCAGCTGGTGCCGGCCAGGCCGCCGGGCCGGTCGCCACCGGTGCAGCCGGCAAGCAGGACCGCGACCAGGCTGGCGGCGGCGATGGCGGGGAGGCGCAGAGGGTGCTTCTTCATCACAATGACCTGGGTGTTCGTCGACCCGTGGAGAACGCGGCCGGTGGCAGATTTCATCCAGCCGCTGCGGCCGCTTGACAAACGCCTGCCCGGCGACGTTTGATCCCGACCATGTTTATCCGCGTTTCCCGCACCGGTCTTTGGTGGCCCGCCTTCTAGGCGGACCCTTGGCGCGTGAACGCATTCGGGGGCTGCCGGCCATGGCGCGGGCGGCCCTTTTTCATGTCTGCACCATGGCCTCGATTTCGAGGAGGAGCAGGCATGAAGTGGAATCTGACCGATCAGGCGAACGCCTTCGACTACCGCACGCGCGGCGGTCTCGACGTGCGCCGCGACAGCCGCCCGGTCGACGGCGATGCGGCCCTGGCCCAGTTGGCGACCGCCCTCGACGGGCGGCGCGGTGCGCTGTTCTCGTCCGGTGTGGAGTATCCCGGCCGCTATAGCCGCTACGATTTCGGCTTCGTCGATCCGCCGTTGGCGCTCGAGACGGTGGGGCGCACAGTCCGTTTGTCCGTGCTGAACCCGCGCGGCCGGCTGCTGCTGGATTTCGCCGCCTCTGCCCTGCCGGCGGACCTCTTCCAGGTCCAGGAACGCACGCCGGACCATCTGGCGGGCGAGGTGGTGGGCGACGCCGCCGTCGCCTATGAGGAACAGCGAACCCGCCGGCCCTCGGTCTTCAGCGTGCTGCGCCACCTGGTCGATGCCTTCGGCAGTGCCGAGGACGGACATCTGGGCCTCTATGGCGCCTTCGGCTACGACCTCGTCTTCCAGTTCGAGGAGCTGCAGCGCCGCCGCCCGCGCGAGGCCGACCAGCGCGACATCGTCCTCTATCTGCCCGACCGGCTGGTCCTGGTCGACCGTCGGACCGAGCGCGCGGCCGAACTCTCTTATGACTTCGCGCTGGATGGCCGCTCGACCGCCGGCATCGCCCGCACGCCCGTCGCGGCCGCCTACCGCATCGAGCCGCACCAGCCCTCGGCCGACCATGAAAGTGGCGCCTATCCGGCCCTGGTCGAGCGCGCGCGGGAGCACTTTGCCCGCGGCGACCTGTTCGAGGCGGTGCCGGGCCAGCTCTTCCGAGAGCCGTGCGCCGCCACCCCGGCCGAAGTCTATGCCACCCTCTGCCGCATCAACCCCGCCCCCTATGCCGCGCTGGTGAACCTGGGGGAGGGGGAGTTCCTGGTCTCGGCATCGCCCGAGATGTTCGTGCGCTCGGACGGGGCCAGGGTCGAGACCTGCCCCATCTCCGGCACCATCGCGCGCGGCCGCGATCCGATCGGCGATGCCGAGCAGATCCGCCTGCTGCTCAACTCGGCCAAGGACGAGTACGAGCTCAACATGTGCACCGACGTCGACCGCAACGACAAGGCGCGGGTCTGCGTGCCGGGCTCGGTCAAGGTGCTGGGCCGCCGCCAGATCGAGCTCTATTCCAAGCTGATCCACACGGTCGACCATGTGGAGGGGATGCTGCGGCCGGGCTACGACGCGCTCGACGCCTTCCTCAGCCATGCCTGGGCGGTGACGGTGACGGGTGCGCCCAAGCTGTGGGCAATGCAGTTCTGCGAGGACCACGAGCGCACGCCCCGGCGGTGGTATGGCGGCGCGATCGGCTGCGTCACCTTCGACGGCGCCATGAACACCGGCCTCACCATCCGCACCATCCGCATGAAGGACGGCTTGGCCGAGATCCGCGTCGGCGCCACCCTGCTGTGGGACAGCGACCCGGAAGCCGAGGATGCGGAATGCCGGATCAAGGCGGCCGCCCTGTTCCAGGCGATCCGCGAGACCGGCAAGAGCGCCGCCCCGGCCCCCGCGCCGCTGTCGCGGGCGGGCGTCGGCAAGCGTCTGCTGCTGGTCGACCATGACGACAGCTTCGTCCACACCCTGGCGGACTTCTTCCGCCAGACCGGGGCCGAGGTGGCGGTCGTGCGCCACGGCCGCGCGCTGGCGGCCCTGGCCGAGGACGCGCCCGACCTGCTGGTCCTGTCGCCCGGCCCCGGCCGTCCGGCGGACTTCGCGGTCGACCGCATCATCGATGCGGCGATGGCGGCCGGCGTGCCGATCTTCGGGGTGTGCCTGGGCCTGCAGGCCCTGGGCGAACGCTTCGGCGGAAGCCTGGCCCAGCTCGACACCCCGGCCCACGGCCGCCCGAGCCGCATCGCGCTGCAAGGCGGCCGCCTGTTCGCGGGGCTGCCGGACGAGGTGGTGGTCGGCCGCTACCACTCCCTCTATGTCGATCCCGCCCGCCTGCCGGCCAACTTCCGGGTGACGGCGCTCTCGGCCGACGGCGTGCCGATGGCGCTGGAGCACGACACGCTGCCCCTGGCGGGCGTGCAGTTCCACCCAGAATCGATCATGTCGCTCGGCGACCGCGCCGGCCACCGCATCGTCGCCAACGCAGTCGGAATGGCCAGGTAGGGCTGGTGGTCAATGCCCCGGCAGGACCAGGATCTCGGTCCGCCGGGGCAGGGCGGTGCGGGTCAGCAGGACTTCCGGGCTATTGGAGAAGCGCGCCGGATACTGCGGTGCCGCCTTGGCGAGGAAGCGCTCCAGCACGTTCGAGACGATGAAGTGCATGGGGATGACGAGGCGCGGCTTGATCTGGCCGATGACGGTCAGCACGTCCTCCTGGCTGGTCGTCCAGGAGCCGTCGACCGGGGCCAGCAACACGTCGATCGGGCCCAGCTCGCGCAGGTGGGTGTCGGTCAGCGTGTGGTGGATGTGGCTCAGATGGGCGATGCAGAGGTCGGCCGCCGAGAAGACGAAGATCGAGTTGCCGTTCTGCCGTGTGCCGGCGCCGTACTCGCGGACGTTGGTCGGCACGTTGAACACCCGCAGGTCCCGCCACTGCACATTGTGGACGGCCATGCCGCCGCCCGGGTCCCAGCCGCGCAGGACGTGGCGCACCCCGGGCGGGATGTCGTCGGTGTAGTGGGTGGAGTGCGCGTTGTTCATGGTGATGATGTCGGGCACCAAGTTCGCTGGCCGGTTGTACCCGTTGTAGTCGGTGATCGCCGTCGCCCCGTCCGGCGTCTCGATCAGGAAGCTTGCATGGCCGATGAAGGTCAGCCGCACTTGGTCGGGGGCCACGGCCGCCGGCCGATAGGCGACCGGCTGCCATCTGGGCGGCCCGAACGGCTGTGTGCCGGCGATGACGCCGCAACTGGCAAAGGCCGGCAGGGCCACGGCCGGCGCCAGGCCGGCCAGGACGAGGAGCCGCAGGATCCATTCGCGCCAACGCATGGGCCACCTCCAGGGTTCGGCTGTCCGCCGCATCATGCCATGCGAGTTCCGTTCCATGGCGATTTCCGGTCGCGATCGCGGTAGAACGCTTGCCCGATCCTGTTCCCGACGCGCCCCGGAGATGACCGATGACGATGTCCGCCCAGTACGAACCCCCCGCCAACGGGGAATGGGCGCGGATCGCGCCCGCCGATGCCGGCTTCGACCCGGCCGCCCTGGCCGATGCGGTGGCGTTCGCCGAGGCCAGCGAGACGCCGTGGGAGAAGGACCTCGCCTTGCAGATCGGCCAAGGCCATTTCGAGCCGCCGCCGTGGAACGAGATCATTGGCCCGACCAAGCCGCGCGGCGGTCCTTCGGGCCTGGTCCTGCGCGGCGGGCGGATCGTGGCCTCGTGGGGCGATCCGGGCCGCGTCGACATGACCTTCAGCGCCAGCAAGAGCTACCTGTCGCTGTGCGCGGGCCTGGCCTTCGATGCCGGCCTGCTGCCCGATCCGACGCGGCCCGTGCGCGAGCTGGTGGATGATGGCGGCTTCGCCCCGCCGCACAATGCGGCCGTCACCTGGGAACACCTGCTCCAGCTCACCAGCGAGTGGGAAGGGGAGATGTGGAGCAAGCCCGACCTGGTCGACCGCAACCGCGACCTCGCCAGCGAAGGGACCAATGCGCGCAAGGGCGAGGCCCGCCCGCTGGCGGCGCCGGGCACGCACTGGGAATACAACGACGTGCGCGTCAACCGCCTGGCACTGGCCCTGCTGCGGCTGTGGCAACGCGGGCTGCCCGACCTGATCAACGAGAAGATCATGACCCCGATCGGGGCGTCGGACAGTTGGGAATGGCATGGCTACCGCAATTCCTGGGTCGATATCGGCGGCAAGCAGGTGCAGTCGGTGTCGGGTGGCGGCCACTGGGGCGGCGGCCTCTTCATCAACTCCTTCGACCACGCCCGCGTCGGGCTGCTGATGCAGCGCGGCGGGCGCTGGGGCGGGCGCCAGCTCATTTCGCCGGAATGGGTGCGCCGCTCCCTGACGCCCTGCGCGCTGAAGCCGGTCTATGGCTACATGTGGTGGCTGAATACAGACGCCGCCATGTATCCGAGTGCGCCCGCCACGGGCTTTGCCGCCGTCGGCGCCGGTAGCAACGTCGTATGGGTCGATCCGGCCAGCGACGTCGTCGTCGTCACCCGCTGGATCGCCAAGGACGCGGTCGACGGGCTGTTCGGCCGCGTCCACGCGGCACTGCGAGGCTAGGCATGGCAAGCGTCGGCTCGGTCACGCTGGCCCGCATCGAGGCGGCCGTCTATCGCGTGCCGGCCGATCCGCCGGTGCGCACCGCGTTCGGCACGATGCACGACCGGCCGGCCGTCATCGTCCGGGTCGAGGATGGTGCTGGCAACCATGGCTGGGGCGAGGTCTTCTGCAACTGGCCGCCGCCCGGTGCCGAGCATCGCGCCCGGCTGGTGGCCGAGGTGCTGGCGCCGCTCGTGCAGGGCCGATCCTTCGATCACCCGGCCGAGGTGGGGGCGTGGTTGGAGCAGCGCACGCGGGTGCTGGTCCTGCAATGCGACGAGCCGGGGCCGTTCGCCCAGGCGATCGCCGGCATCGACGGCGCGGTCTGGGACATGGCCGCGCGCAAGGCGGGCCTGCCGCTGGCCGTGGCGCTCGGCGGCCGGGTCGCCCCCGTGCCGGCCTATGCCAGCGGCATCAACCCCGACCGGCCGGAGCGGATGGCGGCCGCCAAGCGGGCCGAGGGCTATGGCGGCTTCAAGCTGAAGATCGGCTTCGGCCGCGACCGCGACCTTGCCAACCTGGCGGCGATGCGGGCCGAACTGGGGGCCGATGCCCGCCTGATGGCCGATGCCAACCAGGCCTGGACGCTGGACGAAGCGGCCCGGATCGCGCCCGACCTGGCGCCCTTCGGCCTGTTCTGGCTGGAGGAGCCGGTGATGGCCGACACCAGCCTGGTCGACTGGCAGGCACTGGCGTCGGTGGCGCCGATGCCGCTCGCGGCCGGTGAGAACATGCGCAGCCGAGCGGAGTTCGCCGCGGCCATCGCCAGCGGCGCCTTCGGAGTCGTGCAGCCGGACGCCATCAAGTGGGGCGGGGTGACGGGCTGTGCCGAGGTCGGCCGAACGGTCGTGGCGGCCGGTTTGAACTACTGCCCGCATTTTTTATCGGGCGGCATCGGGCTCATGGCATCGGCCCATATCCTGGCCGCCGTGGGTGGTCCCGGCATGCTCGAGGTGGATGCGAACGAAAACCCGTTACGCACGCTTCTGGCTCGACCTTTCCCGGTTCTGGCGGACGGCCGGTTCGTCCTCACCGACGCCCCTGGAATCGGCGTGGAACCAGATCTTGTGGGCCTGGAACGGTCCCGACACAGCCTGTGACCTCTGGCCGCACCGCTTGACCGCCGCCTTGGACGTTTCTACCTGACGGGACCTTTGCCGCCCCGGGTTCAGGATGGAGTCGTCTAACGATGCAGAACGAGGAACTGATCGGCCAGGAGGTCGAGACGGTCGCCGTGTTCCGGACGCGCTGGCGCATCGCCGAGGTCTATGAGGGCGTCGACGGGATCATGTACGCGCGCCTGCGCCGCCGCGGCGAGGAATCCTCGCTGAAGACGTTGGCCTTGAAGACGGTGATGGATCGCCGCCGATACAGTTGGGGCGGTCGCAAGGGGCACTGATTGCCGCACCGCGGCGTTATCGTGCCGGAACGGGCCGGTCGGCCATTCCCCTGGCCGCGGCGGCTCTGATAGCGTTGCCGCCCGTCGCCACCCGACGGGATCACCGGCTCATGTCCAATCTATCCAATCAGCGCGTCGCCTATTTCAACGGCCAGATCGTGCCGGAGTCGGAGGTGCGGGTGTCGTTCCGCGACCGCGGCTTCAAGTACGGCGATGCCGTCTTCGACATGACGCGCACCTTCAACAAGCGGGTGTTCAAGCTGAAGGAGCATATCGACCGCTTCTACAGCTCGCTGCGCTATGTCCGCATCGACCCCGGCATGAGCCCGGCCGAGATGACCCGCCTGTCCGAGGAGGTGCTGGAGCGCAACATGCACCTGCTGGGCGGCGACGACGACTACTGGCTGGGCCAGCGCGTGTCGCGCGGTGTCGATGCCGCCCCGGGCGAGACCCGCGAGCGCGAGGGGGCGACCGTCATCATCGAATGCTCGCCGCTGCCGCTGAAGAGCCGGGCGCGCTTCTATCGCGACGGCATCGACGTGGTGGTGCCGCCGACGCGGCGCACCCCGCCAGAGGCACTCAGCCCGCGGGCCAAGACCCACAACTACCTGAACATGATCATCGGCGAGATGGAGGCCAAGACCGACGATCCGGACGTCTGGGCCGTGCTGCTGGACACCTCGGGCAACCTGGCCGAGGGCATCGGCAGCAACATCTTCGTCATCAAGGACAACGTCATCCGCACGCCGCGGGCGAAGTTCGTGCTGCCCGGCATCAGCCGGCAGACGGCGATCGACCTCGCCCGCCAGGAAGGCTTCGTCCTGGAGGAGACCGACATCGACCTGTTCGATGCCTATGTCGCCGATGAGATCTTCCTCACCTCGACCAGCCTGTGCATCTGCCCGGTGCGCTCGGTCAACGGCGCGGTGGTCGCGGACGGCGTGATGCCCGGGCCGGTCACCAAGCGGCTGCTCGACGCCTATGTCCGTTTCGTCGACCACGATTTCGTGGCCCAGTACCTGCGCCGCCTGGCGGCCTGATCTAAGGGGCGGGCGGCACCTCGGCGATCGAGGGGCCGCCCGGCAGCCCGACGATCTCGCGCAGCAGCTTCTTCAGGATCGCCTCGGGGAAATTCTCGAACGAGTCGGTGGCCAGCGCAAAGGCGCCTGGTCCGCCGATGACGTTGTCCTCGTAGTAGATGTCGAGCGCCGGCACCTCGGTCGTGATCGCCAGCCCGTTCACCGAGATGCCCGCCGCCACCGCCGCGTCGCGGGCGGCCGAGGGCTGGCGGCCCATGTTGTTGAGCCCGTCGCCGGACACGTCGATGACGCGCCGGGCCGGCTGCCACCGGCGGTCGCCCAGCAGGCGCGCCGAAAAGTCGATGGCGCCGCTGATCGACGTGCTGCCGGCCGGCACCTCGCGCGCGGCATTCTCGATCAGGTCGGCCAGCCGGCCGGCGGACTGGGCATCCTCGACCAATGTCCACGGCACGGCCTGGCGCTGGTCGTGCAGGTTCGACCACTGCACCAGGGTGACGACGATGCGGTGGCTGGCGCCGGTGGTGGCGGCCTGGACGACGCGCGGGTTGCGAAAGGCGTCGGCATAGCCGCGCATCTGCAGGCGGAACTCGCGGTCGTCGATGCTGCTCGATCCGTCGACCGCCAGCACCAGGGCCAGGTCGACCGCAGCCTGGGCATGGGCGGGCGCGGCCGGCGCCAGGCTGGACAGCGCTGCGGCAACGAGGATGGCGGCCAGTCTCAAGGGCGTCTCCTTCGGTGGCAGGATGAATGGTCGCACGACGGGCCGCCAGCATATCGACCGTCGATGCCGATCCGGTGTAGGGAGCAGGGGTCGCTGATCGGGAGCTTGGCCTTTCTTGCGTGTCCCTACCCCGGAAGAACTGGGCCAGGAGCGGATGATCCGCAACGGCCTGGCGGTCGATATCGTGATGTGGAGCGGCTATCTCGGCCTTGCGCTGTGGACGGGTGCGCTGACCATCGTCGCCGAATGCCTGCAGAGCGGCATCACGCTGGGCCTGTCGGCGTTGTCGCTGGTCGTGCTGTGGCGGATCAATCGCGGCCGGCTGGCCGACTATGATTTCGGCACCGGCAAGCTGGAACAGGCGGTCAGCCTGCTGACGGCACTCGCCATCATCGGCGGCTCCCTGTTCGTGATGGCCGAGATCGCCGCGCGGTTTCGCCATTTCGAGGAGACCGAGTCCGCCGGGCTGCTGGTGGCGCTGGGGGTCGTGGCACTCGACTTCGTGGTCGATGTCACGGTGCTGACCGGCATGCGCCGGGCGGCGACCGGAACCGTGTCCCCGGTGGTCGATGCCGAGCGCAAGGCCCGCCTGACGCGCTGCGTCGCCTCGTCGGTGGTGGTGATGAGCGTGGCCGTGTCGGCGCTGCTGGGCGGACGGGTCGGCATCTGGGCCGATCTGGTGGGCTCTGCCTTCCTGTCGCTGTTCATGCTGTGGCTGGCGTTCGGCATCGTCCGCCGGGTGCTGCCAGATCTCCTCGACAAGGCGCTCGACGAGGAATTGCAGCTCCACATCAACCGCGCCCTGGTCGGGCATTTCGACCGCTATGAGAGCCTGGGCCAGGTGCGCTCGCGCCGGGCCGGCAGCCGGCTGGTGGTGGAGATCGAGCTGGGATTCGCCGCCGCCCTGCCGCTGGGCGAGGTGGTGGAACGCCTGGCAGCCCTGCGCGCGGAGCTGGAGCGCGACCTGCCGGGCAGCCATGTCGTGCTGATCCCCACCGTCGCCGCCTGAGTGGATCGGGGGGGCTTGCCCCCGCCGGTCCCGCTTGCGACCCTGCTGGCTGACGAAGAGGGCAGGGGAGCGCCATGGAGCGGGAGACCGGCAAGGCCCCGGCGACGTTGCGGCGATGGCGAATCGGGCTGGCCGCCCGCATCCGCGCCTATTTCCTGGCCGGTGTGCTGGTCACTGCTCCCATCGGCATCACGATCTATCTGGCCTGGCTGGTCGTCGCCTATGTCGACGATGTCGTCGCCCGGTTCCTGCCAGAGCGCTACAATCCCGAAACCTATCTGCCCTTCTCGGTTCCCGGGCTGGGGCTTCTGATCGCCTTTGCCCTGGTGACGCTGATCGGGGCGTTCGCCGCCGGCTATGTCGGCCGGTTGGTGCTGCGGGTAAGCGAGGCGGTCTTCGTCCGCACCCCCTTCCTGCGTGGCATCTACGGCGCCATCAAGCAGATGCTGGAGACGGTGCTGTCGCAGAAATCGACCGCCTTCCGCGAGGTCGTGCTGGTGGAGTTTCCACGCACGGACATGTGGAGCATCGCCTTCCTCACCGGCGCCCGGCTCGATGCCGCCCAGTCGACCCGTTCCGGTGAACTGGTCGGCGTCTTCGTGCCGACCACGCCGATGCCGACCTCCGGATATCTGGTGTATTTGCCGGAGTCCCAGATCGTCCGGATGCCGATGTCGATCGAGGAAGGGCTGAAGCTCGTGCTGTCGGGTGGGCTCGTGGTCCCGCCGACGCTGCCGCAGCCGGACAGGCATCAGCCCGCCCCCGTTCAGCCCGCCGCGCCTCAGCCCGAGCGGACGTAGCGGATCGCGGCGTCGCGCTCGAACAGATAAAGCAGCATGCGCAGGGCCTCGCCGCGCGGGCCTCTCAGTTCGGGGTCGCGCTCGACGATCATGCGGGCATCGTCATGGGCGGCCTGCATCAGGTCGGCATGGGCGGCCGGATCGGCCAGGCGAAAGTCGGGCATGCCGCTCTGCCGGGTGCCCAGCACCTCGCCGCCGCCGCGCAGGCGCAGGTCCTCCTCGGCGATGCGGAAGCCGTCCTCCGTCTCGCGCATGATGCGCAGCCGCGCGCGCGCCGTCTCGCCCAAGGGCGGGGTGTGCAGCAGGATGCAGGTCGACGGGCGCGACCCGCGGCCGATGCGGCCGCGCAACTGGTGCAACTGGGCCAGGCCGAAATGCTCGGCATGCTCGATCACCATGACGGTGGCGTCGGGGATGTCGACGCCGACCTCGATCACGGTCGTCGCCACCAGGATCGCCGTCGCTCCGTCGGCGAAGCCGGCCATGGCGGCATCCCGCTCCGCCCCCTTCATGCGGCCGTGGATCAGGGCGACGCGGCCGGGAAAGCGCGCCTCCAACTGCTGGGCGCGGAGCGTGGCCGCGGCCATGTCGACCAGGTCGCTTTCCTCGATCAGCGGGCACACCCAATAGACCTTGGCGCCGGTGGCCATCGCCCGGTCGACCGCCGACACCACCTCGTCCAGCCGCTCGGCCGGCAGCGCCACGGTCGCGACGGGCCGGCGGCCGGGCGGCTTTTCGTCGATGCGCGACACGTCGATGTCGCCATAGGCCGTCAGCAGCAGGGTGCGCGGGATCGGCGTGGCCGTCGTCACCAGCACGTCGACGGCGTCGCCCTTGCGCGCCAGCATCAGCCGCTGGTGGACGCCGAAGCGGTGCTGCTCGTCGATCACCGCCAGCCCCAGCGCCTCGAACTGCACGTCGTCCTGGAACAGGGCGTGGGTGCCCACGACCAGGCGCAGGCTGCCGTCGGCCAGCCGGCCCAGCGTCGCCTCGCGCGCCTTGCCCTTGTCGCGGCCGGACAGGAAGCCGACTTCCAGCCCGGCGGCGGCCGCCAGCGGGGCCAGGCGTGCCAGGTGCTGGCGCGCCAGCAGGTCGGTCGGCGCCATCAGGGCGGCCTGGCCGCCGGCTTCAACCGCGGTCAGCATGGCCAGCAGGGCCACGATCGTCTTGCCGCTGCCAACATCGCCCTGGAGCAGGCGCAGCATGCGGGTGGGGGTTGCCATGTCGGCCAGGATCTCGGCGACGCAGCGGTCCTGGGCGCCCGTCAGGCGATAGGGCAGGGCATCCAGCACCAGGCGGCGCAGATGGCCGTCGCCGGTACGCGGCCGGCCGGCCACCCGCCGCTGGCGGCGGCGCAGCAGGTTCAGGGCTAGTTGGCTCGCCAGCAGCTCGTCGAAGGCGAGGCGCGCGCGGGCGGGCTCGCCCGGCTGCAAGCCCTCCTCGTCGGTCGGGGCGTGGGCAGCCGCCAGTGCTACGCGCCAGTCGGCCCAGCCCTGGCGAGCCTTCCACGCCGGATCGAGCCATTCCGGCAGGCTGGGCGCGCGCTGCACGGCAGCGGCGATCGACCGGCGCAGCACGGCCGGCGGCAGCCCGGCGGTCAGGGCGTGAACCGGCTCCACCGTCTGGATTGAACCGGCTTCCTCGGGCGGCCCGACGCGATCGGGGTGCGGCATCTGCAGGTCGTCGCCGAAGCGCTCGACCCGGCCGCTGACCAGGCGCGTGCTGCCGATGGGGAAGGCGCGCTCCATCTGCTCCCGCCGGGCGTGGAAGAAGACCAGCGTGATGCTGCCGGTTCCGTCCGAGCAGCGCACGCGATGGGGCCGCCGGCCCTCGCCCGGCTGATGGCCGTCGACCGTGACCGTCAGGGTGGCGATCCGTCCTTCCTCGACCTCGGCCAGGGTGGGCGCATAGCGGCGGTCGACGATGCCGACCGGCAGGTGCCACAGCAGGTCGACCACGCGCGCACCGGCGACTCGCTCGACGAGCGCGCCCAGGCGCTGGCCCAGGCCCGGCAGGCTGGTGACCGGGGCGAAGAGGGGAAAGAGCGGTTCGGGTCGCAGCGGGTGCTCCGGGTTTCCGTATCTCGGCAAAGCGGGTGACAGGACGGCAGAGCCGGCCTATACCGTAGACCTGTCCCCCAGGAAACGTTCGTTCGCCCCGCCATGGATGTGCGGCTAAAGAAGCTGCTTTTTCGCAGCGCCCATCGCGGCACCAAGGAGATCGACCTGATTCTCGGCGGCTTCGCGGCTGCCCGGCTCGAATCCTTGTCGCCCGACCAGCTTGATCGCTACGAGGCGCTGATCGAGACGCAGGACCCCAACCTGTACGACTGGCTCGTCGGGCTGGCGCCGGTGCCGGCTGAGTACGACACCGACGTGCTGGCGCTGATCCGCGCCCATCATCGGCTGGTGGAAACCCCGTGATCCGCCGGAACGAGCTGTTCGTCACGTCCGGCCGCGTCACCCTTTCGGGCGTGCCCGAGGGCTACGATGCACTCGTGCTGTCGCGCCTGGCGGCCGAGGCCGGGCCAACGATGCTGCATGTCGCCCGCGACGAGCCGCGCATGATGGCGACGGTGGAGGCGATCCGCTTCCTGGCGCCGACGCTGGAGGTGCTGCCGTTCCCGGCCTGGGACTGCCTGCCCTACGACCGTTCGTCGCCCAACGTGCGCGCGGTCAGCCGACGCATCGAGACCCTGGTGCGCCTGGGCCAGCCCGCCGAGGGTTGCCGCCTCGTCGTCACCACGGTGAATGCCCTGCTGCAGCGCGTGCCGCCGCGCAGCTTCTTCACCGGCGCCCTGATGTCGGCCAAGGTCGGCCGCGACCTGCCCGATGCGGCGGTGATGGGCTTCCTGTCGCACAATGGCTATCGCCGCGTCGGCACGGTCCGCGAAGCGGGCGAGTATGCGCTGCGCGGCGGCATCCTCGACCTGTTTCCGCCTGGCGCCGACCTGCCGATCCGCATCGACCGCTTCGGCGACCAGGTCGAGGCGATGCGCGCCTTCGACCCGCTGACCCAGCGCAGCACCGGCGAGCTGGAGGCGATCTCGCTGATGCCGGTCAGCGAGGTGCGGCTCGACGACGAGACGATCGAACGCTTCCGCACCGGCTATCGCGACCGCTTCGGGGCGGTGACCGACGACGACCTGCTCTATGCCGCGATCAGCGAGGGCCGGCCCTACGCCGGCATGGAGCATTGGCTGCCGCTGTTTCATGGCCGTCTGGAGACGCTGTTCGACCATCTGCCGGCCGGCAGCCCGGTCACGCTCGACCACCAGGCCGAGGAAGCGGCGACCGCCCGCTTCAGCACGATCGAGGACTATTACGAGACCCGCCGCAGCATGATGAATGCGGCGACCGGCGGTGCGCCCTACCGGCCGCTGCCGCCGGCGATGCTCTACCCGTCCGAGGACGAATGGTCCGAGGCGCTGGCCGACCGCCCGGTGGTCGATATCACCCCCTTCACCCAGCCGGGCCATCCCGGTCGGACGATCGACGCCGGCGGACGCCGCGGGCGGGAGTTCGGCGACATCCGGGCGGCGGGCGCCAACGTCTACGCTGCACTGGGCGAGCATATCCAGGCCGAGCAGGCGGCCGGCCGGCGCACCATCGTGGCCGCCTACAGCGCCGGCTCGCGCGAGCGGTTGCGCACGGTGCTGGCCGAGCATGGCATCACCGCGGCCGAGACGGTCGAGCGCTGGCAGAAGGCGACGGCCCTGGCGCCGGGGCGCACTGCGCTTGTGGTCCTGCCGATCGAATCCGGCTTCATCGACGACAAGCTGTCGGTCGTCACCGAGCAGGACCTGCTGGGCGACCGGCTGGCGCGCACGAGCAAGCGCCGCCGCAACTTCGACCAGTTCGTGGCCGAGGTCTCGGCCCTGACGATCGGCGACTTCGTCGTCCATGTCGACCACGGCATCGGCCGCTATGACGGGCTGGTGACGCTGGAGGTGGGCGGGGCCGCGCATGACTGCCTGCGCGTCATGTATGACGGCGGCGACAAGCTGTTCGTGCCGGTCGAGAACATCGAGGTCCTGTCGCGCTACGGCAGCGGCGACGGCGAGGTCGGCCTCGACAAGCTGGGCGGGGCCGGCTGGCAGTCGCGCAAGGCGCGCGTCAAGCAGCGCATCCGCGCCATCGCCGACGAGCTGGTGCGCCTGGCCGCCTCTCGCGAGATCCGGGCGGGCGAGGTGATGCCACCGCCCGAGGGGCTGTTCGACGAGTTCTGCGCCCGCTTCCCCTTCCCGGAGACCGAGGACCAGCTCCGCGCCATCGCCGACGTGGTCGAGGACCTGGGCTCCGGCCGGCCCATGGACCGCCTGATCTGCGGCGATGTCGGGTTCGGCAAGACCGAGGTGGCGCTGCGGGCGGCCTTCATCGCCGCGCTGGGCGGGGCCCAGGTGGCCGTCATCGTGCCGACCACCCTGCTGGCGCGCCAGCACTACCGCACCTTCAAGCAGCGTTTTGCCGGCCTGCCAGTGCGCATCGAGCAGCTCTCGCGGCTCGTCTCGCCCAAGGAGGCCAAGCAGGTGAAGGCGATGCTGGCCGAGGGCCAGGTCGACATCGTCGTCGGCACCCACGCCGTGCTCGGCAAGGACGTGAAGTTCCGCCATCTCGGCATGGTTATCGTCGATGAGGAGCAGCATTTCGGCGTCTCCCAGAAGGAGAAGCTGAAGCACCTGCGGGCCGAGGTCCATATCCTGACGCTGACGGCGACGCCGATTCCGCGCACCTTGCAGATGGCGCTGTCGGGCGTGCGCCAGATGAGCATCATCGCCACCCCGCCGGTCGACCGGCTGGCGGTGCGCACCTTCGTGCTGCCGTTCGACCCGGTCGTGGTGCGCGAGGCGATCCTGCGCGAGCGCTATCGCAGCGGCCAGGTGTTTTATGTCTGCCCGCGGATCGAGGACCTGACCACGGTCCAGGAGGCGCTGCGCGAGTTGGTGCCCGAGGCCAAGATGGTCGTCGCCCACGGGCGCATGGCGCCGGCCGAGATCGAGACGGTGATGTCGGCCTTCTGCGACGGCGCCTACGACATCCTGCTGTCGACGACGATCATCGAGTCCGGCCTCGACATCCCGTCGGCCAACACCATGATCGTGCACCGTGCCGACATGTTCGGCCTGGCCCAGCTCTACCAGCTCCGCGGCCGCATCGGCCGCTCCAAGCAGCGCGCCTATGCCTACCTGACCCTGCCGCCCGGCAAGATGCTGACAGAGACGGCCCAGCGCCGGCTCGAGGTCATGCAGACCCTGGACACGCTGGGTGCCGGGTTCACGCTCGCCAGCCACGATCTCGACATCCGCGGCGCCGGCAACCTGCTGGGCGAGGAACAGTCGGGCCATGTCCGCGAGGTCGGCGTCGAGCTCTACCAGCAGCTCCTGGAAGAGGCCGTGGCCGAGGCGCGCGGCCTGGCCGAGGAGGCAGCGGGGGAGACCTGGACGCCGCAGATCGCCATCGGCACGTCCGTCCTCATCCCGGAAGGCTACGTCGCCGACCTGGGCGTGCGGCTCGGCCTCTATCGCCGTATCTCGACCCTGGTCGACCGGCGCGAGATCGACGCCTTCGCGGCCGAACTGGGGGACCGCTTCGGCGCCCTGCCGCCGGAGGTCGAGAACCTGCTCGACGTCATCGCCATCAAGCAGCTCTGCCGCGAGGCCCGGATCGAGCGCATCGAGGCGGGGCCGAAGGGCTGCGTCATCGGCTTCCACGCCAACAGCTTCCCCAATCCCGCCGGCCTGGTGGAGTTCATCGCCCGCAATGCCGGCACCGCGCGCCTGCGGCCGGACCACAAGCTGGTCGTGACCCGCGTGTGGGACGAGGCCAAGGCGCGGTTGGCCGGCCTGCAGAACCTGCTGAAGTCGCTGGTGATGCTGGCGCGCGGCGAGATGCCGCCGCCGCCCATCGTCAAGACCCTGCCGCCCAGGAACCCCGCGCCCAAGGCCCCGGCGACGAAGACCCCGGCCACGAAGACTTCAGCCTCCAAGTCGCCGCCGCCACCGCCCAAGACGCCGCTCAATCCCACCGGCCGTGGGCCCGCGACCTTGTCGCCGGCTGCCCGCGCGCGGCTGTTCAAGACGACCTTCGGGCGGCGCTAAGACGCTCGCGGCGGCGGCCGGGCCGGCCTATCGTCTGCCGATCCATCGTTCGGCAGACGCCCGAGGAGAATGCGCTTGATCCACAGCCCGACCGCCGGCAGCGACGGCGTCACCATCGTGTCGCACGCGCTGGCGACCCACTACCTGACGACGCTGCGCGACCGGCAGACGGCGATGCCCGCGTTCCGGGCCGCCATGCGCGGCCTGTCGCTGATCCTGGGGGCCGAGGCGACGCGCGATCTGCCGCTCGTCGCCCGCCCGGTCGACACGCCGCTGGAGACGATGGAAGCAGGCCGTCTCGAGGAGGACACGCTGTTTCTGGTGTCGGTCCTGCGCGCGGGCGAGGGGTTGCTCGAAGGGCTACGCGCCCTGGTGCCGGAGGCGCGCATCGGCCATGTCGGCCTCTATCGCGATCCGTCCACCCTGAAGCCGGTCCATTACTACGAGCATCTGCCGCCACGGATGGATCGCGGGCTGGTGCTGGTGGTGGATCCCATGCTGGCGACCGGCAGTTCGGCCGCCGCCGCGGTCGACCGGGTGAAGCAGCATGGCGGCCGGCATATCCGCCTGCTCAGCGTCATCGCCGCGCCCGAGGGGGTGGCCGCCATGCGGGCGCAGCACCCGGACGTGCGCATCTTCGTGGGCGCGCTGGATCGCGGCCTGGACGACCATGGCTACATCCGGCCGGGCCTCGGCGATGCCGGCGACCGTTACTTCGGCACGGTCTGAGGGGGCGCCAGCGCGAAACTGGTCAGCGCGAAACGGGGTGGGCGGCCTGCCAGGCGGCGGACGCCTTGGCGCGGGCGGCCGAAACGATGCGATCTTCGGTGCCGCCGACATGCGGCATCGAGGCAATCCAGGCGAAGACCAGCCCCAGCAGCAGCAGGCCCGCCGCCAGCACCCGCTCTCCACCCCACGGGCTGCGTCGCCACAGCGTCACGCCGAGGATCATGGTGAGGGTTGCACCGGTCAGGACGACTGCGAGCAGAAGCATGGATGAACCCCAGGTTCCAGCGGAGCATCTGGCTACCATGGGGTGCTGGGGCCGGCCACGGACTATGGCACCAATAAGGCACGGGTTATGACCGGGGTTTCCGCCACTCCGGCGGCGACCATTGCCCCGCGGCATGACGCAAGCTTCAGGCGGCCCGGTCACGCGTCTCCACGACCAGTTCCTTGCCAAGTGCCGCGAGTGCGGCGGTGACGTAGGACATACGCGTATTGTGGCCGAGGTCGAGCAGGCGACGGATTTCCGTCTCGCTGGCGCCCGCCATCTTCTGGGCCATGACGACCGTATTAAGCCCCTGCACGCGCATCGCCTGGTATATCGCGATCTTGGCGGCAACCAGCGCAGGCAAGGCAAAGGTCCGCTGTCCCCGGCGTGGCCGACGCGGCTCGGGAATCGGCTCCCGCTGCTTGATCCGGTACTGGAGCGCAGCCATCAGAGAACGCCCTGCCTCGGTCACGGCTTCCGACAGCGTCTCCCCGTCGTCCCCGGCCTCCGGCACGTCGGGAAACGTGACAAGCAGTCTACCGATCTCATCGGTCTCTATCTCTATCGGGTACTCGTAGCGCATGGCTAGTTCCTATCGCAGACGACCGGGATCGACGCCCAGATCGCGAAGCATCTTCCGCAGCAAGCCTGGAGCAATTTCCTTGCGACGGTCTTTCAGGACGGTGCGCCTAGTGCCAAACAGCAGCATGGCGTGACTGCCCTTGCCGTGTGCCTCGTCGATCTGCAATGCAACCCCGTCCTGCTTGCCCAGGATTGCCAATTTGCGAAGAAGTTCGGCACCGTTCACGCTACGCACTATCGCACGAAATTGTGCGATGGGCGAGCGGATGAGCGCGTATTCTGCCCTCGGTCATCTGCCTTCTCTTTGAGCAGCCGCAGAAGCGCGGTAGCTTCGGGGCAATGAAAGAAACGGGGGAACGCCCCGGCGGGCCGCGCGCGCTGCTCGCCGATCGGGACTATCTGCGCCTGTGGCTGGTGGGTGGGCTGTCCAATGCGGTGCGTTGGCTGGAACTGCTGGCAGCCGGCGTCTTCACCTACGACCTGACCGGGTCGGGGCTGATGGTGGCCTCGGTCACGGCGGCCCGCATGCTGCCGATGCTGCTGGTAGGTGCGCTGGCGGGGGCGGTGGCCGATGCCGTGAACCGCAAGACGCTGCTGATGATCGCGCTCGGCACGACCGGTCTGTCGTCGGGGCTGATCGGGCTGGTGGCGCTGGCCGACATGCTGACCATCTGGCACATCTGGGCGGGCGGCCTCGTGTCGGGCATCGTCTGGGCCGGCGAGATGGCGGTGCGCCGGCGCATGGTGGGCGAGGTGGCGGGGCCGACCCGCGTCGCCCCCGCGGTGGCGCTCGACACCGTCACCGGCAGCCTGACCCGCATGATCGGCCCGGCACTGGGCGGCCTGCTTCTGGAGACGGTCGGGATCGCCTGCGTCTATGGGCTGTCGGCGGTGCTGTACCTGACCGGCCTGGCACTGGTTGTGGGCCTGCGCTACAGCCAGGAAACCCGGCCCCTGCGGCTGGCCCAGATCCCGGGCGACATCGCCGCCGGCTTCGCCGTCGCCCGCCGCAGCGAGATCATCATGGCCGTACTGGCGACGACGGTCGTCATGAACGCCTTCGGCTTCTCCTACACCGCCATGATCCCGCCGATCGGGCGGCAGGAGTTCGGCGTGTCGGCCACGCTGGTCGGCATCCTCGCCTCGGCCGAGGCCGGCGGCAGCCTGCTGGGCGGCCTGCTGCTGGCGAGCGGCCGGCTCAACCTGTCGCGCGGGCGGGTGTTCCTGGCCGGGTCGTTCGGGCTGATGACGGCGGTCGTGCTGGCGGCGCTGGCGCCCTGGTACCTGCTGGCCTTCTTCCTGCTGCTGGCGGGCGGGCTGGGCGCATCCAGCTTCGCCAGCATGCAGAGCACGCTGATCCTGACCGAGGCGCCGCCCGAGATGCGGTCGCGCCTGATGGGCATAACCACCGTCTGCATCGGCACCGGGCCGCTGGGCGTGCTGGCCGTGGGCGTGCTGTCCGACCAAGTCGGCGCCTCGACCGCGATGCTGATGACCGGCCTGGGCGGGCTGGCCGGCCTGGCCCTCATCTACCTGCGCTGGCCGGCGCTGCGCCGCTAGGGTCTAGCGGCGGCGGATGTAGACGTGGACCTGCGGGTCGCTGATGCCGCCCTGCGGTCGCTCGTAGGTGCGGGTCTGGTCTTCCGAGAGGCCCATGGCGCGCATGGAGCGGGCGACCTTGGTGGCGTTGGCAGCCGCCCGCTTGGCGTCGCCGCGGCCGTCGCGCGGCACGACCGCCACGACGTCGAAGCGGATCGCCGGGTCGCGCTCGACCGCGACGCGCAGGGCATCATAGAGCGCGCGCTCGTAGTCGGGCTCCTCGCGGCCGAAGCGGATGGCGACGAAGGGACGGCGGCCGTCGACGCTGGTCGGACGGAAACTGGCGACGGGTGCCGGTGCCGCCGCCAGCGGTGCGACCGCCGGGGCCGGCGCGGCGACAGCCGGTGCAGGGGCAATCCCGGGCACCGGGGCGGCCGGGGCAGGCGCGGCGGCGGAGGCCGACGGCGCGGCGAAGGGCAGGGGGCGGCACGGCCGGCGACGGGCTCGGCGCGGGTGCCGCAGCCCCGTGCGCACCGCTGCCAGCAGCGTGTCGGAGCGGCGGCGCTCGGTCGCCAGCCATTCGGTCTGGGTGCGGATCTCGGCCGCCAGTTCGTTGCCGGTGGCATCGAGCGCGGCCGCGGTTGCGGCCAGCCCGGCCTGCAGGTCGCGCACCCGCGCCGCCTCGGCCTCCGTGGCGCCGCCCACGCCCGCCAGGCTGCGGCCGGTCTCGGCCAGGAAGCGGCCGCGGGCGCGGTCGGCCGTCAGGTCGGCATCGAGCGCGCGCATGCGCGACACGGTCTCGTCGACCCGGGCCAGATGGCTGCGTGCCTCGGTCCACTGGTTGAGAAGCTGGGGATTGAGCGGGCCGCTGCCGGCTTGCAGCCGCTCGGCGATCTCCTGCACCGTGCCGTTGTAGGCGGCGGTCTCGGCCTGGGCCGCGCCTTTCAGCCTGGCGGTGGCTTCGGCGCGTTCCTTCTGGGTGGCACGCAGCCGCTCCAGGTCGCCATCCAGCGCCACGGCCCGTTCGCCGACGAAGGATTTGCCTCCACCGCTGCGGGTCTCCGACGGCTTGCTCGAGCCGAACATGTCCGTCACGCGGTCGACCGTGCCGCAGCCGGTCAGCAGGATGGCCATGGACATGGGAACGATCCAGGAACGGCTGGCAACGGTCATGGCGTCTTAACCTTCTTGGGAACGGGCTTGGGCGCGGGCGGGTGTCGGAGCGAATATAGCCCCGAGGCGCCGAACACAACGGTCCTTTGGCGTCACCATTGCAACGCACTCGCCGCATTGCGGCTCCGAAAAGGCTTTGGCCGGGGCCGGAACCGGCCGGATACTGGGCCGAACCTTTCCCCTGGAGGTCGTTCTATGGCTGTCGCTCTGGTATCGCGCGCGTCCGATCGCATGACGGAGGCGGAATGGCAGGTGCGGGTCGATCTCGCCGCCTGCTACCGGCTCGTCCATCATTTCGGCTGGTCGGACCTGACCGCCACCCACATTTCGGCCCGCGTGCCGGGTCCGGACCATCACTTCCTGCTCAACCCCTATGGCGCCCTGTTCGACGAGATCACCGCCTCCTCGCTGGTCAAGGTCGACCTGGAGGGCCGGGTGATCGACCCGCCGGGCGCCGAGGTGATCCCGGCCGGCTTCGTCATCCATTCTGCCGTCCACATGGCGGTTCCGGAACTGAGCTGCGTTCTGCACACCCACACGGCGGCCGGCGTCGGCGTGGCGACGCAGCGCGACGGGCTGCTGCCCAACACCCAGCACAGCCTGCTGATCTACGACGCCGTCGCCTACCACGACTTCGAGGGGGCAGCCACCGAGTTGGAGGAGCGCGAGCGCATCGTGGCCGACCTCGGCGACAAGCGGGTGCTGATCCTGCGCAACCACGGCCTGCTGACCGTCGGCGCCACGGTCGGCGAGGCCTTCGTGTGGATGTACCGGGCCGAGCGCGCCTGCCGCATGCAGCTGGCCTTCCAGGGTGCTGGCGTGCCGGGCTACCCGCTGCCTGACGCGGTCGTCGAGAAGACGATCGAGCAGGGCCGCAAGGTCGCCACCAGCAACCGCCACCCGGTCGGCAGCCGCGAGTGGCCGGCCATGCTGCGCCTGGTGGAGCGGATCGACCCCTCCTACAAGAACTGAGAGCAGCGGCATGCTTCTTGCTGCCTCCGCCCGGCGAGGTTGGCCGAGTGGAGAGCAGCATGAAGCATCTGGTCCGGGCCGCGGCGGGGGCGTTGATACTGGCGATGGCGGCGCTGCCCGCCGCCGCCCAGAAAAAGGGCGGCACGCTCGTCATGGTCGTGCTGCCCGAGCCGCCGACGCTGGCCTCCTACCTCTCCACGTCCGGCCCGATCGGGCAGGTGGCGGCCAAGGTCTATGAGGGGTTGCTCGAATACGCGCCCGACCAGAAGCCCAAGGAAGGCCTCGCCAAGTCCTGGGCGGTGGCGGCCGACGGCAAGTCGATCACCTTCAAGCTCCAGGAAGGCGTGACCTGGCACGACGGCAAGCCCTTCACCTCGGCCGACGTGAAGTTCACGCTGATGGAGGTGCTGAAGAAGCTGCATCCGCGCGGCGGCATCACCTTCCAGGCGATGACCGACGTCGAGACCCCCGACGCCCTGACGGCGGTGGTGAAGCTCGACAAGCCGGCACCCTACTTCCTCTCCGCCCTGTCGGGCTACGAATCGCCGATGCTGCCGAAGCACCTCTACGAGGGCACGGACATCCGCAACAACCCCAACGCCAACAAGCCCGTCGGCACCGGCCCGTTCAAGTTCGTGAGCTGGGAGCGCGGGCAGTTCGTCCGCCTCGATCGCAACCCGACCTACTGGCGCAAGGGCCAGCCCCATCTCGACCGCATCGTCGCCCGCTTCATCGCCGATCCCGGCACGCGCACGGCGGCGATGGAGAAAGGGGAGGTCCATTACGGCGCCTTCGGCGCGGTGCCCTATGTCGACGTGCCGCGGATCGGCAAGCTGCCGACGATCGGCGTCTCGACCGACGGCTACGCCATGATCTCGCCCCTGATGCAGCTCGAGGTGAACACGCGCAAGCCGCCCTTCGACAAGGTGAAGGTGCGCCAGGCCGTCAGCTACGCGCTCGACCGCAAATTCATGATCGACAACATCTGGTTCGGCTTCGGCAAGCCGTCGACCGGCCCGATCAGCTCCAACTTCAAGGCGGTCGGTCTCTATGAGGGGGCGGTGCGCGACTATGGCGTGCCGGACCGCGTTGCCATCGCCAACAAGCTGCTGGACGAGGCCGAATACCCGCGCGGCGCCGACGGCATCCGCTTCAAGATCGTCCACGACATGCTGCCCTATGGCGACGAGTGGCGGCGGCTGGGCGAATACATCAAGCAGGCGCTGGGCGACGTCGGCATCGACGTGACGCTGCGCTACGAGGACGTGCCGACTTGGCTGAAGCGGGTCTTCACCGACTACGACTACAACATCACCTCGACCTTCTACTACAACCTGGCCGACCCGGTGATGGGCGTGCATCGCCAGTATCACTCGAGCATGATCCGCAAGGGCACGGTCTTCGTGAACGGCTCGGGCTATTCCAACCCCAAGGTCGACAAGCTGCTGGACGACGCCACGGTCGAGACCGATCCCGCCAAGCGCGCCGCCCAGTATGGCGAGTTCCAGAAGATCCTGGCCGAGGACGTGCCGCTCATCTTCATGACCGAGATGGATTTCGTCACCGTCTACAGCAAGAAGGTGAAGGGCGCCTTCGACGACGCGCTCGGCGCCTATTCCAGCTTCGCGGGGGTATCGCTGGAGTAGCCGGGCAGATCGCCCGGGGGCGGGGATCATGGGGCTGGCGGTCCAACGGCTGCGCTATCTCGGCCGGCGCGCGTTGCAGGCGGTGCCAATCATCATCGCGATCGTCGTCTGCAACTTCATCCTCCTGAACCTCGCCCCCGGCGACGCCGCCACGGTGCTCGCGGGGGAGGCGGGCTCGGCCACGCCGGAATACATGGCCGAGCTGCGCCAGCGCTTCGGGCTGGACCAGCCCTTCCACGTCCAGCTCTTCCACTATCTGCGCAACATGCTGGCCTTCGACCTCGGCTATTCCTTCCGCCACAGCCGGCCGGTGCTGGACCTGGTACTGGATCGGCTGGGGCCGACCCTGCTGCTGATGGGGACGGCCGCATTGGTGGCGATCGCGGTCGGCGTGCTGCTGGGGGTGCTGGCCGCCCTCGACCTCAACGGCTGGCGTGACACGCTGATCTCGATCTTCGCGCTGGTCTCGTACGCGACGCCGCTCTTCTGGATCGGGCTGATGATGATCGTCGTCTTCTCGATCCAGCTCGACCTGCTGCCGACCAGCGGCATGGAGACGGTGGCGGCCTTCCACGAAGGCTGGGACCGGGTGGTCGACATAGCGCTCCACCTCGTCCTGCCGGCGACGACGCTGTCGCTCTTCTACCTCGCCCTCTACACCCGCCTGATGCGCGCCTCGATGCTGGAGCAGGCGGGCATGGACTATGTCGTGACCGCGCGGGCCAAGGGCCTGACCGAGCGCCGCATCGTCGTGCGCCACATCCTGCGCAACGCGCTGCTGCCGATCGTCACCATGGCCGGCGTGCAGGTGGCCGGCATGCTCGGCGGGTCGGTCATCGTCGAATCGGTGTTCGGCTGGCCGGGCCTGGGGCTGCTCGCCTTCGAATCGCTGTTCGCCCGCGACCTCAACCTGCTGCTCGGCATCTTCTTCCTGTCGTCCTGCCTGGTGGTCGCGGTGAACCTCTTCGTCGACCTGCTCTACGCGCTGCTCGATCCCCGGATCGAGATCCGATGATCGCCTTCTGGCGGCTCTTCCGACGCAATCGTGCCGCCGTGCTGGGGCTGGTCGTGCTGGGCATCGTCCTGCTTCTGGCGGCGGCCGGGCCGCTGCTCTATCCGGAATCCGCCTTCAAGCTGGTCGACCGGCCGTTCCAGCCGCCCTTTGGACGCTGGCTCTTCGGCACCGACATGCTGGGCCGCGATGTGGTGGCAGGGCTGGTCCATGGCGCCCGCACCTCGCTGTTGATCGGGCTGGTCGCCACCGTGGTGGCCGCCACCTTCGGCGTCGTGATGGGCGGGCTCGCCGGCTACTATGGTGGCTGGATCGACGATCTGCTGATGCGCACGACGGAGCTGTTCCAGACCATCCCGTCCTTCATCTTCGCCATCGTCCTGGTGGCCGTCCTCAGCCCGTCGATCAAGAGCGTGGTGCTGGCCATCGCCGTCGTCTCCTGGCCGGCCATGGCCCGCCTGGTGCGCGGCGAGTTCATGGCCCTGCGCGGCCGCGAGTTCGTGCAGGCATCCGTCGCCCAGGGGATGGGGGACGCCAAGATCATCCTGGTGCAGATCCTGCCCAACTGCCTGTCGCCCATCATCGTCACCGGGTCGCTGATGGTGGCGACCGCCATCCTCATCGAATCCGGCCTGTCCTTCCTAGGCCTGGGCGACCCCAACGTGATGAGCTGGGGCTTCATGATCGGTGCCGGGCGCGGCGTGCTGCGATCGGCCTGGTGGCTCTGCGCCGTGCCCGGGCTCGCCATCCTGCTGACGGTGCTGGCGATCAACCTGGTGGGGGAGGGGCTGAACG
The DNA here is from genome assembly GCF_006738645.1 of Stella humosa. Classification (GTDB taxonomy): domain Bacteria; phylum Pseudomonadota; class Alphaproteobacteria; order ATCC43930; family Allostellaceae; genus Allostella; species Allostella humosa. Next base: position 3,428,157 of record NZ_AP019700.1, on the reverse strand, counting down.
ACGCCCTCAATCCGCGCCTGCGGGAGCGGTGAGGCGATGACGGGAGAAATGAAGACGGGGCCGGTCCTCGACATCCAGGGCCTGTCGGTCGCCCTGCCGCCGAACGCCGACCGGGCGCACGCGGTCGAGAACGTATCGCTGCAGCTCTTCCCCAACGAGATCGTCTGCGTCGTCGGCGAATCCGGCTCGGGCAAGTCGGTGATGGCGCGAGCCGTCCTGGGACTGCTGGCGCCGCGCCTGCGCCCCGTCGCCGGCCGCATCCTGCTGGAGGGCGAGGACCTGCTGACGGTGCCGCAGTCCCGCCTGCGCGCCATCCGCGGCAGCCGCATCTCCATGGTGTTCCAGGAGCCGATGACGGCCCTGAACCCGGTCATGACCATCGGCGACCAGATCGACGAGGTGGTGGCGACCCACCTGTCCCTGCCCGAGAGGGACCGTCGCCGCCGTATCCTGGAGCTGTTCGCCGCGGTCAAGCTGCCGGACCCGGAACGCATCCGCCACGCCTTCCCGCACCAGCTTTCGGGCGGGCAGCGGCAGCGGGCGATGATCGCCATGGCCCTCGTCCTGGGGCCGCCGGTCGTCATCGCCGACGAGCCGACGACGGCCCTCGACGTCACCACCCAGGCCCAGGTGCTGGCGCTGATCCGGGAGATGCAGGGCCTGCGGCAGACCGGCGTGCTCTTCATCACCCATGATTTCGGCGTGGTGGCGGAGATCGCCGACCGCGTCGCCGTCATGCAGCGTGGCCGCATCGTCGAGCAGGGGCCGGCCGCCGACGTGCTGAACCGGCCGCAGCATCCCTACACCCGCGCGCTCATCGGCGCCGTGCCGAAGCTGGAGCCGCCGCCGCGGCCGCCGGCCTCAACACAGGTTCCCTTCCTGGAGGTGCGCAACCTCGACAAGGCGTTCCGATCGGGCGGCGGCCTCTTCTCGCGTGGCCGCGTCGTCCATGCCGCCCGTCAGGTCTCGTTCCAGCTTCGCCGGGGGGAGACGCTGGGGTTGGTGGGCGAATCCGGGTCCGGCAAGTCGACGGTGGCGCGCTGCGTCGTGCGTCTGGTCGACCCCGATGGCGGCGACGTGCTCATCGGCGGCGAGGATATCGCCCGGCTGGGCCGGCGCGCACTCCGGCCGTGGCGCCGCCGGGTGCAGATGGTGTTCCAGGACCCGTTCGCCTCGCTCAACCCGCGCCGCACCGTCGGCCGGCAGATCGCCGACGGGCCGATGACCTGCGGTACGTCGGCCGACGAGGCGATGGCCCGCACCCGCGCGCTGCTCGACCTGGTCGGGCTCGACCCGCGGTCGGCCGACCGCTATCCGCATGAGTTCTCGGGCGGGCAGCGCCAGCGCATCGGCATCGCTCGCGCGCTGGCGATGGAGCCGGAGATCCTGGTGGCCGACGAGCCCGTCTCGGCGCTCGATGTGTCGGTGCAGGCGCAGGTGCTGGAACTGCTGGCCGACATCCGTCGTCGCTTCAACCTGACCATGCTGTTCATCACCCACGACCTGCGGGTGGCGGCCCAGGTCTGCGACAGCATCGCCGTCATGCGCCTGGGCGAGATCGTCGAAAGCGGCCCAACGGCGCAGATCTTTGCCAACCCGGCCCATGCCTACACCCGCGAACTGCTGGGCTCGGTGCCGGGCCGCGCCTGGACGCCGCCCACCTTCACGGACGCTCCCGCCGCCGTCGCCGTGTGATAGGCTGCCGGCCGCCGCACCGCCCCCGACGGGGGATGGTGCCCTGCCCGGGAGGAACGCCATGGATGGGACGCGCGAGATCGCCGGACGAAGCCTTCGCGAACAGGTTTCGGACGAGGAATGGGCGCTGCGCGTGCAGCTTGCCGCCTGCTACCGCATCATCGAGCATCTTGGCTGGTCGGAGCTGATCTGGAGCCACACCACGGCGCGCGTGCCGGGGCCCGAGCATCACTTCCTGATCAACCCCTACGGCCTGCGCTATGACGAGGTGACCGCCTCGAACCTGGTGAAGATCGACCTCGACGGCAACCCGGTCGGCCCCGGCCAGCACCTGGTCAACCCCGCCGGCTTCGTCATCCACAGCGCCATCCACCAGGTGCGCGAGGACGCGCTCTGCGTCATGCACACCCACACGGTGGCCGGCATGGCGGTGGCCGCCCAGGAGGCGGGCGTGCTGCCGGTCAGCATGTATGCGCTGGGCTTCGACGGCCAGGTCGCCTACCACGATTTCGAGGGGCCGAGCATGGACCTGGGCGAGCGCGGGCGGCTGGCCGCCAGCCTTGGCCGGCACAACCTGCTGGTCCTGCGCACCCACGGCCTACTGACCTGCGGCCGCAGCATCTCGGAAGCCTTCATTTACATGTATCGCCTGCAACGGGCCTGCGAGATCCAGCTAATGGCGCAGAGCGGCGGCGGGCGCCTGGTCGTCCCGTCGCATGCGGTGCGCCGCTCCAGCGTCGAGAACACCTACCAGTTCCTGGCCACCGGCGGCGTCGCCACCTATGGCGAGCTGGAGTTCGACGCGCTGGTCCGGCTGATGGACCGGAAGGACCCGTCGTTCCGGGAATGACGGCGGCTGGAGCATCGAAGACGGCGGCTGACGAGAACTTTCCCGTCGGCTCCTGGCTGCTGCCGGCGGCGCTGCGGCCGCACGTCGCGGCCTTCTATGCCTTCGCCCGTGCCGCCGACGACGTGGCCGACGATCCCGGGCTGGATGCCGCCGCCAAGCTGGCCTCGCTCGACCGGATGGCGCGCGGGCTGGTGGAGGATGGCGAAGAGGGCGTTGCCGGCCGGCTGCGGCGAAACCTGGCGGCTTCGGGCGTGCCGGTCGATCACGCCCTGGCCCTGCTCGATGCGTTCCGCCAGGACGCGGTGCAGCAGCGCTACGACGACTGGGCCGGGCTGATGGCCTATTGCGATCTGTCGGCGGCCCCGGTCGGGCGCTTCCTGCTCGACCTGCATGGCGAGGCACGATCCTTGTGGCCGGCCGCCGACGCGCTCTGCGCGGCTCTCCAGGTGCTGAACCATTTGCAGGATTGCGGCCGCGACCGCCGCGACCTCGACCGGGTCTACCTGCCGCTCGACTGGATGGCGGCGGCGGGCGCCGCTATCGCCGACCTGGATGCGCCGTCGACCGGGCCGGGCCTGCGGCGGGTGCTGGACCGCTGCCTCGACGGCACCGACGCCCTGCTGGATCGCGCGCGCCCGCTGGCCGGCCGCCTGCGCAGCCGCCGCCTGGCGATGGAGACGGCGGTCATCCAGCGCATCGCCGAGCGGCTGGCCGCGGCGCTGCGCCGGGGCGATCCGCTGGCCCGGCGGGTGGCGCTGGGCAAGCCCGCCTATCTGCGTGCGGCCGCGGGCGGTCTGGCCCGGGTCGCCTTCGACCGGCTGGCGCCGGGCCGGCCGGTGGCGATGGCGGCCCGATGAGCGAGGTGGTCGTCCTTGATGTCGTGCGCAATGCCGGCTCGTCCTTCTACTGGGCGATGCGGCTGCTGCCGCGCGAGCGGCGGCAGGCGATGTATGCCGTCTATGCCTTCTGTCGCATTGTCGACGACATCGCCGATGGCCCGCTGCCGCCGGCCGAAAAGCGCGACGGCCTGGCCCATTGGCGGCGCGAGGTCGAGCGCCTGTTCGACGGCGCTCCAACCGAGCCGGTGGCGCGCGCGCTGGCCGGGCCGGTCGAACAGTACGGCCTGGCCAAGAGCGATTTCCTGGCCGTCATCGACGGCATGGAGATGGATGCGGCCGGGCCGATCGTGGCGCCGTCCTGGGCCGAGCTGCGGCGCTATTGCGCCTGCGTCGCCGGGGCGGTCGGGCTGATCTCGGTGCGGATCTTCGGCACCGGCGAGGCCGAGGGGCGCCGCCTGGCCGCGGCCCTGGGGGAGGCCGTCCAGCTTACCAACATCCTGCGCGACCTGGCCGAGGATGCCGGCGACGGGCGCCTCTATCTGCCGCGCGAGGAACTGGCCGCCCATGACGTGCCGCCCGGTCCACCCGACGTGGTCCTGGCGCATCCGGCATTGGTGCCGGTGTGCCAGGCCGTGGCGGCCGTCGCCCGCAGCCGCTTCGACGAGGCCGCCCACCTGCTGGCGGCGATCCCGCGCCAGGCCGGGCGGCCGGCGCGCATCATGCTGGCGGTCTATTCCCGGCTGCTGGAGCGGATGGAGCGGCGCGGCTTCGACCGGCTGGAGCCGCGCGTGCGCCTCGGCCGGGCCGAACGGCTGTGGCTGGCGATCCGCCATTCCTGGTTCTGACGGGGGGCCGGTCTTGCGCGGGTTCGGGCACCGATGACGGTGCATGTGGTGGGCGCCGGGCTGGCCGGGCTGGCCGCCGCCGTCCAGGCGACCGGCCGCGGCCGGCGGGTGCGCCTCTACGAGGGGACAGGCCAGGCCGGCGGCCGTTGCCGCAGCTTCTTCGACGCCGTGCTGGGGCGCACCATCGACAATGGCAACCACCTGCTGTTGAGCGGCAACCGCTCGGCCCGGCGCTTCGTCGAGACCATCGGCAGTGCGGCCGAGCTGACGGGGCCGCCCACCGCCCAGTTCGATTTCATCGACCTGACCGACCGCCGGCGCTGGCGCCTCGACCTCGGGCGCGGGCGGCTGCCGTTCTGGCTGTTCAGCGAGCGGGCGCGCGTGCCCCACACCGTGCTGGGCGACTATCTGGCGCTGGCCCGCCTGATGCTGGCCGGGCCGAACCAGACGGTCGCCCAGATCGTGCCCGACGACCACCCGCTCTACGAGGCGCTGGTGCTGCCGCTGGCCATCGCCGCCCTCAACGCCCAGCCGACCGAGGGCGCGGCCGCCCTGCTGGGGGCGGTGGTGCGCGAGACCTTCCTGCGGGGCGGGGCCGCCTGCCGCCCGCTGATGGCGGCCCGCAGCCTGGACGCGGCCTTCATCGACCCGGCCCTGGCCTGGCTCGCCGGCCGCTCGGTGCGGGCGGAGTTCAACCAGCGCCTGCGCGGGCTGGAGTTCGGCCGTGGCCGGATCGCCGCCCTGCGCTTCACCGACGGCAGCGTCGCGGTCGGTCCGGAGGACGTGGTGGTCCTGGCGGTGCCGCCGGCCGCAGCGGCCGAGATCGTGCCCGACCTGACGGTGCCGCTGGAGACCCGCGCGATCCTGAATGCCCATTTCCGCGTCGACGGCCTGCCCGAGCGGGTGCGGCCGCCGCTCGGCCTGATCGGCGGGCTGGCCGAATGGATATTCGTGCGCGGCGACGTCGCCTCGACGACGACGAGCGCCGCCGATGCCGGCATGGATGCCGATGCCGACGACCTGGCCCAGCGGCTGTGGCAGGACGTGCGCGTGGCCCTGCGGCTGACCGGCGACATGCCACGCGTCCGCGTCATCAAGGAGCGGCGGGCGACCTATGCCCAGACGCCGGCCGACGTCGCCCGCCGACCGCAGCCGTGGACCGCCTGGCCCAACCTGTTCCTGGCCGGCGACTGGGTGGCAGGGCCGTTGCCGGCGACGATCGAGGGTGCCATCCGCTCCGGCGACCGGGCGGCCGAGCTGGCCTGCGGTGTGGAGGGGGCGGAGAAGGCGGGCGATGGTCGACGCTGACTTTCGCCGCAGCGTCGGGCAGCGGCTGGCGACGGCCGTCGACGGCTTGCTGGCGGCGCAGCGACCGGACGGCGAGTGGTGCTTCGAGCTGGAGGCGGACGCTACCATCCCAGCCGAATACATCCTGCTGAACCACTTCCTGGGCGATCCCGATCCGCAACTGGAGCAGCGGCTCGCCCGCTACCTGCGGCGCGCGCAAGGGGCCGATGGCGGCTGGCCGCTGTTCCATGGCGGGGCGGGCGACCTCAGTGCGACGGTGAAGGCCTATTTCGCCCTGAAGCTGGTGGGCGACGACCCCGACGCGCCGGCCATGGCCGGCGCGCGACGCCTGATCCTGTCGCTGGGCGGGGCGGGGGCGGCCAACGTCTTCACCCGGATCATGCTGGCGCTGTTCGGGCAGGTGCCGTGGCGGGCGGTGCCGGCGATGCCGGTCGAGATCATGCTGCTGCCGCGCTGGTCACCGTTCCACCTCGACAAGGTCGCCTACTGGTCGCGCGTCGTGATCGTGCCGCTGCTGATCCTGATGGCGCTGAAGCCGCGCGCGGCCAACCCACGCGGTGTCACCATCGCCGAGCTGTTCGCTGCGCCGGCTGCGGCACCCAGGCCGGCCGACCGCTGGGCCCGGCTGTTCCTGGCCGTCGATGCCGCGGTCCGCCTGGCCGAGCCGATGCTGCCCGGCGCCGCCCGGCGGCGGGCAATGGATGCCGCCGTGCGCTTCCTGACCGAGCGCCTGAACGGCGAGGACGGGCTGGGGGCGATCTTTCCCGCCATGGCGAACGCGGTCATGGCCCTGACGGCACTCGGGCGGCCGCCGGGCGATCCGGATCTGGTCTGCGCGCGCAGCGCCCTGCGCCGGCTCGTGGTCGAGGATGGCGGCGAGGCCCGCTGCCAGCCCTGCCTGTCCCCCGTCTGGGACACGGCCCTGTCGCTGCTGGCGCTGGAAGGCGTGGCGGGGACCGACGGCGCCACCCGGCGCGGCCGGGCGTGGCTGCTGGACCGCCAGGTGACGGACAAGGTCGGCGACTGGCGGCGCGACCGGCCAGGACTGGCGCCGGGCGGCTGGGCCTTCCAGTATCGCAACGACCACTACCCCGACCTGGACGACACGGCGGCCGTGGTCCTGGCCCTCGATGGCCACTCCGATGCCGCGACCGCCATCGCGCGCGCGGCCGGCTGGGTCGTTGGAATGCAGAGCCGCAATGGCGGCTGGGGCGCGTTCGATGCTGACAACACCCACCACCGGCTGAACCATATCCCGTTTGCCGACCATGGCGCGCTGCTCGATCCGCCGACCGCCGACGTGTCCGCGCGCTGCCTGGCCGCGCTGGGCAGGCTGGGCCGCCAGCAGGATCGGCCCGCGGTGGCCCGCGGTCTGGCCTTCTTGCAGGCCGCGCAGGAGGCGGACGGCTCCTGGTTCGGCCGTTGGGGCACAAACCATGTCTATGGCACCTGGTCGGCGCTGTCGGCGCTGGCCGAACTTGGGCTCGGGACGGACGACCCGGCGGCGGCCGGTGGCATCCGTTACCTGCTGGGGGCGCAGCGGCCGGATGGAAGCTGGGGCGAGGATGGCCTGACCTACCGCCCGGCCCATCGCGGCTTCGCGCGCGCCGGCACGGCCTCGCAGACCGCCTGGGCGCTGCTGGGACTGATGGCGGGCGGGCAGGCGGGGCATCCGGCGGTGACGGCGGGCATCCGCTGGCTGGTCGAGGCGCCGGCAGACGGCCCCTTCTGGGACGAGCCGTGGCACACCGGCACCGGCTTTCCCAACGTCTTCCACCTTCGCTATCGCGGCTATCCGGCCTATTTCCCAATCTGGGCGTTGGCCCGCTGGGACCGGCTGGTGGGGCGGGGTTGAAGATCGCAATCGTCACCGGGCTGCCGCGAGAGGCGCGGATCGCCGCCGGCGCGGGGCTGGATGTCGCCTGTCGCGGCCCAGGACCGGATGGCGCCCGCCAGGCGGCAGGTGAACTGGCCGCTCGCGGCGCCGACTGGCTGGTGTCGTTCGGCTATGCCGGCGGTCTTTCGCCCGACCTGGCGGCGGGCGACCTCGTCGTGCCCACGGCCGTGCTCGACCAGGCGGGCCGCCGCTGGACCTGCGCGGGACTGCCGGGGTTCCCGATGGCCGGCCTGCTGCTCGGCGCCGACCGGGTGATGGCAAGCCGGGCGGAGAAGGGCGGATCGGCCGGGCTTGCAGCGGCGGTCGATTGCGAATCCCATGCCGTGGCTGCCGTCGCGTCCGCCCGGGGGATCGGCTTCAGCGTGGTCCGGGTGGTTGTCGATGCCGCGGGCATGGCCTTGCCTGCGGCTTCGTTGGTGGCGGTAGATCGGTCCGGACGGTTGCGCCCGGCGGCACTCCTCGCGGCCCTGCTGCGCCGCCCGGGCGACCTGCCCGGCCTCCTCCGGCTCGCGGCGGCCAGCCGGTCGGCCGATCGCACGCTGACGGTAGCGGCACTACGCCTGGCCCGGCTCGGTTGACCTTGCCTGGTCGAGCGCCAGGGCGGCCGCGCCCACCAGCCCGGCATCGTTGCCGAGTGCGGCCGGCAGCAGGCGGCAGCGCGCCAGCAGCAGGGGCCAGGTGAAATCCGGCAGGTGGCGGCCGACCGCGTCGAGCAGGCTGGCGCCGGCCTCCGACACGCCGCCGCCCAGCAGGCAGGCTTCCAGATTCAGCAGGTTGATCATCGACCCGAGCGCCTGGGCGATGCGCCGGGCGGTGGCGTCGATGGCGGCGGCGGCCGCGGCATCGTCCCGCTGGAAAAGGGCCGCGACGGAGGGCGCCGGGTCGGCCGGCGACAGCCGGCGGTGCGCCGCCAGGAACCCATCGGCAGCAGCCAGATGCTCGAAGGTGCCGGGCAGGCTGCTGTAGTTCCGCTCGCCCTCGGCATCCAGCACCATGGCCCCCAGTTCCGGTGGCTCGCCGGCATTGCCGGTGACGACCCGGCCATCGATGGCGATGCCGCCGCCGATGCCGGTGCCGATGGCGATCAGTGCGAACCGGCGAAAGGCTTTTCCCGCGCCGAAGCGCAGTTCGGCCAAGGTGGCGGCCGTGCCGTCGTTCTCGATGACGGCCGGCAGGCCGAGCCGGCTGCCCAGTGCGGCCGGCAGCGAGCGCCCGGCCAGCGCCGGCACGTTGGCGGTGCCGTCGATCAGCGTGCCGTCGCGGCGGTCGGCATAGCCCGGCGTCGAGATACCGACGCCCACCGCCGCATGGCCGGTGGCGACGGCTTTCGCGGCAGTGGCGATGGCATCGGCCAGTGCCTCGAAGCCGAGCGCGCGGTCGAAGGGGAACTGCCGGCGTGCCAGCACCCGCCCGTCGCTGGCGACCAGTCCCAGCTTGATCGCGGTGCCGCCGATGTCGATGCCGATGGCCGAACGCATCAGGGCTGCTGGTCCGTCTTGATCGCCAGCTTCTGCGAAAGGCCGGGATAGCGCATCTGATCCGGCTGGATGCCGCGCCCGCGCGCCAAGTGATAGGCCAGCCATTGCAGCGGGATGACGGCCGCCAGGGGCTGGAACGGCGCCGGCAGGGCGGGCACGGGGCATAGACCCGGACTGCCGGCCGCGTCGATCGTGCCGGCCTGGATGCCGAGGCTGCCCAGCACGGCCACGGCCCGCGCGGCCTCCGCCCGTTCGGCCGCGTCGGCGGTCAGGAAGATGGCGGCGCTGTTCTGCGTCAGGCCGTGGAAACGGCCATGCAGCGCCTCCTCCGTATCGAAGCCGCCGGCCGGGATGCCGGCCATCTCGGCCACCTTCAGCGAGCCCTCGACGGCGATGCCCAGCAGCCGGCCCTGGCCCGCCACCATCAGGAAGTCGAGGGCCGGCACGGCCGTGGCGAACCGCTCCATTGCCGCTCGCGCCGGCTCGACGGCGTCGGCCAGGGCGGTCTCCAGGCCGGGCAGCCCCGGCAGCGGCGCGCCAAGCCGCTCGGCCACCGCCAGCATGGCGGCGATGCTGGCCCCGAAGCCCTTGGTCTTGGGCCCGATGGGCTCGGCTCCGATCGGCATGACGACCATCGGCAGGCCGAGTGCTGCGATCGGGCTGGCGCCGTCGCCGGTGACGATCAGCACGGCCATGCCGGCCGCGCGCGCGGCCTCGGCCGCCGCGATCGTCGTGCGGCTGGCGCCGGACTGCGACAGGATCACGGCCAGGCCGGCCCAGCCGGCCAGCGTTGCCGCCTCGGCGATGAAGGCCGTCGGGTTGCGCGCCAGCACCGGCCCGCGCCCGGCCGCGGCAAAGCTGGGGGCGGTTGCCAGGATGGCGTTCATCGACGAGCCGGAGCCGACCAGCACCACGCCGCGCGCGGTTGGCGACCAGCTGGTCAGCTCCGCGCGGGCGGCGGACAGCGTGGCCGCGACCACCGCCGGCTGCTCGCGGATATAGTCGGCCACCGGATCGTCGGTGGCCATGTCCATCGTCATCCCTTCACTCCGCCTTCGTTGCGTCCCTGCCGGTAGTGACGCTGGATGATCGCGAACGGCAGCGCGATCGGCAGGCTGAGCAGCACCGAGGCGGCCATCAGCCGGCCATAGTCGATCTGGTGCTGGCCCAGGTAATAGAACATCAGCACCGGCGCGGTCTGGGCGGCCGGCGTCGTCGTGTAGAGCAGCGCGAAGATGTATTCCTGCCAGGCCAGCACGAAGGCGAAGATGCCGGCCGTGATGATGCCGGGTCTGGCGATCGGCAGGACGATGCGCCAGATGATCTGCACGTCCGAGCAGCCGTCGATGCGGGCGGCTTCCTCCAGCTCGCGCGGCAGCGCGCGCAGCGAGGTCGCCACCATCCAGGTGCAGATCGGCAGCGTCACCGACAGGTAGGCGAAGACGAGCCCCGTCAGCGTGTTCAGCAGCTTCACCTGCGCCAGCAGGATGTAGAACGGGATGAAGAAGATCATCGGCGGGAAGAACTGCGCCGACAGGATGGCGATCAACATCGGCCGCCCGCGCTGCCCCGCCAGCCGCACCAGCCCATAGGCGGCCGGGACCGCCAGGGCGATGCTGATCGCCGTCACCACGGTGGCGACGATGGTGCTGTTGAGGAGCGCGCGCAGGAACCGGCTGTCCTCCAGCACCGCCAGGTAGTGGCGGGCGGTCGGCGCCGCCGGCAGCCATTGCAGCGGGTAGGTGAAGAACTCCTCGATCGGCTTCACGCTGGTCGCCACCATCCAGAGATAGGGGAAGGCGACCACCACCGTCGTCAGGCCGAGGAAGACATAGGCCAGCGCCGTCAGGCCCGGCGCAGTGCGCGACCGTCCGCTCATCCGGCCGGCGCCAGTTCGCGGTCGGCGAAGCGCAGATAGAGCGCCACCATCGCCAGGATCTGGACGAACAGCACGATCGAGGCTGCCGCCGCCCCGCCGAAGTCGAAGGCGTCGAAGGCCAGCTTGTAGATGTAGAGGCCCATGATCTCGGTCGAGCCGAGCGGCCCGCCGGCCGTCATGATGATCGGCAGGGTGAAGCTGTTGTAGCCCCAGATGGTGGACAGCAGCACGGCCGTGGCGATCGAGGGCGCCAGCAGCGGCACGACGATCCGCCACAAGGTCTGGAAGCGCCCGGCGCCGTCGATCTCGGCCGCCTCCAGCACCTCGCCCGGCACGTCCTGCAGGCCGGTGAAGAGCGTGATCATAACGAGCGGGAAGAACTTCCAGCTATTGGCCATGATCAGCGACACCTGGGCCAACTCGGGCGAGGACAGCCACGCGACCGGCTTGGATACGAGCCCCAGCTTCAGCAGCAGGTCGTTCAGCACGCCTAGCTGCGGGTGGTAGATCCACAGGAACAGCACGGCGACGACGACGAAGGACGACACCCACGGGATCAGCAGCACCGCGCTGAAGGCGCCGCGGAAGCGCACGATGCGGTTCAGCGCCAGCGCGATCCAGAAGCCCGCCACCAGTTGCAGGCCGACATTGCCCGCGACCCAGATCAGCGTCACCCAGAACGAGTTCCAGAAGGCATCGGACTGGAACAGGCCGACGAAATTGTCGAAGCCGTTGTAGCGCCAGGTGTCGCGCGTGGCGTTGTAGCGAAAGAAGGCGACGCCGGTGTTGTAGAGGGCCGGCAGCAGCACGGCGACGGTCAGCACGACCAGCAGCGGGGCGGCGAAGAGATAGCCCAGCGCCGTCCGCCCCGTGCCGATCGCCAGCCGCCTGCGGAACCGGCCGAGGATCATGCGGCCGGCACCGCTTCCCAGCCGCCGGACCGGGCGGACGCGTAGCACGCATCCATCACGTGGTTGACCGCCACGCCCTCGCGGAAGGTCAGCAGCGGCGGCTTGCCCGAGCGGATGCAGTCCAGGAAATGGGCGATCTGGTCGTAGTAGCCGTAGCGGCGATACTCCTCGACCGTCGGGAACAGCCAGCCGCGGTCATGTTCCACCTTCTCGCTGAAATAGCGGGTCTGGGCATTGCGGGCGAAGACCTTGATCGGCTGCGACAGGCCGGAGCGGTCATAGACGATGGTGCCCTCGTCGCCGCAGGCCTCGAAGGCAACTGCCATGCCGCCGCGCTGCGTCCAGGACGCCTCGCACTGGCCGACGGTGCCGCCGGGGTACTTCAGGATGGCGAGCGCGTTGTCCTCACAGTCGGTCTTATGGTGCAGGGTCGGGGCATGGCAGAAGACCTTGGTCGCCTGCTGCTTGAGGGCCAGGTTGAAGATGCCGATCAGGTGGCAGCCCATGTCGATCAGCGCCCCGCCGCCGGCCAGGTCGCGCTGCCAGAACCAGGGCGAGTGCGGCCCGAAATGCGCCTCGCGCCCGCGCATCCATAGCGGCTTGCCGATCACGCCGCGCTCGATGACCGCCAGGATCTCCTGGAAGTCCGGCGAGTAGATCATGTTCTCGCCATAGGCATGGACGATGCCGGCACGCTCGGCCGCGTCCAGCATGTCCTGGCCCTCGGCCGCGGTGCGACCCAGCGGCTTCTCGCACAGGATATGCTTGCCGGCCTCGGCCATGCGCACGCCGGCGTCGCGGTGCAGGTGGTTGGGCAGGCACAGGTCGACCGCGTCGAAATCGGTGGAGCGAAGCAGTTCCTCCAGGTCGGTCGCCGCCACGCCGATGCCGTTCCGCTGGGCGAAGGCAGCGGTCTTCTCCGGGTCGCGGCCCAGTACCGCCACCACCTCGGCGCCCGGCATCCGGGCATAGACCTGGGCCCGGAACTCGGCGATGAAGCCGGTGCCGAGCATGGCGATGCGGATACGGTCCTTGTTCATGGGCGCCTGTCGTTGTTCGCGGTTGGTCGGTTGTTGCCGCCGGCGGGTCACTCGACTGCTCGCTGCGCTGCGCGAAACGAGCAGTCGAGGGACGCTGGAGCTGTGCCGCCGCTACAGCAGCTTATCGATACGCGCCGCCGCCTCGTCGGCCGCGGCCTTGGCGTCCTTGCGCTTGGCAAGCACCTCCTGCACCGACTTGCCGACGATGTCGGCGATCTCGCTGAAGCGGTCGGTGATGGGGAAGGCGCGGCCGGCCGGCAATGCTGCCACCCAGGGTTTGTACTCGTCGGTCTGGAAGCGCGGCAGGGCGGCGGCCGACTGGCGGGCGGGCAGGGTGACGACGCTGCGCGCCTGGTTCTCGGGCTGCACCAGGTAGGCGACCAGCTTGGCGACGGCCGCCTGGTTCTTGCCGGCGGCAAAGGTCGTGTAGTGCCACGACGTCATGGTGAAGCGCGGTTCCTTGCCCGGCGCTGCCGGGATGCGCCCGACCGACCAGTTCACCGTCGGCGCCATCTCGCGCAGCGTGCCGCGCGCCCAAGGGCCGTCGATGATCATCGCCACCTGCTTGGTCATGAAAAGCTGGCGGACGTCGTTGTGGTTGTTGCCCACGGCCGAGGGCTGGGCGATCCCGTGCTTGATCAGGAGGTCGGTGTAGAAGGCGAGTGCGGCCACGCCGTTGGCGTCGTTGACGACGGCCTTCTTGCCGTCGGGCGACAGCAGGTTGCCGTGGAAGGCATAGAGGATGTTGAGGTAGCGGCCGATGAAGGTGGCGTCGTTGGTGCCGATCAGGCCCCAGGCATGGACGCCGTTGCCGGTGATCTTCTTGCCGGCCGCCACCAGCTCGTCGGTGGTCTCGGGAAAGCGGTCGACGCCGGCCGCCTTGAACAGATCGGTGTTGTAGTAGACCATCCACGGGTCGACGCGGTCGGGGATGCCATAGACCTTGCCGTCGATGGTGGCCGGCTCCCAGGCGGCCGGATACCAGTCCTTGCGGTCGAGCGCGTTGGCCTGCGCCGTCACGTCGGCCAGGAAGCCCGCGGCCTGCAGTTCCGGCAGCCAGCGGCCGTCGAGATAGCCCAGGTCCGGCGCATCGCCAGAGCGCAGCGAGACCACCAGCTTCTGCTTCATCACCGGGAACGGGGTCGAGATCAGCTCGATCTTCACGCCCGGGTTCTGCTTCTCGTACGCGGCGAAGATCGCGGTGACCTCGCGCTCCTGCTCCTTGCTGTCCCAGCCGGGGTAAGTGATCTTCAGGGTCTGGCCGGCCGCCCCGGCGGCGAGCGTCAGCGTCAGGCCGGCGGCGCCGACCCAGGTCGCAATCGTCTTCCTCATCGTTGGCCTCTCCTGCTGGCGCGCGGGGCTTCTTGGGCGGCGTCGGCCCTTTGGCCGGACGCCTATCGGCCGGCGGGCCGCGCCACCACCGGCACGTAGGTCTCCAGGTTCTCGTCGGGCAGCGTCACGGTCTGGCCCAGCTCGGCCGAGCGGTAGAGCGCCATCAGCATCTCGACCACGGCCACGCCATCGTCGAAGGTTTCCATCGGCTGCTGGCCGCGGCGGAAATGCTCCACCATGTGGCGGTTCTCCAGCGTGTAGCCGTAGATGCCGGCCTCGTCGTCCAGGACCGGCATCAGCCCCTGCTCGGCATTCTGCTTCTCGACCAGGTCCTCGCCCTCGGTCCCGATGACGCCGCGCGACAGGAAGATCTTCAGGCCCGTGTTGAGCGAGCTGAACTCCATCGCGTATTCCGGCCCCAGCAGCTCCAGGTTGATGCGGAGGCCCGGCCCGACATAGGCCCAGGACGTCGTCGCCTCGATCATTGCGACGTTGCCGTCGGGGTCTTCCAGGGTCAGGATTCCGCGCGCGAAATCCTCGGACGGGCGCTTGGTGTAGTCGACCCCGCCCATGGCGGCCGACAGCTTGCGGGCGTATTCCGGACGGGTCCATTTGAGGTTGGCGACGGTGGCGTTGGCCGACACCAGGCGCATGGCGCCGCGCGCCTCGCCGGGCGCGCTCAGCAGAAATCGGGCGACCTCGACGCTGTGGCACATCATGTCCGACAGCACGCCGCCGCCCTGCTGCTCGCCCTGCCAGAACCAGGGCTCGTGCGGGCCGCTATGCTCCTCGGCCGCGCGGGCGAGGTACGGCCGCCCGGCATTCGGCACGGCGCGCCGCCAGATGATCTCGTGGCCGCGTTGCACGGCGGTCGAGAACACCTGGTTCTCCAGGTATCCGTGCAGCAGGCCGCAATCCTCGACCAGCGCCAGCATGCGCCGGGCGTCGCCCAGCGTGCGCGCCAGCGGCTTCTCGCAGGCGACCGCGCGCAAGGGCGTGGCACCGGCCTTCACCAGGCGATGGATCTCCTCCATCGCCTCCAGCCGGGCATAGTTGGGGTTGGCGATCCACACCGCGTCGACTTGGCCGGAGCGCAGCATCGCCTCGATGCTGTCGTAGGGCGTGCAGGGGCCGAGGTCGAGGCGGTTGGCCTCGGCCGCGAAGGCCTCCCGGCGCTTGGCCGTGGTGCTGTAGACGCCGGCCACCACGGCGTTGCGCACGCCCGTCAGCGACTGCAGGTGGAAGCGGGCCATGAAGCCCGAACCGATGAAGCCGATGCGCAGGACGGGCAGCGTCGAACGGGTCATGGATTGCTCTCCCAGGGCCGGGCCCGAATTCATCAATCAAATTGATTTAAGCGTCGGACTCACCCAGTCTGCAAGCGGGATTTCGCGGGAACGGATCGAATGGCCCTGGCCGGGACCAACCTCGAGCATGCACGCAGCTACAACCGCCGGGTGGTGGTCGAGACCGTGCGGACCAGCGGCGCCATCTCGCGCGCCGAGATCGCGCGGGCGACCGGCCTGTCGGCGCAGACGGTGTCCAACATCGCCGAGGAGCTGCTGGGCGCGGGGCTGCTGGTGGCATCCGGCCGGCGGACGGGCGGGCGCGGCCAGCCGCCGATCGAACTGGCGATCAACCCCGGCGGCGGCTTCACCATCGGCCTGTCGCTGGACCACCGTCGGCTGGTTGCCGTCCTCGTCGACCTGGCCGGCGAGCGCCGCGCCGAGGTGGAGATCGCCACCGCCGCCCCGACGCCGGCCGCGGCATTGCCGCTGATGGCCGATGCGGTCGCCCGCCTGCGGCGGGCGGGCCGCGTGGAGGGGGCCCGCATCCTGGGGGCGGGCGTCGTCATGCCGACCCTGTTCGAGGCCGGCAGCCCCGTCTCCTTCGGCCCCACCAGCCTGCCGGCCTGGGACGGCTTCCCCCTGACCGAACGGCTGTCGGCGCTGCTGGAGATGCCGGTCCTGGTCGAGAACGACGCGACGGCCGCCGCCGTCGGCGAGCGGCTCTATGGTGCCGGGCGCGACTTGCGGGACTTCGTCTATGTCTATTTCGGCGTCGGCCTGGGGGCCGGCATCATCACCGGCGGCCAGCCCCATCGCGGGGCGGGCGGCCGGGCGGGCGAACTGGGCCACATGGTGGTCGTGCCCGGCGGCCGGCCCTGCCTCTGCGGCAACCACGGGTGCCTGGAACGCTATGTCTCCCTGGCCGCCGCCCATGCCGCGGTGGCCGGCCCGGACGCGGACGCCTCCGACATCGACCCGGCCCGGCTGGAGGCCGCCTTCCTGGCCGGCGAGCCGACGCTCGACGCCTGGCTAAGCGATGCCGCGGGCCATTTCCGCGCGGCGCTCGCCAACATCGAGAACCTGCTGGACCCGGAGACCGTCATCCTCGGCGGCCTGCTGCCCCCGGCCATGCGTCGGACCTTCCTCGCCCGGCTTGAACCCTTGCCGCCCAGCGTCGCCGCCCGCCCGGGCCGCGCCATGCCGCGCCTGATCGAGGCTGGCCTGGGGCCGGAGACGCCCGCCCTCGGTGCCGCCGCCCTGCCGCTGTTCCACCGCCTGGCCCCGCGGCTTGCGACGGGTGCGGCTGGCGGCGCCTCGGCATTCGACTTCTGATCCAGAGGGTCGATCGATGAATTGGGAAGACGTCGTCCGCCTGGCCGCCGACCTACCGGGCGCGGAGCTTTCCACCTCCTACGGCACCCCCGCCTTGAAGGTGCGCGGCCGACTGCTCACCCGGCTGCGGCCGGAGGACGACAGCATCACCCTGCACGACGTGCCGATCGACGAGCGGGCGATGCTGATCGAGGCCGACCCGGCAGTGTTCCACACGACACCGCACTATGCCGACTATCCGATCGTGCTGGCGCGATTGGGGGCGCTGTCGCCCGAAGTGCTCATGCGCTTCCTGGAGCGCCGCTGGCGAGGGTGCGCGTCGAAGCGGGCTGTGAAGGCATTCGACGAGGTGCGGTTCCAATAGCCCAGTTGAGCCCAAGCTGACCCGATTGTGGTTGCACGACCCGGAATTGCACCAAGTGCACCCCTTGCGACTATCTTGACGTTCCGACCAAGGAGTCTTGCATGTCGTTTCAGGCGTATCTCGACAATATTGAGGCGAAGACGGGCAAGTCGCCCGCCGCATTCAAGGCTATGGCCCGGGAGAAGGGCTTTTGCGATGCCGACGGCGTCCGCCCCGGGGTGAAGGCGGGAGAGATCCTCGATTGGCTGAAACATGACTTCGACCTTGGCCGAGGCCACGGGATGGCCTTGGTCGCGCTTTTTAAGGGGAAGCGCGACTGACGGACGACGCTGAGCGGTTCCGTGTTTTGGCTAACCTGGGCTATTGTGGCGCGCGATGGGTTCCTGCCATGCAGATTGGAGGCAGCCGATCGCCAGATCATTCAAGTGGCGCCCAGGAATATTATCCGATCCGCGCGACCACTGCCCCCACCACCGCGTCAAACATCTCCGGCGTCAGCCGTCCGGTATTCGTGTTGTAGCGCGAGCAATGGTAGCTCTCGGCCATCCAGCGGCCGCCGGGCAGCTCGTGCATGGCGCCGTGCGCGAAGGGGAAATCCGCCTTGCGGATCTTCAGGGTCGTCAGCACCGCGTCGTGGGCGATGCGGCCGAGCGCCAGGATGCCACCGCCAGTGGGCAAGGCTGCGATCTCGCCGGCCAGGAAGGGCAGGCAGGTCTTCACCTCGGCCGGGGTCGGCTTGTTCTCGGGCGGGACGCAGCGGACGGCGTTGGTGATGCGGCAGCCGGCCAGCGCCAGCCCGTCGTCGGGGCGCGCCAGGAACTGCCCGACCGCCAGCCCGTGGCGGATCAGCGTCGGATAGAGCAGGTCGCCCGCCCAGTCGCCGGTGAAGGGCCGGCCGGTGCGGTTGGCCCCGCGCAGGCCGGGCGCCAGCCCCACGATCAGCAGCCGCGCGCCGGCCGCCCCGAAGGACGGCACGGGCGCGTTGTGCCAGGCGGGCTCGCGTGCCCGATGCAGCTCACGAAAGGCCACCAGCCGCGGGCAGAAGGGGCAGTCCCGCGCCGGCTCGGCCGGCGCGGCGGTCATGCCTCGTCGTTGTGCGGGGCGGTGTAGCGCGAGGGCAGCCCTTCCTCGCGCTGGCTCTGGGCGCGCTGGATGAGGGGCGCCAGTTCCTGTAGGTCGACGAAGACGTCGGCCTGGCGGCGCAGCTCGTCGGCGATCATCGGCGGCTGCGAGCGCAGCGTGCTGACCACGGTCACCCGCACGCCCTTGCGCTGCACGGCCTCGACCAGGCTGCGGAAGTCGCCGTCGCCCGACATCAGCACCACATGGTCGACGCGGTCGACGATCTCCATCATGTCGACGGCGATCTCGACATCCATGTTGCCCTTGAGGCGGCGGCGGCCGGTGGCGTCGGTGAATTCCTTGGTCGGCTTGGTTACCAGCGTAAAGCCGTTATAGTCGAGCCAGTCGATCAGCGGCCGCAGGGGCGAGTATTCCTGGTCGTCGGTAAAGGCGGTGTAGTAGGAAATGCGGATGAGGCGCGCCCGCTTGGTGAACAGGTCGTGCATCCGGCGATAGTCAATATCGAAACCCAGCGCACGCGCTGCGCCATAGAAATTGGCGCCGTCGATGAAGACCGCGATGCGGTCCTCGGGATAGAAATTCATTATAGCATCTCCCGGAAGATAATCGCTCTACTGGAACGGCTGGGCATATATTCCGATCCTTGCTGCCGCGATGTGCGGCAGGATGGATTCGAACGGGGCGGAAGATTCGTCTTCGCGCCGGCCAATGCAAGGATTTCCTTTCATGATGGCGCAGTCTGACCCGGTGGCCGGCGACGTGTTCGTGGCCCTGGGCGCCAACCTGCCGAGCCCGGGCGGCACGTCGCCCATGGAAACCTGCCGGGCGGCGGTCGTCCGCCTGTCGGCCGCCGGCATCCGCGTCACCGGCCGCTCGTCCTGGTATGCGACCGAGCCGGTGGGGGAGCCGGGGCAGCCCTGGTTCGTGAACGGCGTCGTCCGCGCCGCAAGCGGCCTCGGGCCGGAGGCGATCCTGGCCGCCCTGCATCGCATCGAGGCCGAGTTCGGCCGCGTGCGCGAGCGGCATTGGGCGGCGCGCACGCTGGACCTCGACCTGATCGATTGCCGCGGGCTGGTGCGGGCAGGGGCCCCGGGGCCGATCCTGCCGCACCCGCGTCTGGCCGAGCGTCGCTTCGTGCTGGCGCCGCTGGCCGAGTTGGCGCCTGGCTGGCGCCACCCGGTGACGGGGGCGACCGCCCAGGCCCTGCTCGACCGCCTGCCGGCCCGGCCGGAGGCCGTGCGCTTGGCCGGCCAGGGGCCGTCCGCATTGCCGCAGGGCGCGGAATTCCTTGATGATCGGGGCCGGCCCCACTAGCTTAGAAGACCAGCCACCAAATTTCTGATCAAGGAGCGGGTCGCCAATGGCACGCGTCACCGTCGAAGATTGCGTCATGCGCATCCCCAACCGCTTCGATCTCGTCATGATGGCGGGCCAGCGGGCGCGCGAAGTGGCCGCCGGCGCGCCGCTGTCGATCGACCGCGACAA
Organism: Stella humosa; assembly: GCF_006738645.1. Classification (GTDB taxonomy): domain Bacteria; phylum Pseudomonadota; class Alphaproteobacteria; order ATCC43930; family Allostellaceae; genus Allostella; species Allostella humosa. The sequence goes on along the minus strand of NZ_AP019700.1, from coordinate 3,408,530 downwards.
CGACAAGAACCCGGTCGTGGCGCTGCGCGAGATCGCCGACGCCACCGTCTCGCTGCCCGGCCTGCAGGAGTCCCTGATCCGCGGCCTGCAGCGCCATGTCGAGAACGACGAGCCGGAAGAGGACAAGGAGATGTCCGTGTCCGAGCAGGTCTGGACCGAGGCGATCGCGTCCCGCAGCGCCGAGTCCGAGGTGGCCGACGCCGGCCTTGAGGTCGAGGAAGTGGGCGACGCGCCGGTGCCGGAGGAAGAATAGCCGCCCAGGCAGCAGCCCTCGCCCCGCTAGTTCCCTTCGCCGCGTTTCCGGGCGCGCCCGCCATGATGCGCCAGTTCGAACTGGTCGAGCACGTCAAGGCGTACGACCCGGGCGCGGACGAAGGCTCCATCAACCGCGCCTACGTCTTCGCGGTCCAGGCCCATGGCTCGCAGCAGCGCGCCAGCGGCGACCCCTATTTCTCGCATCCCGTCGAGGTCGCCGGCATCCTGGCCTCGATGAAGCTCGACACGGCGTCGATTGTCACCGGCCTGCTGCACGACACGGTCGAGGACACGGTCGCGACGCTGGAACAGATCGAGGCCTTGTTCGGCCGCGACATCGCGCGCCTGGTCGATGGCGTCACCAAGCTGTCGCGGCTGGAGCTGCAATCGGACCAGACCAAGCAGGCGGAGAATTTCCGCAAGCTGGTCCTGGCGATGTCCGAGGACATCCGCGTGCTGCTGGTCAAGCTGTCCGACCGGCTGCACAACATGCGCACGCTGCACTTCATCAAGTCGGCCGACAAGCGCCGCCGCATCGCGCGCGAGACGATGGAGATCTACGCGCCGCTGGCCGAGCGCATCGGCATGCACGAGATGAAGGACGAGCTGGAAGACCTGGCCTTCGCCGAGCTGCACCCGGACGCCCGCCAGTCGATCACCCAGCGCCTGTCATTCCTGCGCGACCAGGGCGGCGGGCTGGTCGGCCGCGTCACCAGCGAGCTGCAGAAGCTGCTGGGCGAGAGCGGGATGGCGGCCGACGTCTCGGGCCGCGAGAAGTCGCCCTATTCGGTCTGGCGCAAGATGCAGCGCAAGAATGTCGGCTTCGAGCAACTGGCCGACATCATGGCCTTCCGCGTGGTCGTCGGCTCGGTCGAGGACTGCTATCACGCGCTGGGCGTCATCCACAGCCGCTACCCGGTGGTGCCGGGCCGCTTCAAGGACTACCTGTCGACGCCCAAGCCCAACGGCTACCGCTCGCTCCACACGGGGGTGATCGGGCCGGAGCGCCAGCGCATCGAGGTGCAGATCCGCACCACCGACATGCATGAGGTGAACGAACTCGGCGTGGCCGCCCACTGGAGCTACAAGCAGGGCTCCGGCAGCACCGAGGGGCCGCAGTATCGCTGGCTGCGCGAACTGCTCGACATCATGGAGCATGCCTCCAATCCGGTCGAATTCCTCGAGCACACCAAGCTCGAGATGTTCCAGGACCAGGTCTTCTGCTTCACGCCCAAGGGCGACCTGATCGCCATGCCGCGCGGTGCGACGCCGGTCGACTTCGCCTATGCCGTCCATTCGGCGGTCGGCGACCATTGCGTCGGTGCCAAGATCAACGGCCGCATCATGCCGCTGCGCACGGTGCTGCAGAACGGCGACCAGGTCGACATCATCACGTCGCGCGCGCAGACGCCGTCGCCGGTGTGGGAGCGTTTCGTCGTCACCGGCAAGGCGCGGGCCCGCATCCGGCGCTTCGTCCGCACCCAGCAGCGCGACCAGTATGTCGAGATGGGTCGCTCGCTGCTGCAGCGCGCCTTCAAGGCGGAGGGCCACGACTTCCAGGAGCGCCCGGTCGAGGCCGTCCTGCGGGTGTTCAACCTGACGACGCTGGAGGATCTCTACGCTGCGGTCGGCGAGGGGCTCCATACCGGGCGCGAGGTCGTGAACGCCGTCCATCCGCAGCCGGTCGAGCCGCGCGACAAGGTGGTGCCGCTGCGCCGGGTGAAGCCCAAGGCCGTGCGCGGTGAGGGTGGCATCCCGATCCGCGGCCTGATCCCGGGGATGGCGGTGCATTATGCCGGCTGCTGCCACCCCCTGCCGGGCGACCGCATCGTCGGCATCGTCACCACCGGCAAGGGCGTCACGATCCATACGATCGACTGCGAGACGCTGGAGAGCTTTGCCGAGACGCCGGAGCGCTGGGTCGATGTCGGCTGGGACGGCACGGGGGAGGCGGCCAACCATGTCGGGCGCATCCACGTCATCCTGCTGAACGAGCCAGGCAGCATGGGCAACCTGACCACGATCATCGGCAAGAACCAGGGCAACATCTCCAATCTCAAGATTACCAGTCGGTCGACGGACTTCTTCGAGATCCTGATCGACATCGAAGTGCAGGACGTGAAGCATCTGACCAACATCATTGCTGCCCTGCGCAGCAACTCGTCGGTCAATTCGGTCGAGCGGGCGCGGGCATGATGGCCGCCGCCCGATGATCATCGGCATCGGCAGCGATATCATCGACATCCGCCGGATCGAGCGGACGCTGGAGCGCTATGGCGAGCGCTTCACGCAGCGCATCTTCACCGAGCTGGAGCGCGCCAAGTCCGACCGGCGGCGGCTGCGCGCGGCCAGCTACGCCAAGCGCTACGCCGCCAAGGAGGCCTGCTCCAAGGCGCTCGGCACCGGTTTCCGGCGTGGCGTCTTCTGGCGCGACATGGGGGTGGTGAACCTGCCCAGCGGGCAGCCGACGATGCGGCTCACCGGCGGGGCCGCCGCCCGCCTGGCGGAGATCACGCCGCCCGGCATGGGCACGCGCATCGACGTCTCCATCACCGACGAATATCCCCAGGCCCAGGTCATCGTCATCATTTCGGCGATCCCGCTCGCCGACGAGGCCGCTCCGCCCGCCGCTTGACTTGCCCGCCGCTTGACTTGCCCGGCTCCGGCGGGCTTCATCCGCCGGCTCCGCGCCGTCCCGGCACCCGAAATCCAGCCAACAAGGCGTCGTCGATGGTGTTCCGCAGTTCTTCCGTTCCCGACAAGAAGGCCAAGGGCGGCCTGCTCGAATCGATCAAGACGGTCGTCTATGCGATCCTGATCGCCATGTTCGTGCGCACGGTCGCCTACGAGCCCTTCAACATCCCGTCGGGGTCGATGATCCCGACGCTGCTGGTCGGCGACTATCTGTTCGTGTCGAAATTCTCGTACGGCTACAGCCGCTACTCGATGCCGTTCGGCCTGCCGCTGTTCAACGGCCGCGTCCTGGCCAAGGGGCCGGAGCGTGGCGACGTCGCCGTTTTCAAGTATCCGCGCGACAATAAGACGGACTACATCAAGCGCATCGTCGGCCTGCCCGGCGACCGCATCCAGGTGCGCCAGGGCCTGCTCTACATCAATGGCGAGGCCGTGAAGCGCCAGCGGGTGGAGGATTTCACCGAGCGCAGCCCCTTCGGCGGCTCCATGCGCGTGGCCCAGTACATCGAGACGATGCCGGGCGGGCGCCAGCACCGCATCCTCGAGATCACCGACGAGGGGCAGTTCGACAACACGGCCGAGTATCTCGTGCCGGCCGGGCACTACTTCGCCATGGGCGACAATCGCGACAACTCGGCCGACAGCCGCGACCCGTCGGCGGTCGGCTTCGTGCCGGCCGAGAACCTGGTGGGCCGGGCGGAGTTCCTGTTCTTCTCGACCGACGGGTCGGCCGCCTTGTGGCAGTTCTGGCGCTGGCCGATGGCGATCCGCTGGTCCCGCCTCTTCTCCGGGGTGGGGTGATGGCGCGGGCCGCCCGGCCCGCCGCGGCCGGCGGCCCGTCCGCCGGGGCACCTCCCGGAATAGAAGTCGCGCCCGGCGACGGCGACCCGGAGCTGCTGGCCGACATCCTGGGCCATCGTTTCCGCGACCGCCGCCTGCTGCGCGACGCGCTGCGCCACCCGAGCCTGATCGCCGCCCCCGGTGCGTCCGGCTACGAGCGGCTGGAATTCCTGGGTGACCGGGTGCTGGGGCTGGTCGTGGCCGAACTGCTGCTGCGCCGCTTCCCGTCCGAGCCGGAGGGGCACCTGGCCCGCCGCCTGGCGGCCCATGTCCGGCGCGATGCCCTGGCCGAGGTGGCGCGCGAGATCGGCCTCGGCCGCTTCATCATGCTGTCGCGCGGCGAGGAGGTCGGCGGCGGCCGGGCCAAGGCCGGGACCCTGGCCGACTGCATGGAGGCCGTGATCGGCGCCCTCTATCTCGATGGCGGGCTGGAGGTCGCGGCCCGCTTCATCCATGCGCGCTGGGGGGCGGGCGTCGGCCAGCGCCAGCCGCCGAACGATCCCAAGACGGCACTCCAGGAATGGGCCCAGGGCCGGGGGCTGCCGCTGCCGCGCTACGAGACGGTGGCGGCCGACGGCCCCGATCACGCGCCGGCCTTCACCGTGTCCGTCACCATCGAGGGCCATCCGGGCGCGTCGGCCGTCGGCACCTCCAAGCGGGTGGCCGAGCGCGCCGCCGCCGAGGCCCTCCTCACCATCCTAAAGGGGCAGCCTGCCGCATGACCGAGCCTGAACTGCCGCCCAATCCGCCGGCCGAGTCCGCCGCCGCCGCGACCGCCGCCGCCGAGCCCACGCGCTGCGGCTTCACTGCCATCATCGGCGCCCCCAACGCCGGCAAGTCGACCCTGGTCAACCGGCTGGTCGGCTCCAAGGTGGCGATCGTGTCGCCCAAGGTGCAGACCACCCGCGCCCGCGTGCTGGGCATCGCGCTCGACGGCCCGGCCCAGATCATCTGGGTCGATACGCCCGGGATCTTCCAGCCGCGCCGCCGGCTGGAGCGCGCCATGGTGGCGACGGCCTGGAAGGGGGCCGAGGATGCCGACCTCCAGATCCACCTGGTCGACGCCACCCGCGGGCTGGACCCCGATGCGCGCCGCATCATGGAAGGGCTGGCCCGGTCGCGGCGCAAAGCGATCCTGGCGCTGAACAAGATCGACGACATCCGCCTGGAGCGCCTGCTGCCGCTGGCGGCCGAGATGGCGGAGTCGGGCGCCTATTCCGAGACCTTCATGATCTCGGCCCTGACCGGCGACGGCGTCGCCGACCTGGCGCGGCGGGTGGCCTCGCTGATGCCGACCGGTCCCTGGCTCTATCCCGAGGACCAGATGGCCGACATGCCGATGCGGCTGCTGGCGGCCGAGATCACCCGCGAGAAGCTGTTCCTGCAGCTCCATGACGAGGTGCCCTACGCCGTCGCGGTCGAGACCGAGACCTGGGAGGAGCATCGCGACGGCAGCGTGCGCATCGGCCAGGTGGTCTATGTCATGCGCGCCAGCCAGAAAGCGATCGTCCTGGGCAAGGGCGGCGCCCGGATCAAGGCGATCAGCACGGCCGCGCGCACCGAGATGGCCGAGATGATGGGGCGCCGCGTGCACCTGCTGCTCTTCGTCAAGGAACGCCCGAACTGGCAGGACGAGCCCGAGGCCTATGCCGTCCAGGGCATGGACTGGTCGCCCAACTGATGGGGTCGCGGCTGGCCGGCCCGCGCAGGGAACCGGACGGTCGCTGCCGGCGTTGATCCTCCGCCGTGGCTGAAACATGCCGCCCGCGCGGACCAGGAGGTGGCGAGTTGGGTAGCGAGCCGATAGCGCGACGACGGTTCCTTGGTGGGGCGGCCACCCTTGGCACGGCGATGCTTGCTGCCCCATTCGTCCGCGGCGCGCATGCATCGGGCCCGTTGACCGTCGCCTTCTGGGAGCATCGGGTTCCCGGCGCCGACGAGGCGCTGCGCGGCGTCGTCGAGGAATGGGCCGACGAGAACCGCATCGCGCTGCGGATCGACTTCATCACCTCGGTCGGCGCCAAGCACCTCTTGACCGCGCGGGCCGAGGCGCGCGCGCGGGTCGGGCACGACGTCATGGTGCATCCCGGCTGGCAGGTGGCCGTCCACCACCGCCAGCTCGAGCCGCTGGACGACATCGTGGCCGAGGTCGAGGCCACGCACGGCCCTTATGACGAGGCCGCATCCTTCCTGGCGCGCGTCGACGGCCGATGGCGCGGCCTGCCGGCGCCGTCCGGCAGCCATGCCTTCCCCATGGTCTCCCGACTCGACCTGCTGAAGCAGCATGCCGGGGTCGACCTGCAGGAGGTCTTTCCCCCGGCCGGCGTGAGCCGGCAGGCCGACCGGGTGGCGACCTGGTCGTGGGAGGCGTTCCTGGTCCATGCCGGCCGCCTGCGGCAGGCGGGCCGGCCCTTCGCTGCCGCCATCGGCCCCGGCGGCGACGCCCAGAACTGGCTGGCACCACTGTTCCTGTCGTTCGGTGCCGTGCTGGTCAACGCGCGCGGCGAGATCGGGGTCGACTCCGACCAGATGCGCAATGCCCTGGAGTATCTGATCCGCCTGGCCGAGCAGATGCCGCGCGAGGTCGAGGGCTGGGACGACCGGGGCAACAACGACTGGCTGGCCGAGGACCGGGCCGCCGTCATCGTCAACCGGCCCAGCCCCTGGGCGATGGCCAGGCAGGGCAAGGCCAGCCTGGCGCAGCAGCTCTGGCACCACGACATGCCGGGCGGACCATCGGGGCGCTTCCGCGCCGTGATGCCGCATTTCCTTGGCATCTGGGACTTCGCGCGCAACAAGCCGGCGGCCCGCGCGCTCCTCCGGCATCTGGCCGATCGCGATGTCGTCCGGCGGATGGTTGCCGCGTCGCAGGGCTACGACCTGCCGCTGTTGCGGCCACTCCTGGACGGGCCGACCTGGGCCGAAGCCGGGCCGCCGAAAGGCACCGTCTTCAACTACCCCGTGCGCGGCGACGAGGCGATGATCACCGCGGGCTATCCGGCCCCGCCCGCGATCGCGGCCACGATCTACAATCAAGGCATGATCGGCCGTCTTGCTTCTCGTGTAACGCGGGAAGGCTGGGCCGTGGAGAAGGCGGTCGCCTGGGCCAGGGAAGAGCTGGAGACATACCGCCCGGGTTGATCCTCCACCATCCGAAACCGCTTGAGCGGAAAGTCCAAAAGGGTCAGACTGACGCTCACAAAAAAGAGTCATTCGCCACCTAGCGGTGCGCGGAAAGACCTTAACTTGGCCGCCTCCGATAATCGGGGGAACGGCCAACAGCGGAGGATGACGATGACCCGAGCAAGCGTTTCCCGTCGTGGAGTGCTGAAAGGGGCGGCCGCAGTCTCGGCCGTCGCGCTCAGTGCGCCTTTCGTCCGCGGCGCCTATGCCGCCGGCAAGCTGTCGGTCGGCTTCTGGGACCATTGGGTGCCCGGCGCCAACGGCGCGCTGACCCAGCTCTGCCAGGAGTGGGCGGCCAAGGAAAAAGTCGACATCACGATCGACTACATCACTTCGCAGGGTAACAAGAACCTGCTGACCATCGCCGCCGAATCGCAGGCGCGGTCGGGCCATGACATCCTGGCCTTCCCGACCTGGCAGCCGGCCGACCAGGTTAAGAACCTGGAGCCGGTCGACGACATCATGACCGAGCTGATCAAGCAGAACGGCAAGGTCAACGGCACGGTCGAATACCTTGCGCGCTCCGGCGGCAAGTGGATCGCCGTCCCGGCCACGGCGGGCAGCCAGATCAAGGGGCCGTGCACGCGCATCGACCTCCTGAAGCAGCATGCCGGCATCGACATCCAGGCGATGTATCCGGCCGGCTCGGCGCCGAAGGCCGATGGCTGGAACATGGATACGTTCCTGGTCGCGGCCGAGAAGTGCCACAAGGCGGGCGTGCCCTTCGGCATCGGTCTCGGCCAGACTTCGGACTCGGTCGATACGGCCGGCGCCATCTTCCAGTCCTTCGGTGCGACGCTGATCGACGACAAGGGCAAGATCGTCGTCAAGTCGGACAATGTCCGCCAGGCCCTCGACTACATGAAGCGCCTGACCGCCTTCCTGCCGGCCGACGTCTCGGCCTGGGACGACGCGTCCAACAACAAGTGGCTGGTGTCCGGCCGCGGCTCGCTGATCATGAACCCGCCCAGCACCTGGGCCGTTGCCAAGCGCGACGCACCGCAGATCGCCGAGCAGCTCTGGACCCACGGCATGCCGGCCGGTCCCAAGGGCCGCTTCTCGCCTTTCCTGCCGTATTTCTGGGGCATCTGGTCGTTCTCGAAGAACAAGACGGCGGCCAAGAGCCTGCTCATGCGCCTCTCGCAGGCCGATGCGGCCGAGAAGATGGTCGTGGCGTCGGGTGGCTATGACCTGCCGGCCTTCGAGAAGCTGACCACCTTCAAGACCTGGGCCGAGGAAGGCCCGCCGAAGGGCACGCTTTACCACTACCCGAACCCGCACAACCACCAGACGCTCTCGATCGCCGCGTCCCCGGCCCCGCCGAAGATCGCCTCGCAGATCTACACCCAGGCGACCATGACCAAGATGGTCGTCCGGCACTTCCAGGGCGAAGCCATGGAAAAGACACTCGCCTGGGCCGAGACGGAGCTCGAAGGCTTCTCCCGCAGCTAAGTCGCTGCGGCGGCAGTCCGGTGGCGGCGCCGTCGTCCCCCGCGGGATGGCGGCGCCGCAACCACAATTGCATGGTGCTTGGTTCCGAGTGCGAAAGGTGATGCCGATGGTCGATGCGACTTCCGGTACCGTAGGCATTCAATCGGGTCGGCGCTTCCGGCAGCGGCCCCGGTTCTTCCAGCGCAAGTCCACGATCGCGTTCATGATGGCCTTGCCGCTGATCATCATCATCGCGGCCCTTGTGGTCTATCCCGCGATCTACTCCCTCCATCTTGCGACCCTGAACAAGTCGATGGAGCGCTTCGTCGGCTTCGGGAACTTCGAGTTCCTGTTTAAGCGCGAGACGTTCTGGATGGTGGTGAAGCAGTCCTGCATTTTTGCGGTGACGGCCGTCGTCTTCAAGGCGCTGATCGGCTTCTTCGTCGCCCATTTCGTCCACGCCATCCCCGACAAGGGACAGCGCAAGTGGCGCGGCATGCTGCTGGTGCCGTGGGTCATCCCGCCGGCCATGTCGACGCTCGCCTGGTTCTGGCTGTTCGATCCGTCCTACAGCGCCTTCAACTGGCTGTTCGCGCTGCTCGGCATTCCGTCGGTGCCCTGGCTGGGCGACCCGTACTGGGCGCGCTTCTCGGTCATCCTGGTCAATGTCTGGTACGGCGCGCCGTTCTTCATGATCATGTATCTGGCGGCCCTGAAATCCGTGCCCGAGCAGCTCTACGAGGCGGCCTCCATCGACGGCGCCAACTGGTGGCAGCGCCTCTGGTACGTGACGCTGCCGATGATGCGCAACATCATCTCGATCACCGTGCTGTTCTCGCTGATCGTCACCTTCGCCAACTTCGACATCGTCCGCGTGCTGACGGCCGGCGGCCCGATCGACCAGACGCATGTCTTCGCCACCTGGGCCTTCAAGCTCGGGATCGAGGGCGGCGACATTCCCCTGGGCGCCACGGTTTCGCTGTTCATGGTGCCGCTGCTGGGCGTGGCAGCGATCTTCATTCTGCGGGATATCACCAAGCGGGGGAACGAAGCCTGATGGCCGCCGCAATTGCAGAGACCCGGGGCGGTCCGTCCCGCCCGGTGTCCTATGGCAGCATCAGCCGCTCGCGCAAGCGGGCGCTGGTCTGGTCCTATGTCTTCCTCGTCCTGTTCGCGATCTTCTTCCTGACGCCGCCCATCTACATGTTCATCACCTCGCTGAAGACCTCGCAGGAGATCTCGGCGGCGACGAACCCATGGTGGGTCTTCAACCCGACGCTCGCGAACTACACCGAGCTGCTGACCTCCAACCAGTACCTGACCTTCTTCAAGAACTCGGCCATCATCTCGATCGTCGTCGTCACGATCACGATGCTGGTGAGCATTCCGGCGGCCTTCGCGCTGGCGCGGATGAAGTTCTGGGGCTCGACGACGCTGGCGACCGGGGTGTTCCTCACCTACCTCATCCCGGAAACGCTGCTGTTCATCCCGCTGTTCAAGATCTTCGCCTTCGTCTACGAGTATACGGGCATCCAGCTCATCAACAACTGGTGGGTGCTGCTGGTCATCTACCCGACGCTGACGGTGCCGTTCTGCACCTGGATCATGATCGGCTACTTCGCCTCCATTCCCAAGGAACTGGACGAAGCGGCCGTGATCGACGGGGCGACCTATTTCCAGACGTTGACCAAGATCTTCATTCCCGTGGCCTTGCCCGGCATCATCGCGGCAATGATTTTCGCCTTCACCGTGTCCTGGGCGCAGTTCCTGTATCCGCTGGCCTTCACGACATCGACCGACCAACTCGTGCTGCCGGTCGGCATCATCACGACCCTCATCAAGGGCGACGTCTTCAACTGGGGGCAGATCATGACGGGCGCGCTGCTCGGTGCCGCTCCGCCCTTGATCATCTATGCCTTCCTGATGGACTACTACATCGCCGGGCTGACGGCCGGCGCCACCAAGGGCTGATATCGGCCACGGGATCAGTTAAGGGGAGAGGCTGTATGGCCCAGGTTACGTTGCGCAAGGTGGTGAAGAAGTACGACGACACCCTGGCGGTGCGTGGTATCGACCTCGACATCGCGGACAAGGAGTTCGTGGTGCTGGTCGGCCCGTCGGGTTGCGGCAAGTCGACGACGCTCCGGATGATCGCCGGGCTGGAGGAGATTTCCGACGGCGACATCGCCATCGGTGGCACGGTGGTGAACGACGTGCCGCCGAAGGACCGGGACATCGCCATGGTGTTCCAGAACTACGCGCTCTATCCGCACATGACCGTCTACGAGAACATGTCCTTCGGCCTCCGCCTGAAGAAGGTGGCCAAGGACGAGATCAAGCGCCGGGTCGAGAATGCCGCCCGCATCCTCGACATCACGGAGCTTCTGGCGCGCAAGCCCAAGCAGCTTTCGGGTGGCCAGCGGCAGCGCGTCGCCATGGGCCGCGCGATCGTGCGCGATCCCAAGGTGTTCCTGTTCGACGAGCCACTGTCCAACCTCGATGCCAAGCTGCGCGTGCAGATGCGCACCGAGATCAAGAAGGTGCATCAGAAGGTCCGCACCACCACCGTCTATGTCACCCACGACCAGGTGGAGGCGATGACGCTGGCTGACCGCGTCGTGGTGATGAACCATGGCGTGATCGAGCAGGTGGGCGCGCCCAACGATCTCTACCACGCGCCCAAGACCAAGTTCGTGGCCGGCTTCATCGGTTCGCCGGCGATGAACTTCATCCCCTGCCGCCTGGAGCAGAATTCGGGTGGACTGACGGCGCATATGGGCGATGTGTCGCTGCCGCTGCCGGCAAGCCGCACCGAGCGCTACAAGCAGTATGTCGGTCGCGACATGCTGTTCGGCCTGCGGCCGGAGCACATGACCGAGCGGCGGCCCCATGCGAGCGGCCAGTCGGAGAACTTCCAGGTGACCGTCGACGTGGTCGAGCCGATGGGGATGGAGACGCTGCTCTACTTCCGCATCAACGGCGAAGAGGTGTCTGCTCGCGTCGAGCCGACCTCCGCGGTGGCGGCAGGGCAGGTAATGCCCCTTGCGGCCGACCTCGGGCACATGCATCTGATCGACCCATCGACGGATAAGGTCGTCTGACCCGGGGATCGTCCCCGGGCCGGAGCGGCGAAACGGTATCCGCCGCCTGCCGGTGAACGACACGACACCCTTCGGACAGACCATCTACGTTCCAGCCGACGGCTTCCTCCCCCAGCTCCTGATAGAGCTGGGGGAGGGGGCGTCGATGCTGGGCGATCTCGTGGCGGCACCCGGTCCCGCTCGGCCGGCCGCCTGGGCCAGGAACGTGTGGCACGAGCCCATGCTGCACCCGATCGCCTCCATCGGCGATGCGGCGCGCCGCCTGCGGGCGATCCAGCGTAGCTGGCACCTGCACCCCATCGGCCATTTCCGCCGCGCCGAGCTCATTCGCGAGAAGCTGCCGCCGGTGCGGCCGAAGCCGCTGGCCTTTCCCGAGCGCCCGCCGACCGCTCCACTCGGCAGCTGGACCTTGCTCGAACCCGGCCAGATGCTGGCCGCCGGCCATTGCTCCAGCCCGATGCCGGATGGCGCCTGGACCTTCGTCGAAGATCGCGACATCCCGCCCAACCGCGCCTATCTGAAGCTGTGGGAGGCGCTGACCCGCATCGGCGCCTACCCTGGACCCGGAGAGACCTGCATCGACCTCGGCGCCAGCCCCGGCGGCTGGACCTGGGTGATCCAGGGGCTGGGTGCCAGCGTGACGGCGATCGACAAGGCGCCGCTGGCCCCGGCGATTGCCGCCTTGCCGGGCGTCACCTGGGTCGGCACCAGCGCATTCGGGCTCGACCCCGCCGCCCAGCCGCCGGTCGATTGGCTCTTCTCGGACGTCATCTGCTATCCGGCGCGTCTGCTGGCACTGGTCCGCCGCTGGCTCGATGCGGGCCGCGCACGCAACTTCGTCTGCACCCTGAAGTTCCAGGGCGAGACGGACCACGCCACGGCGGCCGCCTTTGCCGCCATTCCCGGCTCGCGCCTCATGCATCTGGACCACAACAAGCACGAACTGACCTGGTCGCTGCTGAGGGCGGCATAGCCCGGGCATGGAGTGGTCAGAGGACGCCATCGTCCTGGTGCTGCGCCGGCATGGCGAGAACGACGCCATCGTCTCGGTCCTGGCGCGCGGGCAGGGGCGCTATTCCGGGCTCGTGCGCGGCGGCGCCGGGCGGCGGGCCGGCCCGGTCTACCAGCCGGGCAACCGCATCGCCGCCCGCTGGCGCGCGCGCCTGGACGACCAGTTGGGCGCGTTGACGGCCGAGCTGGTGCATGGCCACGCGGCGCGCCTGATGGGGGATGCCGACCGGCTGTCGGCACTGGTTGCGGCCGCCGCCGTGGCCGACGCCGCCCTGCCGGACCGCGAGCCGCACCCGCTCTGCTTCGACGGCCTGGCCGACCTGCTGGCGCGGCTCGATGCCGAGGATGCCTGGCCCGCCGCCTATGTCTGCTGGGAGCGCGACCTGCTGGCGGAGCTGGGCTTCGGCCTCGATCTCGAACGGTGTGCGGTGACGGGCAGCCGCGAAGAGCTGCGCTGGGTTTCACCCCGCAGCGGGCGGGCCGTGTCGGCCGCGGCCGGGGCCGCCTATGCCGACCGCCTGCTGCGCCTGCCGCCGTTCCTGCTGGCCGACGGGGTTGCCGGGGCGCCGCCGGCCGACGTGCTGGATGGCCTTCGCCTGACCGGCCGGTTCCTGGAAAACCACGTCTTCGCGGCCCTCGGCCGGGCCGGGGCGCCTGCCGCGCGCGGCCGCCTCGTTGACCGGATCGCCCGGCTGGCTACTATGGGCGGAGGCGAGAGCCCGCAAAGACCACAAAATCTACAGGATTCATGACCGACACCTCGGAAATCCGCGACGTCGCGCTGGTCGACGCCCTGGGCGAGCGATACCTGTCCTATGCGCTCTCGACCATCATGGCGCGCTCCCTGCCGGACGTGCGCGACGGGCTGAAGCCCGTGCATCGCCGGCTGCTGTTCGCCATGCGCCAGCTTCGCCTCGACCCCAATACCAGCCCCAAGAAGTCGGCCCGCGTGGTCGGCGACGTCATCGGCAAGTTCCATCCCCATGGCGACCAGTCGGTCTATGACGCGCTGGTGCGCCTCGCCCAGGATTTCGCCGCCCGCTATCCGCTGGTCGACGGGCAGGGCAATTTCGGCAATGTCGATGGCGATGGCGCGGCGGCCATGCGCTACACCGAGGCGCGCCTGACGGAGGTGGCCCAGGCGCTGCTGGCCGGCATCGACGAGGACGCGGTCGATTTCCGCCCGACCTATGACGGCGAGGGCGAGGAGCCGGTGGTGCTGCCGGCGCGTTTCCCCAACCTGCTGGCCAACGGCTCGGCCGGCATCGCCGTCGGCATGGCGACCAGCATCCCGCCGCACAATGCGGGCGAGCTGTGCGGCGCCCTGTTGGCTCTGATCGACGACCCCAAGGCCACGCCCGATTCGCTGCTGGCGCATGTGAGGGGCCCGGACTTCCCGACCGGCGGCGTGCTGGTCGAGAGCGCCGAGGCGATCCGCCTTGCCTACGAGACCGGGCGCGGCAGCTTCCGCGTGCGCGCCCGCTGGGAGGCCGAGCGCCTGTCGCACGGCCTCTACCAGATCGTCGTGACCGAGATTCCCTACCAGGTGGCGAAATCGCGCCTGGTGGAGCGCATCGCCAACCTGCTGTCGGAAAAGAAGCTGCTGCTGCTGGCCGACGTGCGCGACGAGTCGACCGAGGACATCCGGCTGGTGCTGGAGCCCAAGAGCCGCACGGTCGACCCGCAGATGCTGATGGAATCGCTCTTCCGGGCGACCGAGCTGGAGCAGCGCATCAGCCTCAACATGAACGTGCTGGACGCCCAGGGCGTGCCGCGCGTCATGAGCCTGAAGGAGGTGCTGCAGGCCTTCCTCGACCATCGCAAGGTGGTGCTGGAACGGCGCAGCCGCCACCGCCTGGGCGAGGTCGCGCGCCGGCTCGAGGTGCTGGAGGGCTATCTGATCGCCTTCCTCAACATCGACGAGGTCATCCGCATCATCCGCGAGGAAGACGAGCCCAAGGCGGTGATGATCGCCCGCTGGTCGCTGACGGATGTGCAGGTCGAGGCGATCCTGAACCTGCGCCTGCGCGCGTTGCGCCGGCTGGAGGAGATCGAGATCCGTCGCGAGCGCGACAAGCTGGCGGCCGAGCAGGCGGGCTTGCAGGGGCTGCTCGACAGCGAGCGCAAGCAGTGGCGGGCGATCGCCAAGGAGATCAAGGAGATCGGCGACCAGTTCGGCGACGCCAACCCGCTCGGTCGTCGCCGCACCACGATCGGTGCGGCCCCGCTGGCGGTCGAGGTGCCGATGGAGGCGATGGTCGAGCGCGAGCCCATCACCATTCTCCTGTCCGAGAAGGGCTGGATCCGGGCGGCGCGCGGCCATGTCGAGGCCGATGCCGACCTGCGCTTCAAGGATGGCGACCGCGGCCGCTTCCTGGTCCACGCCGAGACGACCGACCGGCTGCTGCTGTTCTCGACCAACGGGCGATTCTACACGCTGGCCGCGGACAAGCTGCCGCGCGGCCGCGGCTTTGGCGAGCCGATCCGACTGATGATCGACCTGCCCAACGACCATGACGTCGTGACGCTGTTCCCCCACCGGCCCGGCCGCACGCTGCTGGTGGCGACCAGCGACGGCCGCGGCTTCCTGGTGGCCGAGGACGAGACGCTGGCCCAGACCCGCACCGGGCGTCAGGTGCTGAACGTGGCGGGCGCTGTCGAGGCCAAGGTGTGCATTCCGGCCGTGGGCGACCATGTCGCGGTCGTCGGCGACAACCGGCGCCTGCTGGTCTTCAAGCTGGACGAGGTGCCGACCCTGGCGCGCGGCCGCGGCGTCATCCTGCAACGCTACAAGGATGGCGGCCTGTCGGACATCAAGGTCTTCGCCAAGGCCGACGGCCTGACCTGGAAGATCGGCGAGCGCACGCGGACCGAGACCGACCTCGACCCGTGGCTCGGCGCCCGCGCGACCGCAGGACGCCTGCCGCCCAACGGCTTCCCGAAGAACCAGAAGTTCGGGTAAGGGGCGGGGGCAAGCCGCCCCGTCAGCCCCGGTAGCGCAGCGCGTCGACCAGCAGCGCGAAGGCCGGCCGATGCTGCCGGCGGCTGGGATAATAAAGGTGGTAGCCCGAGAAGGGTGCGCACCAGTCGGCCAGCACGCGGACGAGCCGGCCGGCTGCAACGTGCGGGCGGACGGCGTCCTCGGGCAGGTAGGCCAGTCCCAGCCCCGACAGGGCGGCGTTCATCCGCAGTTGCATGGTGTTGAAGACCAGCGGCCCTTCCACCCGCACGCTGAACTCCCGCCCGTCGCGCTCGAACTCCCAGGCATAGAGCCCGCCATAGGTCGGCAGGCGCAGGTTGATGCAGGCATGGGCCGACAGGTCCTGCGGCTCGATCGGCGGCGGCCGCCGGGCGAAATAGTCCGGTGCGCCGACGACGGCCATGCTCATGTCGGGCCCGATGCGTATCGCCACCATGTCGCGCGCGATGCGCCCGCCCAGCCGCACGCCGGCATCGTAGCGCTCGGCCACGATGTCGGTCAGGCCATAGTCGACCGCCACCTCGACCTGGATGTCGGGGTAGAGCGGCAGCAGGCGCTCGAGCACGGGCCACAGGATCGTTTCCGCCGAATGCTCGCCCGCGGTGATGCGAACCGTGCCGGCCGGCTTCTCGCGCAGGTCGCCGAGGGCGGCCAGTTCCGCCTCGATCTCGTCCAGGTTCGGCCCGACGGTGCGCAGCAGCCGCTCGCCCGCCTCCGTCGGCGCCACGCTGCGGGTGGTGCGCGCCAGCAGCCGCACCCCCAGCCGCTGCTCCAGGCCGCGGACGGTGTGGCTCAACGAGGACTGCGAGACGCCGAGCCTGGCCGCAGCGCGGGTGAAGCTCCGTTCGCGGGCGACGGCCAGGAAGACGATCAGGTCATTGAGGTCCGTGCGGGCCATTGATGAACCCTACCCATAAGTCCATGCGGATATCACTGCCTAATCGTCCGTCCGGGTCGGTCCCACCTCGGTGATGGCCCCTGTACCGGTCGTTCCGGGATCGATCCGGCCGAGGGCGAGTTTCACGGACAGCAATCCTCCACCGCCATCCCGTGCAGAAAGGCTGGGCCCCTGCCATGCCAAGCTCCAGAGACCTCGATCTATCCCGGCGCGGCCTGCTGATCGGTGCCGCGGCCTCCGCCGCCGCCGTTGCCGCGCCGCCGATCGCCGGTGCCCAGACAACCCCGGCGGCGGCCCCGCCCGCCATCCTCGAAGCACCGGTCGTCGCCCGGGTTTCCTTCACCGTGAACGGCAGCGCGCGCGAACTCGCAGTCGACACGCGGACGACGCTGCTGGACGCGCTGCGCGAACGCCTCGCCCTGCCGGGCGCCAAGAAGGGCTGCGATCACGGCCAATGCGGCGCCTGCACCGTGATCGTCGACGGGCGGCGCATCAATTCCTGCCTGACGCTGGCCGTCATGCACGAGGGCGATGCGATCACGACGATCGAGGGGCTGGGCAATCCAGGTGCCATGCACCCGATGCAGGCGGCCTTCGTGCGCCACGACGGCTACCAGTGCGGCTTCTGCACGCCAGGCCAGATCTGCTCCGCCGTGGCCGTGCTGGACGAAATCCGCGCCGGCATCCCGAGTCATGCGAGCGGCGACCTCGATGCCGTCCCGCAGGTCACGGCGGCCGAGCTGCGCGAGCGGATGAGCGGCAACATCTGCCGCTGCGGCGCCTATCCCAACATCGTCGACGCGATCACCGAGATCGCCGGGAGGCCGGCATGAAGCCCTTCACCTATGAGCGCGCCGGCTCCCCGGCCGAAGCCGTCGCGGCGGCGGCGCGGATGCCGGGTGCCCGCTTCATCGCCGGCGGCACCAACCTGCTCGACCTGATGAAGCTCCAGATCGAGACGCCGGCCCATCTGATCGACGTGAACGGCCTGGCGCTCGACCGGATCGAGGCCGCGGCCGATGGCGGCCTGCGCATCGGCGCGCTGGTGCGCAATACCGACCTGGCGGCCGATGCCCGGGTGCGGCGCGACTATGCCCTGCTGTCGCGCGCCCTGCTGGCCGGGGCATCGGGCCAACTGCGCAACAAGGCGACCACGGCCGGCAACCTGTTGCAGCGGACGCGCTGCCCATACTTCTACGACACCAACCAGCCCTGCAACAAACGGCGGCCGGGCAGCGGCTGCGCGGCGCTGGGCGGCTTCAGCCGGCAGCACGCGGTCGTCGGTGCCAGCGATGCGTGCATCGCGACCAACCCCAGCGACATGGCGGTGGCCATGCGGGCGCTGGATGCGACGGTCGAGGTGATGGGTCCGGACGGGGCGTCGCGGGCCATCCCGATCGCCGACTTCCACCGCCTGCCGGGGGAAACGCCGGAGGTCGAAACCACCCTGCGCCCGGGGGAGCTGATCACGGCGGTGACGCTGCCGCCGCCGGTCGGCGGACGGCACATCTACCGCAAGGTGCGCGACCGGGCGTCCTACGCCTTCGCCCTGGTCTCGGTCGGGGCCATCGTGCGGCGCGACGGCACGGGCCGCGTCGCCCTGGGCGGCGTGGCGGCCAGGCCCTGGCGCATGGAGGCGGCAGAGGCGCAGATGCCGGCCGGCGCCCGGGCGGTGACCGCGCAGCTCCTGGCCGGCGCCCGCACGACCCACGAGAACGCCTTCAAGATTCCGCTGGTCGAGCGCGCGCTGGCGGCCGTGCTTGCCGAAGCGAGGGCCTGAACCATGAAGTTCGATACCCCTGCGACCACCAACCCCATCGACCGGCTGACCGTGGTCGGCAAGCCGCTCGACCGCGTCGACGGCCCGCTGAAGACGACCGGAACCGCGCCCTATGCCAACGACCGGCACGATGTCGTCGCCAACCAGGCGCATGGATATGTCCTGGGTTCGGCGATCGCGAAGGGACGGATCGGCGCCATGGACCTTCGCGCCGCCAAGGCGGCGGCCGGCGTCATCGCCATCGTCACGGCCGAGAACGCAGGCAAGCTCGGCCAGGGAAAGTTCAATACGGCCCGGCTGCTCGCCGGACCCGACATCCAGCACTACCACCAGGCCATAGCCGTCGTCGTCGCCGAGACGTTCGAGCAGGCGCGGGCGGCCGCGCACCTGATCCGCGTCGACTATGCCGCAGCCGAGGGCACCTTCGACCTGGCCGCAGCGAAGGACAGTGCGACCAAGCCCGCCAAGATGACGGGCGATGCCAAGCCGGACACTTCTGTCGGCGATTTTGCGGCGGCCTTCGCGGCCGCGCCGGTGAAGCTCGACATGACCTACACCACGCCCGACCAGTCGCATGCCATGATGGAGCCCCACGCTTCGATCGCGGCCTGGGAAGGCGACCGGCTGATGGTCTGGAGTGCCAACCAGATGATCGACTGGTCGCGCGGCGACATCGCCCTTACGCTCGGCATCCCCAAGGACAAGGTCCGGCTGGTCTCGCCCTATATCGGCGGCGGCTTCGGCGGGAAGCTGTTCGTGCGGGCGGACGCCCTGCTGGCGGCCCTGGGCGCGCGGGCGGCGGGGCGACCGGTACGGGTCAGCCTGCCGCGGCCGCTCATCTTCAACAACACGACGCACCGCCCCGCCACGATCCAGCGCATCCGCATCGGCACCACCGGGGACGGTGCCATCACGGCCATCGGCCATGAAAGCTGGTCGGGCGATCTGCCGGACGGCGAGCCGGAGGTGGCCGTGATGCAGACGCGCCTCCTCTATGCCGGCGCCAACCGCCTGACCGCCATGCGGCTGGCGGTCCTCGACCTGCCGGAAGGGAACGCCATGCGGGCGCCAGGCGAGGCATCGGGGATGATGGCCCTGGAGATCGCCATGGACGAAATGGCCGAGAGGCTGGGGCTCGACCCGGTCGAGTTCCGCATCCGCAACGACTCCCAGGTCGATCCGGAGAACCCCGGTCGGCCGTTCTCGCAGCGGCGGCTGGTGGAATGCCTGCGTGCCGGTGCCGCTCGCTTCGGCTGGGACCGGCGGCAGGCCCGGGCGGGGCGAACCGGGACGGGGGCTGGCTGATCGGCCAGGGCGTCGCCGCCGCCTTTCGCAACAACCTCGTCATGAAGTCGGCCGCCCGGGTCCGCCTGGACGGCAGGAGCAAGGTCACGGTCGAGACCGACATGACCGACATCGGCACCGGCAGCTATACGATCATCGCGCAGACCGCGGCCGAGATGATGGGCGTGCCGATCGAACACGTGTCGGTCCGGCTGGGCGATTCTAGGTTTCCGGTGTCCTGCGGCTCGGGCGGCCAGTGGGGCGGCAATTCGTCGACATCGGGTGTCTATGCGGCCTGCGCCAAACTGCGGGAGGCCGTGGCCCGGCGGATCGGCGCCGATCCGGCCAATATCGAGTTCACGGCGGGCCATGTCAGTTGGGCCGGCCGCAGCGTGCCGCTGGGCGAGGCCGTTGGCGCGCAGGGCCTGGAGGCCGAGGACGCCGTCGAATTCGGCGACCTGGACAAGGAATACCAGCAGTCGACCTTCGGCGCGCATTTCGTCGAGGTCGGCGTCGATGCCGCGACCGGCGAGGTCCGCGTGCGCCGCATGCTGGCCGTCTGCGCGGCGGGTCGCATCCTGAACCCGAAGACCGCCCGCAGCCAAGTCATAGGGGCCATGACCATGGGCGTCGGCGCGGCCCTGATGGAGGACCTGGTCGTCGACCGGCGGCGGGGCTTCTTCGTCAACCATGACCTGGCCGGCTACGAGGTGCCGGTGCATGCCGACATCCCCGAGCAGGAGGTGATCTTCCTGGACGAGGTCGACCCGACCTCGTCGCCGATGAAGGCCAAGGGCGTGGGCGAACTCGGCATCTGCGGGGTCGCGGCCGCGGTGGCCAACGCGATCCACAATGCTACCGGCGTGCGCGTGCGCGACTACCCGATCACGCTTGACAAGCTGATCGACCGGCTGCCGGCGGTGGCTTAGGCGCCCTTGGGCTGCGGCGTGGTCCGGATCGCCAGGACCACGACCGCTGCCACGATGCAGGCGGCACCGGCCGTATAGAAGGCCGGCAGGTGGCTGGCCAGCGCATCGCGGCTCAATCCGCCGCCGACGGCCGCGATCGCGGAACCGACCTGGTGGCCGGTGAAGACCCAGCCGAAGACCAGCGGCGCCTTCTCCCGGCCGAAGCTCTGGGCCGCCAGCTTCACGGTGGGCGGCACCGTGGCGATCCAGTCGAGGCCGTAGAAGACCGCGAAGATCGACAGGCCGTAGATCGAGAAGTCGCTCGACGGCAGTGCCAGCAGGGACAGGCCGCGCAGGCCATAGTACCAGCACAGCAGCTTCCGGCAGTCGTAGCGGTCGGACAGCCAGCCGGACGCGATCGTGCCCACGAAGTTGAAGCCGCCCATGATGGCGAGCACGCTGGCAGCCTCGACCTCGGCCATGCCGAAATCGCTGCACAGCGGCACGAAGTGGGTCTGGACGAGGCCGGACGTCGACAGGCCGCAGACCATGAAGGTGAGGAACAGGACCCAGAAGGCGCGCGTGCCGGACGCCTCGGCCAGGGTCGCGAACGCGTTGCGCACGGGATTGGCCACCGGCGCCGGCGGGGGCTGGCCCGGTTCCCGCTCGCCGTAGGCGCGCAGCCCGACCTCGGACGGGTGGTTGCTGCCCAACAGCACCATCAGCAGCCCGGCCACGCCGCAGACGACCAGGCCCGGCACCATGGCGACCCGCCAGCCGTCGCTCTGCGCCAGCATCGCGGCCACCGGCAGGAAGACGATCTGGCCCGAGGCGCCGGCCGCCGTCAGCAACCCAATCACCAACCCGCGCTGGCGCACGAACCAGCGATTGGCGACGGCCGCACCCAGTACCAAGGCTGTCAGGCCGGTGCCAAGGCCGACCAGGCCGCCCCAGGTGATGTAGAGCTGCCAGGCCTCGGTCATCATCATGGACAGGCCGCAGCCGGCGATGCCCAGCGCCATGCCCGTGCCGACGGTGCGCCGCAGGCCGTAGCGCTGCAGCAATGCGGCGGCGAACGGCGCCATCAGCCCGTACAGCAGCAGGCGCACGGCCAGGGCACCGGAGATCGTGCCCGTCGTCCAGCCGGTCTCCCGTTGCAGGGGAAGCAGCAGCACGCCCAGGATGCCGAGCGCGCCCGCAGACGCGAGCAGGACGGTGAAGGTGATCGCCACCATCACCCAGCCATAGTGGATGCCGAGCCGGCCGGCGGCCGGTGCGGCCCATGACGCAAACATTCGATGGTCTCCTGCGCGGGCCGGGCCGGTGCCCTGGGGGGCTGGCGCCGACTGCGGTGGGCGCAGGGCGTCAGATGATCGCGAGCATGCGGGTAGAGAGAGGTAAGCCGGTCGGCGGTACGGTTGGGCTAGTCCGCCGCGTCCACATGCATCAGCAGCCCGTCGACGATGCCGGGCGGGGGCTGCATGACGGACCAGCCGGTCGGGCCCAGCGATTCCAGCGGCTGGAAGCGGACCTTGTAGGCCATCTTGCGGCTGTCGGCGATCCAATAGCCGAGATAGACGTAGGGCAGGTCCTGGGACACCGCCTGTTCCACCAGGCGCAGGACCAGCAGCGTGCCCAGGCTGCGGCGCGGCTGGTCCGGGTCGAAATAGCTGTAGACGGCGGAGTAGCCGTCATCCAGCCGGTCGGCGAGGCAGGCGGCGACGAGCTGGCCGGCAGGGTCGCGCAGGGTCAGAAGCCGGGTCTCGATCGGGCTGTCCTCGACCATGGCGCGATAGTCGCCATAGGTCATGCTGGCCATGTCGCTCTCGGCATGGCGCGAGCGCTGGTAGCGGCTGAACAGGCGGTATTGCTCGCCGCTGGCGCGCGCGGGCTCCTCGGCAGCGACGAGGTCGGGGCTGAGGCGGGCCAGCCGCCGCAGGTTGCGGCTCGGCACGAACTGGCGGGCGGCCACCCGCACCGGCACGCAGGCGGTGCAGCCGGCGCAGGCCGGGCGATAGGCCAAGTGGTGGCTGCGCCGGAAGCCCGCGCGAGACAGGCCATTGTAGAGCGAGGCTGCCGTCGGTCCGGCGATTTCCGTCAGCACCTTGCGCTCCATCCGGCCATCCAGATAGGGGCATGGCAATGCCGCCGTGCGATAGAAATGCTGCAGCGGCTGCGGAGCGAGGCGGTTCATGTTCGCATTGTCGCCAGCCGGGGCGTCGTCGTCCAGAGATTGACGTGGAAAATCGGCGGTTTCCGAGTTGGCGCGACGGCGACATTGCTTTAGATCAGACGGCCTTGCCAAGAAACGGGCGCCATGCCGTTCGATCATCGCCAGTTCCGCGACGTAATGGGCAGCTTCGCTACCGGCGTCGCGGTGGCGACGGCGCGCGACGCCGCCGGCCGGCCGGCGGGGGTGACCGTCAGCTCCTTCACCTCGGTCTCGCTGGACCCCCCGCTCATCCTGTTCTGCCTGGAATGGGTGGCGGAGACCTGGCCTGCCTTCCGTGACGGCACGCATTTCGCGGTCAACATCCTGGCCGAAGGGCAGGCCGCGACCTCCTCGCGCTTCGCCTCGGTCCGTCTCGACCGCTGGGCCGGCGTGGAGTATCGCGAAGGGCTGCATGGCTGCCCGCTGCTGACCGATAGCGTCGGCTGGGTCGTCTGCCGCAAGGAGACCGTGCACGAGGGCGGCGACCACGCCATCATCGTTGGCCGCGTCGAGGCGCTGGAATCGGACCCGACGCGGGCACCGCTGCTGCACTTCCGCGGCGCCTATGGCCGGTTCGACCGGGCTGGATAGCCGGCTTGTGTCCGCCCGGCCGGTTGGCTAGCGTCATCCCCCATCCTTCCAGGAACTTCGGGTAGCAGAATGGCGCGCATGTCCGGTGGCGACGCTCTCGTCGCGACGCTGATCGAGCATGGGGTGACCGTCGGCTTCACCGTGCCGGGGGAGAGTTTCCTGGCCGTCCTGGAGGCGCTGCGCCGGGCGCGCAACAGCATCCGCCTGGTGAACGCCCGCCACGAGGGCTCGGCCGCCTTTGCCGCCGAGGCCTATGGCAAGATCGCGCTGAAGCCGGCCGCGGTCTTCGTCAGCCGCGGCCCGGGTGCGACCAACGCCTCCATCGGCATCCACACCGCGATGCAGGATTCGACGCCGCTGCTGCTGTTCGTGGGCGACGTGCCGCGCCGGGTGCAGGATCGCGAGGCGTTCCAGGGCGTCGACTACCGCCGCTTCTTCGGCGCCATCGCCAAGGCCGTGATCCAGCCCTTCTGCGCCGAGGACGTGGCCGAGGCGACGGCGCGCGCCTGGCGCACGGCCACCAGCGGCCGGCCGGGGCCGGTCGTCGTCGTGCTGCCCGAGGACGTGACCGAGGCGGAGTTCGAGGGCGGCACGATCCCGCGCCCGCCCCGCCAGACGGCAGCCGGCCCGTCCCCCGATGCGCTGGCCGACGCGGTGGCCGCCATCGCCGGCGCCCGCCAGCCGGTCATCGTCTGCGGCGAGATGGTGGCACTCCACCGCGCCCATGACGCGCTGGTGCGCTTCGCCGACCGGACGGCAGCACCCGTGCTGGCCGCCTTTCGCCGGCAGGACTGCTTTCCCAATGCGCATCCGGCCTATGCCGGCCATCTCGGCCTGACGCGCGAGCCCTACATCGGCGAGCTGTGGGCGACAGCCGACGTCGTCGTCGCGGTCGGCAGCCGGCTCGACGACATGACGACCGAGGAGTTCACCTTCGTCCGGCCTGACCAGACCATGGTGCTGCTGCATCCCGACCCCGACGTGGCGGCCGCGGCCGGGGCCGCG
The DNA here is from genome assembly GCF_006738645.1 of Stella humosa. GTDB lineage: Bacteria > Pseudomonadota > Alphaproteobacteria > ATCC43930 > Allostellaceae > Allostella > Allostella humosa. The sequence continues at coordinate 3,384,357 of NZ_AP019700.1, read as the reverse complement.
GTCCATCTGGCGGCCGACCTTCGCCTGTCGCTCGATGCGCTGACCGCAGCGCTGCCGGCCGCGCCGAATGGGCGCCTGGCCGTTCGCGACGCGGTCCATGCGCGCGAGGCGGCCCATGCCGGCTTCGCGCAGCGGCCGTCGATCGGCGCGGTCGACATGGTGAAAGTGGTGGAGGCGGTGGCCGCCCAAGTGCCCGACGACGCCCTGATCGCGACCGATGCCGGCACCTTCGGCAGCTGGGTCTATCGCCACTACCCCTGGCGGCAACCCTCCACCCAGGTGGCGCCGGAGGTCGGCGCCATGGGGGCGGGCGTGCCCGGCGCGATCGGCGCGTCGCTGGCCCGGCCGGATGCGACCGTGGTGGCCTTCGTCGGTGATGGCGGCTTCCTGATGACCGGGTCGGAACTGGCGACGGCGGTGGAGGAGGCGGTGCCGGTCAAGGTGGTGCTGTGCGACAACGCCGCCTATGCCTCGATCCTGATCCACCAGCATCGTCGCTATGGTGCCGAGGCCTATCACGGCGTGACGGTGAAGAGCCCCGACTTCGCGCTGCTGGCGCGCGGCTATGGTGCGGCGGCCTGGACGGTGCGCGAGACGGCCGAGTTCGCGCCCGCCTTCCGGGCCGCGCTGGCCCATGACGGCCCGGCGCTGGTGCATGTCCTGACCGACGTGCGCGACGGCTCTGCCAATGGACCGCTGCAAAAATGAGCGGACCCCTGGCCGGTGTGCGGGTCGTCGACCTGACGGCGGTCTTCCTCGGCCCCGTCGCGTCCCAGACGCTGGGCGACCTGGGTGCGGACGTCATCAAGATCGAGACGCCGGACGGCGACATCACGCGGTCGATCACGCCGGCCCGGAACCGTGGCATGGGTACCGGATTCCTGGCGGTCAACCGGAACAAGCGGTCGGTGGTGCTGGACCTGAAGCAGGCGGAAGCCCGTGCGGTGCTGGGCCGCCTCATAGCCGGGGCCGACGTGCTGATGCATTCCATGCGGCCGCAGGCGATGGACCGGCTGGGCTTCGGGCCGGCCGCCGCGCGCGCCATCAATCCGCGCATCATCCATTGCGCGGCCTATGGCTACCGCCGCGACGGGCCGCATGGCTGGCGCCCGGCCTATGACGACGTCATCCAGGCTGCGTCCGGGCTGGCCGCGATCCAGGCCAGCTTCGCGGGCGAGCCGCGCTACGTGCCGACCTCGATGATCGACAAGCTGGTCGGGCTCACCGTCGCCCAGGCGATCGGCATGGCGCTCTTCCACCGCGAGCGCAGCGGCGAGGGCCAGGCGATCGAGATCCCGATGTACGAGACGACCGTCGCCTTCCTGATGCCCGAGCATATGGCCGGCCGCGGATTCGCGCCGCCGGAGGGGCCGGCCGGCTATGGCCGCGTGCTGGCGCCCCATCGAAGGCCCTATCGTACGGCCGACGGCCATATCGGCGTGCTGCCCTATACCGTCACCCAGTGGCAGCGGCTGTTCGAGCTGATCGGCCGGCCAGAGATGGCGGCCGATCCGCGCGTGACCGACGGCCCCACCCGCAACCGCCATGTCGGCGCGCTCTACGAGATGGTGGCCGATGCCATGCCGGCGCGCACGACGGCCGACTGGCACCGGGCCTTCGACGCGGCCGACATCCCGGCCATGCCGGTGCAGGACCTGGACGCCGTGCTTGACTGCCCGCACCTGGCGGCGACCGGCTTCTACGAGACGCACCACCACGACAGCGAGGGCGACATCGTCTTGCTGGGCCATCCCGTGCGCTACGAGCGCACGCCGGCCGAAATATCGCGCCTGCCGCCGCGCCTGGGCCAGCATACGGTCGAGGTCCTGGCCGAGGCCGGCTACGATGCGGCCGAGATCGAATCCCTGCTCGTCGCCGGTGCCGCCGTCGGCGAACCTCAAGAGTGATCCCCAGAAACCGAACACCGGAGGAAAGCCCATGACCAACCTGACCCAAGCCGATTTCGACGCGCTCACCGCCTGGGATACGCCCACCATCTGCAACGCCCTGGAACTGGTGGCGCCGGCGCGCCGGGCGACCGGCTTCACCACGCGCCACCTGCATTGCCCCTTCCCGGGCCTGAAGCCGATCATCGGCTATGCCCGCACGGCGATGATCCGCTCCAAGCACGTGCCGACCCGCGACAAGGCGGCGATGCGCCAGCAGCGCACCGGCTACTACGAGTATGTGGCGGCCGGCCCGCGGCCGACCGTGTCGGTGATCCAGGACCTGGACGGCCCGGATGCCGGCTTCGGCGCCTTCTGGGGCGAGGTGCAGACCAACATCCACAAGGGCCTCGGCTGCCTCGGCGTCGTCACCGACGGCTGCATCCGCGACCTCGACATGGTGGCCGACGGCTTCCAGATGCTGGCTGCCAACTATGCGCCCTCGCACGCCCACGTCCATCTGGTCGATTTCGGCAACCAGGTTCAGGTGGCCGGCATGATCGTCAGCTCGAACGACCTGATCCATGCCGATCGCCATGGCGCGGTGGTGGTCCCGGCCGACGTGGTGAAGAAGATCCCGGCCGCCATCGACCTGCTGAACCGCCGCGAGAAGGTGATCCTGGACGCCGCCAAGGCCGCCGACTTCGATATCGAGAAGCTGAAGAAGGCGATGGGCGAGGCCGACGAGATCCACTGACGGCCGGCCAGCCATCCCAGCACCCAGAGAACCGGAGCCCCATTCGGTGAAGCCCGCGAACAGCATCCTTGCCGGCTATGGCACGACCGTCTTCGAGGTCATGTCGCAGCTTGCCCGTGCCCATGACGCCGTCAATCTCGGCCAGGGCTTCCCCGACGACCGCGGCCCGGAGGATGTCCTCCGGGCCGCGGCCGACGCCGTCGTCGACGGATCCAACCAGTATCCGCCGATGACCGGCATTCCAGAACTGCGGCGGGCCGTGGCCGCGCACGGCAAGCGGTTCTATGGCCTCGACGTGGATTGGGAGCGCGAGGTGCTGGTCACCTCGGGCGCCACCGAGGGGCTGGCATCCTGCCTCTTCGGGCTGATCGAGCCGGGCGACGAGGTCATCCTGTTCGACCCGCTCTATGACAGCTACCTGCCGATCGTGCGGCGGGCGGGCGGCATCCCCAAGCTGGTGTCGCTGGAGCCGCCGGCCTGGGAATTGCCGATGGATCGCCTGAAGGCGGCCTTCAGCGACAAGACCAAGCTGGTCCTGCTGAACACGCCGATGAATCCGGCGGCCAAGGTCTTCACCCGGGCGGAGTTGCAGGAGATCGCGGCCCTGCTGGAGAAGTACGACGCCTATGCGGTCTGCGACGAGGTCTATGAGCACATCGTCTTCGACGGCCGGCGGCACGAAAGCCTGATCACGCTGCCCGGCATGCGCGAGCGCTGCCTGAAGATCGGCTCGGCCGGCAAGACGTTCTCGCTCACCGGCTGGAAGGTCGGCTACGTCACCGCGGTGCCGGCCCTGTTGCAGCCGGTCATGCGCGCCCACCAGTTCCTGGTGTTCACCACGCCGCCCAATCTCCAGCGGGCCGTGGCCCAAGGGCTGGAGAAGGACGCCAGCTACTTCACCGAGCTGGCGGGCGGCATGCAGGCCAAGCGCGACCGCCTGACGGCCGGGCTGGCCCGCGTCGGCTTCGACGTGCTGCCCTGCGAAGGTACCTATTTCGTGAATGCGGACTTCCGGCCGCTCGGCTTCAAGGGCGACGACGAGGCCTTCTGCAAGCACATCACCGCCGAGGCGAAAGTGGCGGCAATCCCTGTCAGCGCGCTCTATGCTGAAGGGACCGTCCGTAACTATGCGCGCTTCTGTTTCGCTAAGCGCGATGAGGTTCTGGACGAAGCCGTCGACCGGCTCGGCCGCTACTTCGGGTAGATCAGGCTGGCACGCTGCTGCGCAGCGTCGCCAGGACCTGCTCCAGGTCCGGCATCATGAAGGGCTTGCGCAGCCACGGATACTGGCGCCATTCGGGCTCGATGCCGGAAACGTCGTATCCCGTGCTGAAGGCGAAGGGGACGTTCGTCTCCTTCAGCATCTGGGCCAGCGGGTAGCTCGGATAGCCGGCGACGTTGATGTCGATGATCGCCGCGTCCATCCCCTGCGGATTGGCACGCACGAATGCCTGCGCTTCCGCCAGTTCCGCGAACGGACCCACCGGCACGCAGCCGAGGTCCGTCAGCATGTCTTCCATCAACATGGCGACGAGTGCTTCATCCTCCAGAAGCAGCACGCGCAGTCCCTGTCCGTCGCCGCCGTTCATTGCACAACGCATTGCACGCGGTCATGGGCCATTGTTCGTTTCATCAGCCTTTCCTTTCCGCCGCCATCTCCGGTGCGACACCGGTGGATGGGGTCGAACGAAGGACGGCCTATGAAGCTGTAAACGCGCAACGTGGCCCATGGTTCACTGCGGGCCGGGCGACATCATCTCGGCGATGACTTGATCGGTTGACCGGCAGCGGCCGTAATGGCCACCCATCGCCGCGATCGAGCGGCGGTGATTGGCCTCGGTCTCGGCCGCGCAGCAGTCCTCCACCTGGGTCACCAGGAAGCCGCGATCGGCTGCGTCGCGGATCGCCGATTCCACGCACTGGTCGGTGTAGATGCCATAGACGACCAGGAACTCGATGCCGAGATTGCGCAGCACATACTCGACATTCGTGCTGTTGAAGATGCCGGACGATGTCTTCGGGATGACGATCTCGTCGCCGACGGGGGCGACGGCCGGGATGATCTGCGCCTCCCAACTGCCCTTGGGATGGTGGATGCGCGAGATCTTGTGGTCGAGGCTGCGGTCGCGGCCATCGGCCGTCAGGCTCTCGATGATCGTGTAGACGACCTCGATCCCGGCCGCGCGCGCGGCCGCCTGCAACCGCGCCTGGTTGGGAATAAGCACGCCCTCGATCCGCTCCATCAGTTCCAGCTTGCCGGCATGGCCCTCGCCGCGCCGGGCACTCGCCACCGCATCGGGACTCCATTCGGCGTTCTGCATGTCGATCGACAGCAGGGCGGTGCGGCGCGGGTCGATCGCGCGCTCGCGATAGGCGCCGCCTGCGGCGTCGATGGCGGGAATGGGGCTCGTCATGGCAGGGCTCCGCTCTGGAGGAGGTCGGGTTCGATCGCAGACAGGCAGCGCGCCAGGCGCCCGCCCCAGGCGATGGCGTCGGCATCGCGCGTGATCAGGTCCTGGCGGATCTCGATCAGGACCGAGGGGATGCCGCGGTCGTCGCCATGGACCGGCACGCCATAGTCGGACGCCCGGCTGCAGGAATAGGGGTCGTTGACGCCGACGACCAGTCCCTGCTCCAGCCGCAGCGCGGCTGCCAGCAGGAGCGCCATCTCCGGGTTGGGTCCATGGCAGGCGCCGATATGCCACGGCCGGTCGAAGCCGCGCATCCGCGGGGTGAAGCTGTGGATGCAGGCGAGGAAGGTCGGCCGGTACACCGCTTGACGGCGGTCGAGGGCGGCCGCGATGGCGCCGTGATACGGGTCGAACAGGGTGGCAACCCGTTCCGCCCGGTCTGCGTCCGTCAGGGTCTCGTTGCCGGGGACGGTGGTGCCGTCCGATGTCGTCGGCATGCGGTCGGGGGCGGCTTCCGGCCGATTCAGGTCGATAACCAGGCGGGAATAGCCGGCCGCGAACAGCGTCGCGTCGAGCAGGCGGGAGACCTCGCGCGCGACGACCAGCGCGCCGATGTCCCAGCCGATGTGGCGGCCAAGTTCCGATGCCGGCAGGCCGAGGTCGTCCAGCCGTCGGGGAACGCGGCGCGATGCATGGTCGCAGGTCAGAAGGAAGGGCGACGCCCCGTCGGGGGCGTCGACGGTGACGGCCGGCGGCTCGTCGGGCGCAAGCAGTCCGGGGGGCTGTGGATCGGGCATGGATGGCTATTCAATTCGGCGGGGAACCGGACCATCATCGGCCGGTCGAACAGGCGGGGAGGGGCGCAGCATGGCGGATTCGGGGCTGGGCGAACAGGAGATCGTGTTCGTCGGGCAGGTCGATCTTGGCGGGGTGCTCCGCGGCAAGGGGGTGCTGGGCCATGAGTGGCCCTATCGCTGCCGCTGGGGGGTCGGCTGGCCGCCGGCCAACCTGATGCTGACGCCGTTCGGCAGCCTCGCCGCCAATGACTTCGGCTCGCGCGGCGACGTCTTCATCGTGCCCGATCCGGAGACGCTGACCAGCATCGTTGCCGTCCCTGGCACCCCGCCGGTGCGGCTCGCGCTCGGCCATCTCCGTACCGACGACGGGCAGGCGTGGGACTGCTGCCCGCGCGCCTTCCTGGAGGCGGCCCTGGCCGACCTGGAACTGGCGACGGGCTGGCGGCTCAAGGGGGCCTTCGAGCACGAGTTCCTCTATTCCGGGCTGGAGCATCGGCTGGGCGATCCGTTCTCGCTCGGCGCCTACCAGCGGTTGGCGCCGTTTGCCGACCGGCTGGTGACGGCGCTGGCCGCGGCGGGCGTCGCGGCCGAGACGGTGATCCCCGAATATGCGCCCCAGCAGGTGGAAGTGCCCATCGCGCCCGCCATCGGCATGGCGATCGCCGACCAGTCGACCATCTTCCGCGAGGTGGTGCGGGCGGTGGCCCAGTCCTTCGGCGAGCGCGCCTCCTTCACGCCGATCGGCGAGGCGGGCGGTGTGGGCAGCGGCGCGCACTTGCATTTCAGCTTCCTCGATGGCGCGGGGCTGCCGGCGATGCATGACGCCTCGACCGCGACCGGCCTGTCGGCCCGCGCGGCCGCCTTCGTGGCCGGCATCCGGCGCCGGCTGCCGGACATGGTGGCGGTGATGGCGCCGACGGTGGTGTCCTACGACCGGTTGCAGCCGCACCGCTGGAGTGCGGCCTACAACACGCTGGCGGTGCGCGACCGCGAGGCCGCATTGCGCATCTGCCCCGTCCGGCCCGGCACCGGCCGTCCGGTGGCCGAGCAGTTCAACGTCGAGTTCCGCGCGACCGACGGTGCGGCCAACCCCTATCTGGTGCTGGGCCTGCTGGTGCGGGCGGGGCTGGAGGGCATCCGCCTCGGCCTGCTGCCGGACGAGCCGCTGGAGGGCGATCCCGACGCGGTGGCGCCCGGGGAACTGGCCAGGCGCGGGGTCGAGCGGCTGTCGACCAGCCTGCCGCAGGCCTTGGAGCGGCTGGCGTCGGGCGGTCGCGACCTGCTGCCGTCGGCCCTGGCCGACGCCTTCGCGACCGTGAAGCGGGCCGAACTGGCCGAGTTGGAAGGCGTTGGACCGGCCGAGGTGATCGCCCGCTATCGCGCGGTCTTCTGAGGGGCAGGGCTTGCCCCGCCCCAGGCCGGGTCGAACAGGCGCAGCAGCCAGGGCGTGGCGTTGAGCAGGCCGAAGAGGACCAGCGCCACGGCGATGACGACGAAGGTGCCCATCAGGCCGAGGCCCAGCACATGGGCCGCCACCCAGCCGGCGCCGCAGACGAAGAGCGTGCGCACGACGCCGGCTGCCAGCGGCCACATCATCTGGCCGGTGCCCTGGGCCGCGAAGTTGAGCGCCATGCCGAGCCCGAAGAAGGCGTAGGCCGGGCCGACGATGGCGAAGTACTGCGCGCCGGCCTCGATCACGGCCGCGTCCTGGGTGAAGAGGCCGAGCCACTGGCGAGGGAAGAGCGCGGTCGAGATGCCGATGGCGGCCGTGACCGCGCCCACCGCCAGCGAGCCTGCCCAGGCCGCCAGCAGGGCGCGCCGCCGCTTGCCGGCGCCCACATTCATGCCGACCATCGCCACCAGGGCCGACCCGAAGCTGAAGGCGATCGGGATCTGGAGGTATTCCATCCGGGCCCCCAGCCCATAGCCGGCGAGTGCGGCCACCCCGTGCAGCCCGACCAGCGCCGTCGCCGCTGCCACGGCCATGTTCGAGATCAGCGAGTTGAACACGCCCAGCAGGCCGACCCGCAATATCTCCGCGAAGTGGCGCCAGCGGAGCGGGTGGGCGAGCGACAGCCGGACAAGACCGTTGCCGCGCAGCAGGCTCACCACCATGACGGCCGATCCGGCCGTGTGGAAGGCGACCAGCGCCATGCCGGCGCCGACGATGCCGAAGCCCGGGATCGGCCCCAGCCCGAACATCAGCAGCGGTGCCAGCAGGATCACGGCGATGCCGCCGGTGCCCAGTACCTGGGCCGGCAGGACCATGTTGCCGCTGCCGCGCAGCACGTTGGCCAGGCTGTTCAGCAGCCACAGCATGGTGGCGCCGAGGAAGACCGTGTTGGAGTACGCTAGAGCCGCCTCAAGTGCGGCATCCCGCCCCCCCATGGTGCGATAGAGCGCCGGCCCGCCGATCAGGGCGGCGGCCGTGAAGGCGCCACCGAAGACGAGCGCGATGACGACCGCGTGCAGCGCCAGCGCCTCGGCATCGGCCAGCCGCCCGGCGCCGACCGCACGCGCCACGGCCGACGAGATGCCGCCGCCCATGCCGCCCGCCGACATCATCTGCATCAGCATGAACATGGGGAAGACCAGCGCCGCCCCGGCCAAAGCATCGGTGCCGAGCAGCCCGACATAGTAGCTCTCGGCGAAGCTGGCCGCCGTCTGGGTCAGCATGACGACGAAGTTGGGGGCCGCCAGCCCCAGCAGGGTCAGCAGGATCGGTCCTTCCAGCAGCTTGCGGGCGCGGGCGGCACGATCCGGGGGGGCGGCAGGCTTCATGGCCGCGAGGATGCGCGACTATGATTGCATCATGCAAGTCACTTTTGTGGCGTACCTGGCGCCGCTGCTCGGCGGGCGCTATCCGGCGGGGGGCGAGGCCGGCTCGCCCAGGGACAGCATCAGCCGATTGGCCCAGTTGAAGAAGGCCGCGGCCTGGATCACGTCGGCTACAGCCGCGTCGTCGAGCCGGGCTGCGCGCAGGCGGTCGACATGGGCGGGGCCGAAGGTGATCGGCGTCGTCGTCAGCGCCACCGCGGCGGCGACGATGGCGTTCCAGCGCTCGCCCAGGTCGACGCCGACGCCATCGTCCAGCAGCTTCTGGACGTCGGCCTCGCGCTTGGAAAAGGTGACGGCGAAGCGCGCATGCACCGAGGCGCAATAGATGCAGCCGTTGAGGCGCGATGCCGCCGCGGCCGCCAGCTCGCGCTCGGCCCGCGGCAGGCCGGCCTCGGGGTTGTAGAAGATGTCCTTGTCGGTGCGCGTGCGGGCACCCAGCACGTCCGGGTCGCGCACGAGCAGGCGGAAATAGGCCGAGTTGGCGCGGGATGCGTCTACCAGCCCGGCGAAATGGCGGTCGGTCAGTTCCTCGACCGGCAGCGGCTCCAGCCAGGGCAGCCAGTCGAGCTGGTCGCGGGTGAAGACGGTGGGCACGACGTGCGGCGGCGGCACCAGGGTGGTGTCGGTCATTGGAGGACCTCCAGGGGTCAGAGGCGGGTGGCGAGCGCGCCGAGGCCGGCCACGACGCGCACCTGGAAGGCGAGGAAGGCCGCGATCTGCGACAGGGTGACGACATCGGTCGTCGTCCAGCCGGCGTCGAGCAGCGCCTGGAGTGCGGTCGGGCCGGCATCCCGCGGGTGCAGGATCAGCAGGTGCATATGCTCGAAGGCAGCCGTCAGGCGCGGACCCAGGATGGGGGCGATCCTGCCGTCGACCCGCCAGGTGGCGCCCGGCTGGTCCTCCACCGAGAGCGGCCCGGCCGGGTAGCTGCCATAGGGGCCTTGCCCGGTTGCGGCCTTGGCCGCCGCTGCGACCGCATCGGCCAGTGCCGGGGTGGCACCCGCTGCCGCCAGAGCGCCGGCATAATGTTCGGTCACGGCTGATTGTCCATGCAGGCCGACGACGAAGGCGGCGACCGCCAGCCGCTCCTGCTGGGCGATGCCAGCCATGTCGTCCGGGTTGAACAGGGCGCGATAGCTGGCCTGGGCCTGGGCCCGCGCCTCCGTGCGGGTGGCGCGGATGCGATCCAGCGCCGAGCCGGGCGCGATGCCGAGCAGCCGGTCGATGACGTCGATGTCGCTCATGAGCGGCGGTCTCCGATTCTGCGGTTGGGGCCGGGTCACGCGACCTGGCGCACGCTGTCGGCGCCGTCCCGCTGCCAGCCGAGGGCCGGTGCCACCACTTCGGCCACCAGCTCGATCGAGCGCAGCACGAAGGGGTGCGGCGGGTCCACCGAATGGACCTGGACGGCCAGGTCTGTCGCCCGCGCGAGCGTGGTGTCGGTGGCAAGGGACGCGATCACCTCGTCCGGCGTGCCCATGTGGACGTCGCCGGTGGCAATCAGTTCGTCGACCGTCTGGCCAGCGACTTTCGGGTCGGTGGCGGCCAGCCGGTCGCGCATGCGGGCATAGCCGGCTTGTGCGAAGCGGGCCGCGTCGTGGCGCTCGTCGGCGACGAAGACGGTGCGCGACGCCAGGATGCGCGGCGCGCGGCCCGGTGGAAGCGCTGCCAGGTAGGCGTCGATCATCGGGTTCTGGATGGCGTCGAGCCCGATCGCCGGTGTCGCTTCCGGTCGCGGCTGGGTGCGCGAGAGCATGAGCCCATCGCCGTCGGCGCCGGCCCGCCGGGCGCCCTCGACGGTGAAGGTCGCCTGCCAGATGCGGTCGACGAGCGATGGGCGGGGTGGGTAGAGGCGATCGCCGCCGGGCAGCGGCCGGTCCGCCCAAGCATCGACCAGGACCCCGCGGTGCGCGGCGAATAGGGTCGCGCGCTGGGCGCTATCCAGCGCAAACGCCTGGAAGGCGGTCAGGTTGCCGCCCGGTCCGATGCCGACCTCCAGCCGCCCGCCCGACATCAGGTCCAGCACGGCCGCGTCCTCCGCCACCCGGATCGGCAGCTCGAGCGGCAGGGTGACGATCCCGGTCCCGAGGCGGATGCGCGTCGTCCGGGCTGCCACCTGCGCCAGGAAGACGAAGGGGGCGGGCAACCCGCCCTCGTCGACATGGAAGTGATGCTGGGCGACCCAGGCGGAATCGAAGCCGCAGCGCTCGGCATGGATGATCTGCTCCATCCCCAGCCGGTAGCGCTCGGCCGGCTCGGCGACATCCAGCACGCGCGTGAAGAAACCCAGGCGCAGCGGCGCCTTCGCAATCGTCATCCGCATGGACCTCGTGCGGGGGGGAAGGGCGAGGATCGAGCAGATACTATAGGGGTTGCCCATCAGAGCAATCGAGGATCCAGCGCGAAGGGCTCGGCCGCAGCAACGGCAATGGCGGCGACGGCGGGGTGGCGGTGGTTGATCAGCACGTTCATGTCGGGTGATCCGTCCAGCGGCACGATCGCCGAGGGCACACGCAGCATCGGCGCTCTCAACGCGCGGTGCCAGCGATCGCCATACTGCTGTGTCCACGCCTGCTGGCGCCGCCATGCGTCTGGCATCTCCGCCAGTTCCACAGATTCGGCAATCATGTCGTCAGGGACCTGGTAGCGCACCATCACGAGTTCCGGGAGCAAAGTTGGATCTTCGACGTGAACAAGCTTCTCCAGAACGCATAGCGAGGGAGAGGTCGCGGAGTAGGTGACCGCATGCCCGATCGTGTTCCACCGCCCCTCCAGCAGCAGGCCATAGCCGCCATCGAACGACAGCGCATGCTGTCGGCCCGACAGACGCCAAAGCACCATCAGGCAGCCGCGCCCCACGCGATCTTGCCCAGGATGGTCTCGATGATGCGGGCACCGACTTCCGTCTGCGCCACGTCCAGCGGCGTTTCCCCACACAGTTCTGCCAGTGGCCGGCGCAGCCAGGTGTGAGCCTTGGTCTGATTGCCGAAGGTGTCTTCGGCGATGGTCTGGATGCGAAGCACCCGCACTGCCCGATCAGACTCGTCAATTGTCAGCGGCTGGTTTCTATCCGCCCGATGCCGACGGGTTCTTTGAGGAATGACGAAGCGCTCGATTTCGCTCTCGGTAAGGCCCGCCTGCGCCAATCCCTTGAGTGCCGCGAGGGGAATGCGGTTGCGCACTATCAACGCCAAATCGGCCGGCGATCGGACGGTGCTTCCCAGCACCGGCAATCCCCCTAGCTTGCGAGCCACTTCCTCGATCACCGCCGACATTGGGCGTCCCTTCCTGTCCGGCAACATGCCTTATAGTTGGCGGCGTATTGCCGGAACGCAAGGGCATCATTGCGGCGTGAACATCGGCACCGTAAGGCCGGTCGACTGGCGCCGCAGCGCCACCTTCACCGGCTGGCCGATCGCCAGTTCGTCCAGGTCGCAGTCGACGATGTTGGTCATCATCGTCGGTCCTTCCTCCAGCGTGACATAGGCCAGCGCGTAAGGCGGGTTGGCCCGGCGCAGGACGCTGACGCTGTAGATCGTGCCGCGGCCAGATGCCGGCCGCCACTCGATCCCGCCATGGCCGCACAGCGGGCAGATGGCGCGCGGATACCAGTGCGGCTTGCCGCAGGCGGTGCAGAAGGCCAGCACGAAGCGGCCCTCGGCCGCGGCCTGCCAAAAGGGGCGGATTTCGGGATGGCTCGCGGCCTGCGCGGCGATGGCGTCGGCGGCGGTGGGCGTGTCGGTCATCGGTCTATTCCCGCTCGAGGATGACGGTGGCGTGGCCGTGGCCGCTGCCCAGCACCCGGCCGGGGCCGCAGGCCAGCGCCAGGCCGCAGCCCGGCACCTGGACCGCCGGGTGGGCCTCGCCGCGCAGTTGTCGGACGGCCTCGATCACCTTGGTCATGCCCCCGCGATTGGCCGGGTGGTTGTTGCACAGGCCACCGCCATCGGTATTCCAGGGCAGGCGGCCGCTGCCGGCGATCAGGTTGCCCTCGGCCGCGAAGCGCCCGGCGGCCCCCGGCGCGCAGAAGCCCAGGCCCTCGAGCTGCATCAGCACCATGATGGTGAAGTTGTCGTAGATGGAAGCGTACTGGATGTCGGCCGGCGTCACGCCCGCTTCGGCAAAAGCGGCTGGGCCGGAGACCTCGGCGCCGGTGCGGGTGATGTCGCCATAGCCGCCATCCTGGGTCCACACCGTCTCGCCCGTGCCGATCACCCGCACCAGCGGTCGCGACAGGCTGCGCGCGATCTCCGGCTTCACCAGCACCAGGGCGCCGCCGCCATCGGTGATCACGCAGCAGTCGAGCCGGTGGATGCCGTCGGCGATGACCGGCGAGTTCAGCACATCCTCGACCGTCACGACCTTGGGCAGGAAGGCGTTCGCATTGTGCTGGGCGTGGCGCGAGGCCGAGACCTTGACCCACGCCATCTGCTCGGCCGTGGTGCCGTACTGGAGCATGTGGCGCCGGGCGAACAGGCCGTAGACGCCGGCGATGTTGGGACGGAAGGCCGTTTCCCACGGCTCGTCGGGCCGGTCGGGGGCGGCCGCCCGGGGATTGACGCCGATCGACACGCCCTCGCTGCGCGGCCGCCCGGCCAGCGTCACCAGCGCCACGTCGCAATGGCCGGCGGCGATGGCGGCGGTGGCGTGGGCGACATGGGTCAGGTACGAGCAGCCGCCGGCATCTGTGCCGTCCAGCCAGCGCAGCCGCAGGTTCAGATAGTCGGCCATCCATAGCGGGTTGGCGCCGGGCGCGTCGGCCGCGCAGAAATAGCCGTCGACGTCGGACAGCGACAGGCCGGCGTCGGCCAGCGCCCCCAGCGCGGATTCCGCATGGAGGAGGGCGGTAGACTTGTCCGGGGCATGGCGGGTGGGATGCTCGTAGGCGCCGGCAATGTAGGCTTTCCCCTTGAGAGTCATGGTTTCTCCAGGCCGATGAAGCGCTGCACGGCGTCGCGGATCGCGGCCACGATCTGGCCCTCGCGACGGGTGAAATCGTCGAGCAGGCCGGACACGGCGATGGTCAGCGGCCGGTCGCGCCGCTCGATGCCGAGGGGCAGGGGGACCGCGATCGAGCCCGCGCCCGGCGTCACCAGCCCGCGCGAGAAGAAGTAGCCGTGCTGGCGCACCTGGCGGACATTCTCCAGCACCTGCCGCCGGTCGATCAGCGGCTGCGGCGCCACCTCGGAGTTGGTGCGGCGGACCAGGGCGCCGACGAGGTCGTCCTCGGCCCGCTCCAGCAGCGCATAGCCGGTGGCCGACCAGACGACGAGCCGGCGGGACCCCTGGGGCACGTGAAAGCGCATGGTCGTGCGCGCCTGCACCACGTGGATGTATTGCGAATAGATGCCGTTGCGCGCGGCCAGGATGACGGTGTCGGCGGTGGTGCGCGACAGCTCCTCGATCATCCGGATCAGGCTGCCCTCGCGGATCGGCCCCTGGTCGAGCCAGCTTCCCAGCAGGGCGACGCGCGCCGTCGGCAGGAAGTTGCGCGTGGCGCCGTCATAGTCGAGGTAGCCCAGCTTCACGAGCGTCTTCAGCAGCACCGAGGTGGAGGACTGCGGATAGCCCAGGCGGTTGGCGATCTCGCCCACCTGAGCCTCGCGTCGCACCTCGTCGAAGAACTCGATGATCTCCAGCACGCGCGCGGCCGACTTCACGACCGATGGGCGCATGGGGGCCGCATCGACGACGGTCTCGACGCCGGGGGTGCTGTCGGGGGCTGGGCTACGCGGGCGCATCGCTGCCATGGTCGCAGGATGGGTGGCCCGCTGTCACCCCGACCGCAAGGCCGCCCCGACCGCAAGGCCGCCCCGACCGCAAGGCCGCCCCCGACCGCAAGGCCGACGGGGTGCTACTTGATGGCGAGCACCACTGGGCCGCCGACCGGGTCGGTCAGGCCCAGCCCGCCACCCAGGTCTTCCAGCGTCGCGCGGAAGCTGTCGAGCGTGGCGATCATCTGCGGCCGGGCCGCCACCAGCCGGTCGCTGCTCTCCCATTCCGCGATGATGCAGAACCGCCCGTCCCCGGTCTTGATGATGTTGGCATGCCGCAGTCCCGGCCAGCCCTCGGCGATGGTCCGATGGGCGTCGAGAAAGGCGTCTTCCATGCCGGCCTTGACCTTGAAGCGCACGACGTTGAATGCAGTCATGACCCCTCCTGTCGGGCAACGCCGGCAGCATAGCACAACCGGGGGGTGAGGGGGGCTATCCCACCACGCGACCCTGCACGGGGTATTTCGGGTCGGTGTAGCCGTGGGTGGAGGCGTGGCCTGGCTTCACCAGCGCGTCGACGGCTTTTTCGTCGACATCGTCCAGCGCGTGCTCCAGGGCGCCCAGATACTCCTGCCACTGCTCGACGGTGCGCGGGCCGGCGATGACGCTGCTGACCAGCTTGTTGCGCAGCAGCCAGAGGATGGCGAACTGGGTGGGCGAGATGTTGCGGCTGCGGGCGTGGGCCACGATCTGCTGGGCGATGGCGAAGGATTCCGGCCGGAATTCCGTCTCCATCATGCGGCGATCCTTGATCGCCGCGCGCGAGCCCTCCGGTGCCGTGCCGTCGACGCCGTACTTGCCGGTCAGCACGCCGCGCGCGACGGGGCTGTAGGGCACGACGCCCAGGCCGTAGAAGTCGCAGGCCGGCAGATGCTCGGCCTCCACCTGGCGGTTGACGGCGTTGTAGAGCGGCTGGCTGGCGACCGGCAGCGGCAGGCCCACCTCGCGAGCGACGTGGCAGGCCTCGGCCAGGCGCCAGGCCGTGAAGTTGCTGACGCCCCAGTAGCGCACCTTGCCGGCGCGGATGATGTCGGCGATGGCGCCTAGCGTCTCGGCCAGCGGCGTCTTCTGGTCGTCGACATGCAGATACCACAGGTCGATATGGTCAGTGCCGAGCCGGCCCAGGCTCTGGTCGATCTCATGCATCAGCCACTTGCGGCTATGGTTGCCCTGGTTGGCGCCCTTGCCCATGGGGTTGCCGACCTTGGTCGCCACCACCCAGGAATCCCGGTCCTTGGCGATCAGCGGCCCCAGCATCCGCTCCGAGGCGCCGCGGGTGTAGACGTCGGCTGTGTCGACGAAGTTGATGCCGGCGTCGCGCGCGATGTCGACGATCCGCGCCGCCTCGGCCTGCTCGGTGCGGTCGCCGAACATCATCGTGCCGAGGCAGATGGGCGAGACGCGCAGGCCGCTGCGGCCGAGGGGGCGGTACTGCATGGTCAGTCCTTCTGGTCCGATTGGGCCGACAGGCCGGCGATGCCCTTGCGGATGATCTGGCGGGCGCGGACGTAGACCAGCTCCTTCCAGTCGTCATAGTCGCGATAGAAGGCGTCGCGGATCAGGGCCTTGATCTCCTTGGCGCGCGCGCTCTTCAGGTCGCCGTGATTGTGCAGCCAGCAGTCCGAGCGCAGGGCCAGGCGCACATAGTCGTTGGGCCGCGTGCCGTATTCCAGCGTCGTCTTGGTGTGGATGGCGTTGGGCAGCGCCTCCATCACGCCCAGCCCGATCGTGCCGGACAGGCGGGTGGAGCTGGAGGTGCCGGTCTGGGCCGAGGTGACGCAGTCGCCGATCCATTCATACAGGCGGTCGAACGCCTTGGTCCCGGGCGCGTGCCCATTGATCGGCTCGCAATAGCCGTAGGGGCCGAGGCCGGTGTGGAAATCGAGGAACATCACATGGGTGGCGTCGCCGATCAGCTCCGGCAGCAGGCGTCGGAGCGTCTGGTTCGACCAGGTGGGCTTGTTGCCGCCATAGAACAGGCCGTCGGGGAAGGCGTACTGCCCACCGCTGACGGCGGTCTGGAAGCCACGCGCGCCCAGACGCTCGCGCGCCTTGGCCAACTCGGCATCGGCCTGGGCCAGTTCCTCGCCCTCGAAGTTGCGCGGAACCAGGTACTGGTGGATCGGCGCGTACTCGGCATTCACCGGCAGCGGCTGAGAGAAGTCTAGGAAGTTACGGTTGAGGTCGACATTGTCCTCGTTCACCCGGCGCAGCCAGGCGAAGCCGTGCGGGTTGATCGCGTGGATCAGCAGCAGGGCGACGTTGGGCGGCAGCTCGCGATAGATCTGCTCGCTCAGTACGCCGATCAGCGGGCCGGAGCCGCAGAAGCCCTCGACGCCGTGGGTCGAGGTGTTGCACACGACATAGCGATGGGCGTCGGCCGGGCCGATGCGCACCACGTCGGTCGACAGGTCGCCGCCGTCCGGTCCCTGGAGCGGGTGCGGGTAAGTCACGACCTCGGCGCCGGCCGCCTTGGCGGCGGCACGGAATTTGGCGCGGGCGGTCGCGTAGTCGGGGCTGAAGAAGGAAGCGGGATTCAAGGCAGGCGTCTCCTCAGACGGCGTTGCGGCGCCGCTGCTGCTGGGTTTCGTAGGCGGCCAGGCGCCGCCGGTAGGCATCGGAAATCTGCGTCGCCTGGCGCGCGCGGACGGTATCGGGAATGGCGATCTCTTCGGCGAAGTGGCAGGCGATGCGGTGGCCGGGGGCCAGCTCGCGAAAGGCCGGCTCCTCGATCTTGCACCGATCGCGGGCATGGGGGCAACGCGTATGGAAGCGGCAGCCGGGCGGCGGGTTCAGCGGGCTCGGCACGTCGCCCTGGATGATGCCGCGGCCGTGCGGCACCTCGGGGTCGGCCACCGGGATCGCCGACAGCAGCGCCTGGGTGTAGGGGTGCCGCGGGTTGGCATAGAGCGTCTTCTTGTCGGTCAGCTCGACGATCTTGCCCAGATACATGACCGCGACGCGGTCGCTGATATGCTTCACCACCGCCAGGTCGTGGGCGATGAAGAGGTAGGAGAGGCCATATTTCTGCTGCAGGTCCTGCAGCAGGTTCACCACCTGGGCCTGGATCGAGACGTCGAGCGCCGACACCGGCTCGTCGCAGACGATGAGCTTGGGGTTCACGGCCAGCGCCCGCGCGATGCCGATGCGCTGGCGTTGCCCGCCCGAGAATTCGTGCGGGTAGCGCTGGGCGTGGTAGGGGGCGAGCCCGACGACGCTCAGCAGTTCCTCGACCCGGGCTGCCAGGGCAGCACCGCTGGCGACGCCATGGACGCGCAGCGGCTCGGCCAGCACGTCGCCCACCGTCATCCGCGGGTTGAGCGAGGCGTAGGGGTCCTGGAAAATGATCTGCATGTCGCGCCGCTTGCGCCGCAATGCGGCGCGATCGAGCGCGAAGATGTCCTCGCCATCCACCTCGACCGCACCCGACGTGCGTTCCAGCAGGCGCAGGACGAGGCGTCCGGTGGTCGACTTGCCGCAGCCGGATTCGCCCACCAGCGCCAGCGTCTCGCCGCGCCGCACCTCGAAGCTGATGTCGTCGACCGCCTTCACCGCGCCGACCTGCTTGGACAGGACGATGCCGCTGGTCACCGGGAAATGCTTGACCAGCCGGTCGACCTTGAGGATCGGGCGGTCCGCCTCGCCGGTGCCGCTGCCGGCCTTGTGCCTGGGCATCCCCTGCTGTGCCATCACGCGGCCTCCTCGAGCGGTGCCTTCCAGCAGGCGACGGCGTGCCCGTCGCGCAGGGTGCGCAAGGGCGGTTCCTCGCGCCGGCAGCGATCGTCGGCAAAGGGGCAGCGCGGGTTGAAGCGGCAGCCCTCGGGCAGGGCGAACGGAGCCGGCACCGTGCCCTCGATCGAGGCCAGCCGCGTGCGCTCCTCCTCCAGCTTGGGGATCGAGCCCATCAGGCCGATCGTGTAGGGGTGCTGCGGGTCGGCGAAGAGCGACTTGACCGAGGCGCTCTCGACGATCTTGCCGGCATACATCACCACCACCTCGTCGGCGATCTCGGCGATGACGCCCAGGTCGTGGGTGATGAGGATGATCGAGGTGCCGGTCTCGTCGCGCAGCGTGCGCATCAGGTCGAGGATCTGCGCCTGGATGGTGACGTCGAGCGCCGTCGTCGGCTCGTCGGCGATCAGCAGCTTGGGGTCGCAGGCGAGCGCCATGGCGATCATCACCCGCTGGCGCATGCCGCCCGACATCAGGTGCGGGTAGTCGTCGACCCGGCGCTCGGGCGAGGGGATGCGCACCCGACGCAGCATGGCGATGGCGCGCTCGCGGGCGGCCGCCGCACTCATCGGCAGGTGTGCCGTGATCGCCTCGGCGATCTGGTCGCCGACCGTAAAGACCGGGTTCAGCGACGTCATCGGCTCCTGGAAGATCATCGAGATGGCCCCGCCGCGGATGCGGCGCAGCTCGGCCGGCCGCTTCTTCAGCAGGTCCTCGCCCTCGAACAGGATCTCGCCGCCGGCGCGGATGCCAGGCGGCTGCGGCACCAGCCCCATGATGGACAGCGAGGTGACGCTCTTGCCGCAGCCCGATTCGCCGACGATGCCGAGCGTGCGCCCGCGCCGCACCTGGAACGAGATGCCGTCGACGGCCCGGAACAGGCCGCCCTCGGTCTTGAAGTAGGTCTTGAGGTCGCGGACGTCGAGAAGCGGCGCTTCGGCCATCGGTCAGCCCATCCGGGGGAAGACGAAGGGGGTCATCTGCTCGACCGGCCGCCGGGCCCAGTCCAGCGCCGGCGCGCGTTCCAGCGCGCGGGCCTGGGCTTCCTCGAGCGCGGCGCAGGCGGCGGGGTAGTCGAAGCCGACCGGCTTGCCGTCCGCGACGATCTGGCGGCCGTCGCAGAAGACGTCGCGCACGGCGCGCTCGGCGGCGGTGTAGATCAGGCTGCGCAGCGGCTCGCGCATCGGCCGCATCATCGGGTGGCGGATGTCGACCAGCGCCAGGTCGGCCTTCAGCCCCACCTCCAGCCGGCCGATATCATCGCGGCGCAGTGCCCGGGCGCCGCCGATGGTGGCGGCGTCGAAGGCGTCCGTCGTCTTGGTCGCATCGACGTTGCCGGCCGTCACGCGGGCGAAGTAGCCGACATGGCGCAGTTCCTCCAGCATGTTGTGCGGGAAGGTGTCGGTGCCGATGCCGAGATTGATGCCGGCCGCCTTGTAGGCGCCGAAATCCTGCAAGGTGATGCCGCGCCGGCAGAACACCGTCGGGCAATGGGCGACCGAGGTGCCGGTGTCGGCCAGCAGCGCCAGGTCGCGGCGCGTGGGCCAATGGACCCAGTCGTGATGGTCGAGGAAGATGGCGTGGCCGATGATCGTGTGCTCGCCCAGGATGCCCAGGGAATCGAGCCACTGGATCGGCGTCTTGCCGTGCCGCCGGGTGATCTCGTGGAACTCGACCACGCTCTGGGCGGCGTGGAGCTGGAAGGGCAGGTTGCGCGCCCGGGCATGGGCGACCGCGTCCTGCAGCAGCTCGGGCGCGCAGGTGTCGATCTGCGAGGGCGAGACCATGCCCATCAGCCGGCCGGAGGGGTGCTGGCGCGCCCGCTCGATCAGGCCGAAGGCGTCTTCCATCGCCTGGTTGCCGGCGGCCTCGTCCCATTCGTACTGGACGACATGGCCGTTGGCGGTGAACCAGCGGGCCGATCGGAACATCGGCGCGATGCAGCCGCGCAGGCCGCTCTGGGCCAGCAGCTCCAGCCAGTTGGGGTGGGCGACCGACAGGTCGGCCAGCGTCGTCACCCCGCTCATCATCAGCTCACAATAGGCGACCTTGGCGGCGGCCTCGACGCCGGCCGGGTCACTGCGGAACAGCGGCATGAATTCGTAGAGCGAGCTCATGTAGAGCCCGGGGCTACCCAGTTCCTCCAGCAGGCCCTTGTTCATCGGCTCGGAGCTGGGGTGGCTGTGGATGTTCACCAGTCCCGGCATGACCATGCGGTCGCGGCCGTCGATCTCGGTGTCGGCAATACCCTCCCAGCGGCCGCCCACCTGGACGATGCGGTCGTCGGTGAAGGCGATGTCGGCATCGTTCAGATAGGCGTGGCCGGCCCGGGCGGTATCCCAGGCGACGATCCAGGCGGCGTTGCGGATGACGGTGGTGGCCATGGCTCCGGCAGGGGCTAGGAGAGCATCGGGAAGGCGGGTAGGGGCGGCCGTGGCGCTGGCCGCCCCCGATCCTTGGTCGTTCGGGTCCCGTCCTACTTGAACTTGTAGTCCAGGCCCTTGTAGACGCCGCAGCCATAGATGCCGTGGGCGCGCACCCCGTCCAGGCGGTTGGTCGCGGTCAGGTGGAGCTGCTCATGCACGATCGGCAGCCACAGGACCGACTCCTGGATGCGCATCTGCGCCTGGTCGTAGTACTTGCGGCGCTCCTCGGCGGTGACGGCGGCCGTGCCCTTTGCCAGCAACTCGTCGGTCAGCGGGTCCTTCCAATTCATCCGGTTCGGCGTGGGGGCAGCGGCCGAGCGGAAGTAGAGGTTGTAGGCGTCGCCGACGCTGACATAGGGGTAGCTCATGGCGAAGGAGTCGAACTCCTGCGTTGCCAGCTTGCCCCAGGCGATGGTGGCGTCGAACAGGTTCACCTGCATGTCGATGCCGATTTTGCGCAGGTCACCCTGCACCGCCTCGGCCATCTGGTTGGTCGGCGCGCCCGAGATGGCATAGAAGACCGGCGCCAGCTTCTTGCCGTCCTTGTAGCGGAAATTGTCCGCGCCCATCTTCCAGCCGGCCTCGTCGAGCAGCTTCTTGGCGCGCTCGGGGTCGTACTTCAGGGTGGCGCCGAGCGTCTTCTCGTTGAAGTCGGGCGTATCCGGGCTGACCGGGGTGTAGGCCGGCACGGCATGGCCGAACCACACGTTCTTCACCAGCGAGACCTGGTCGACGCCGAGGTTGATCGCCTGGCGCACGCGGATGTCGCTCATGAAGTCGCGGTCGACCTTGAAGCCGATATAGTAGGTCCAGAGGTAGGACTGGGCCTTCTCGACCTTCAGGTTTGGTGCCTTCATCGCCTGGTCGAGCGCGATCTGGGGCACGTACTGGGTCAGCTGCACCTGGTTGGTCATCACCGAGGCGAGCCGCGTCGAGTTCTCGGGGATGATCTTCCACACCACCCGCTCGATGTGGGCGGGGCCGCGATTCTGGTAAAACTCCGGACCCCACTTGTAGTGCGGGTTGCGCTTCATCACGAATTCCTGCCGGGGAACCCAGTTCTCCCAGCAGTAGGGACCCGTGCCGTTGAAGCCCTTGACGCCGAAGTCGGCGCCCAGCTTCTCGACCGTGTTCTTGTCGACGATGGACGAGAAGAACTGGGTGAGCTGGAACGGCAGCTCACTGAACGGCTCGTCCAGCTCGTAATGGACCGTGAACTTGTCGGTCGCCTTGATCTCCTTCACCTTGCCCGCGCGGCCGCGCACGGGCGACTTCAGCTCGGGATCGATCCACCGCTTCAGCGAGTAGACGACGTCGTCGGCGTCCATCGCCCGGCCGTCGCAGAACTTCACGTCGTCGCGCAGCGCGAAGGTGTAGGTCTTGCCGTCGTCGGAGACCTTCCACGACTTCGCCAGCAGCGGCTTGACGGTCTTCAGGTCGTAGTCGAGCGACAGCAGCGTGTCGGCGATCTGAAACAGGATATCGCCGGCCGAGCGCGCCGTCGACCGCGGCGGGTCGTAGCGGTCAGCGTCGATGACGCGCGAGATGTTCAGCGTGTTGCCCTGTGCCAGCGCGGCGCCGCTGCCGACCAGCAGCGCGCCCGCGGCCGCCATTGCCGTTTGCCAGTATCGTGAAGCCATCTGCTCAGCCCTCCTGCCGTGTTCGGTTTCGTCCGATTGCATCGGATCGTGGGATCGAGTCGCGTGGTCGTCAGGCCCGCAGGCGCGGGTCCAGGATGTCGCGAAGGGCATCGCCCAGCACGTTGAAGGCCAGCACGATCGCGAAGATCGTCAGGCTGGGAATGGTGGCGATGTGCGGCGCGAAGAACAGGAAGTCGCGGCCGTTGGCGGCCATGGTGCCCAGCTCCGCCGTCGGCGGCTGGGCGCCGAGGCCGAGGAAGCTGAGGGCAGCCCCGATCAGCACGATCTGGCCGAAGCGCAGCGTGCTGAAGACGAAGATCGAGGACAGGCAGTTGGGCAGCAGGTAGCGCCAGATGATGGCGGCATCGATCAGCCCGACCGAGCGGGCGGCGTCGATATAGTCCTGCTGCATGATGACGAGCGCGCTGGAGCGTGCGATCCGCGCCAGCAGCGGGATCGTGGCGATGGCGAGTGCGATGATGATGGGCGAGATGCCGGGGCCGGTGACGGCGGCGATCGCCAAGCCGAACAGGATGGCCGGGAACGACAGCAGCACGTCCATCAGCCGCATCAGCAGCCCGTCGACGCGCCGGTAGTAGGCAGCGACGATGCCGACCAGCGTGCCGATGGCGCCACCTATGGCGAGTGCCACGAACCCCATCAGCAGGGTCAGCCGGGTGCCGTAGAGCAGGCGGCTCACCATGTCGCGTCCCTGGGCATCGGTGCCGAGCGGATAGGCGGCATCCTCGAACGGCGGTCGCATCCCCTTGGACGGGTCGGTGAAGTAGGGGTCGTAGGGCGATATCCAGGGCGCCAGCACGGCGGCCAGGACCACGAGAACGAGGAACACCAGGGCCAGGATGGCGGCCGGATCGCGCGCCAGCCGGCGGATGACCGAGCGGCGCGCGGGCGCCTTGACCGCGGCGATGGCGGGGGCGGCCGTCGTCATCGCTTCTGCACCCGCGGATCGAGGAACGCGTAGAGCACATCCACCGCCAGGTTGATCAGCAGGAAGGCCAGCGCCAGGACGATGATGGCGCCCTGGGCCACGGGGAAGTCGCGCGACAGGATGGCGCCGACGGCCAGCCGGCCGACGCCGGGCCAGCTGAACATCGTCTCGGTGACGACCGCCCCGCCCAGCAGGAAGCCGATCTGCAGGCCGATCAGCGTGACGATGGGGATGAGTGCGTTGCGCAGGGCGTGGCGGATGACGACGCGGGTCTCGGTCAATCCCTTCGCCCGGGCGGTGCGGACATAGTCGGCACCCAGCACCTCCAGCACCGTGGTCCGCGTCATGCGGGCGATCGGGCCGACGAAGACGCCGCCCAGCGTGATCGCCGGCAGGATCAGGTGCATGATCCCGTCCCAGCTCCACAGGGGGCCGCCGCGGCCGGTGAAGGGCAGCCACTGAAGCTTGTAGCCGAGGTACCAGATCAGCACGAGGCCCAGGAAGAACACCGGGATCGACACGCCCGCGACCGAGATCGCCATGATGATGCGGTCGGCGATCTTTCCGCGATGGACGGCCGCCAGCGTGCCCATGGCGATGCCGAGCGGGATCGCCCAGACCAGGCACGCGACCAGCAGCTCCAGTGTCGGCCCCATGGTCCGCGCCAGTTCCTCGGCCACGCCCAGGTTGCTGATGATCGACTTGCCGAGGTCGCCCTGGAGGACGCGGGTGATGTAGAGCCCGAACTGGTACCAGAGCGGCTCGTTCAGGCCGAGGTCGCGGCGGATCGCCTCGATGATGTCCTGGGACGCCATCGGGCCGGCCAGCACCACGGCCGGGTCGGTCGGCACCACCTGCAGCAGCAGGAAGCCGATCAGCAGGACGCCGAACAGCACCGGGACGGAGAGCAGCAGGCGTTGGACGATATGGCGGCCCATGGTGCGGTCAGGCCGCCATCTCGCCGTGGCGATCGAACGAGGCGACCCCGCCGCGCAGCGTCACGTCGCAGCGCGTGTCGTGGCGGATCGCTTCGGGATCGCAGGTGAAGACGTCGCGCGACAGGATGGCGACGTCGGCCAGCATGCCGGGCGCCAGCGTGCCCTTGTCCGCTTCGCAGAAGCTGACATAGGCGCCATTTGCCGTCATCGCGTGCAGGGCCTCGGCCACGTCCAGCCGCTCCTGCCCGCCCAGCACCGTGCCGCGCGAGGTCTTGCGGGTGACCGTGGCGTACAGGTTGACGAAGGGATTGATGGAGCAGACGGGCGAATCCGTGCTGGCCGCCGGCCGCACCCCGGCCGAGGTCCAGCGCCGCATCGGGTATCCAGTTGCCGCGCGCTCCTCGCCCAGGACCGAGATGTAGAGGTCGCCGAAGTCGTACATGAAGATGGGCTGCGGCGCCGGCGACATGCCGAGCCGGGCCATCTGGTCGATCTGCTGGTCGCTCATGAAGCCGCAATGCTCGATGCGGTGGCGGCGATCGGCGGCGGGAATGCGGGCCTGGGCGTTCTCGACTGCATCCAGGCAGATCTGGATGGCATGGTCGCCGATGCCGTGCAGGGCCATCTGGTAGCCCTTGCCGTGATAGTCCAGCACCATGTCGCGCACGTCCTCGTCCTTGTAGACGAGGATGCCCTTGTCATGGTCGTCGCCGCCCTCGTATGGCTCGAACATCGCGGCCGTGCGGCCCCCGGCGCTGCCGTCGGTGAAGACCTTGACCGGCCCGATCTTCAGCATGTCGTCGCCGGCCTTGGTGACGAGGCCGCGGGCATAGGCCGTCTCGACGATGCCGGCCGGGCCGCCGGCCAGGCACATGTAGGTGCGCACCGGCAGCCGGCCGAGGCGTCGCGCGGTCTCGTAGGCGGCGATCTCGTCCATGCCGCAGCGCGCGCCGACATTGGCATCCATGACGCTGGCGATGCCGTAGCTGGCGCATTCCTGGCCGGCGCGCTGGATGCCGTCGACCATCGCCGCCACCGACGGCTTGGGAATGACGGTGCCGACCAGGCGCTGGGCGGTTTCCATCAGGAGGCCGGTCAGCCGGCCGTTCTGCCGCTCGAGCGCGCCGCCCTGCGGGTTCGGCGATTCCTCGACGATGCCACCCGCCTGCAGGGCCAGCGAATTGGCGACGCCGACATGGCCGCAGGTGCGCTTGATGTAGACGGGATTGTGCGGGGCGACGAGGTCCAGCTCCTCGCGCAGGGGATGGCGCTTCAGGTCCAGCTCGAAATGGTCGTAGCCGCGGCCGACCACCCATTCGCCGGGGGCGGCCTTGTCGGCCGCCGCCTTGATGCGGCCCAGCAAGGCCTCCATCGTGCGCACCTCGGTCGCGCGCACGTCGACCTCGACCATCGACATGCCGAGCGGCAGCAGGTGCATGTGGTTGTCGTTGAAGGCCGGGATGGCCAGGCGCCCGGCCAGGTCGACCTTGCGCGTGGCCGGGCCGATCAGGCTGGCGATCTCGCTCTCCTTGCCGGTCGCCAGCACCCGCCCGCGCCAGATCGCGATCGATTCGACGAAACCGGAATCGAGGCCGCACCAGATACGGCCGTTGCGCAGTACGAGATCGGCTTTGGGCAGGGGCATCGGGGGCTCGCGAGAAGGGTGTGTCGGGGCAGGGTTTTGCAAGATCGTGACCATGCCGCCGGCCCAAGTCAATGTGAGTGGCCCCGCCGTGAAATTGCCGCAGAAACTCGCGATGGTTGCCCAATCGAGAGGCGATGCTGCGGTGCTCGCGGCAGTTGCCGTGGCGCGATGAAGGAGACAACCCGACCGTGCTCAAGACCATTCCCGCCATCGGCGCGGCGTTCACCCTCACCATGGCCGCCGCCCTGCCGGCGGCTGCCGCCGATCTGGCCCTGCGCCGCGTCGTGCTGTCGACCGCGGGGCTCGCCTATTTCGAGCACGAGGCCGAGGTCGATGGCGAGGCGGAACTGCCGCTGTCGGTGCGCCTCGACCAGGTCGACGACGTGCTGAAGAGCGCCATGGTCTATGACGACCGTGGCAGCGTCGGCATCGTCCGCCTGCCCGGCCGCGAGCCGCTCGACGAGGCGTTCCGCACCCTGCCGTTCGGGCGCGACGCCCTGTCGTCGCCGGTGGCGCTGCTGGATGCCCTGCGCGGCGCATCGGTCACTATCTCGGGCGCGCGCACCATCGAGGGCCGTCTGCTGGGCGTCCAGGCGGAGGAGGAGCGGCTGCCCCAGGGTGGCATCGTCACCCGCCACCGCGTCTCGGTCGCGACCGCCGACGGCCTGCGCCAGGCGGTGCTGGAAGACCTGGATGCGGTGAGCTTCACCGAGCCGAAGTTGCAGGCGCAGATCGAGGCGGCGCTGGCCGCCGTCGCCTCCTTCCGAGACAAGGACACCCGGACATTGCAGATCGCGCTCGCCGGCAGCGGCCGGCGCAAGGTGCGCGTCGGCTATGTCGTCGAGGCGCCGATCTGGAAAACGGCCTACCGCTTGTCGGTATCGGGTGAGGCGGCCGGCCATCTCCAGGGTTGGGCCGTGCTGGAGAATTTGAGCGGGGCGGACTGGAAGGATGTCGACCTGACGCTCGTCTCGGGCCAGCCGGTCGCCTTCCGCCAGGCGATCTACACGGCCTTCTTCCAGCCCCGGCCCGAGGTGCCGGTGGAGACGGTGGGCCGCGTCCTGCCGCGCCCGGACGAGGGCACCTTCGCCAAGGCCGACCTCGCCCGCCGCCGCCCCGCCGCCGGCACCGATGATGGCGCCGCCCGCCGGTGCCGCCCCGCAGATGGAACGCAGCCGCGCCTTCTCGGTCGCAGCCCCCGTGCCGGTGCCCTCGCAGCCGGCAACGGTCGCGGCCCCCGTGGTGGCCGAGGACGCCGTCGCCCGCGTGCTGTTCCGCTATCCCCGGCCGGTGACGGTGGCGGCCGGCCAGTCCGCCATGGTGCCGATCGTCGACCGCATGGTGCCGGTCACCCAGGTGGCGCTCTACCAGCCGGGGGTGGAGGCCAGCCACCCGTTCGCCGCCGTGGCGCTGACCAACGACAGCGGCGCCACCCTGCCGCCCGGCATCCTCACCCTCTACGAGCGCGGCCGCGACGGCCTGTCGGGCCATGTCGGCGACGCGCGCCTGGCCACCCTGCCGGTGGGCGAGAAGCGGATGCTGGCGTTTGCCGTCGACCGCGGCATCGCCATCGCGCGCGAGGAACAGCGGCGGCAGACGGCCACGTCCGCCCGCATCGCCGGTGGGGTCATGACCGTCAGCATCGTCGACCGGCAGACCACGACCTATCGCATCCGCGCCACCAAGGGCGAGGAGCGGTCGCTGGTGATCGAGCACCTGCGCCCCATCGACTGGGAACTGGTGACGCCGCCGCCGGCCGGCATCGAACTGGCGCGGGAGGCCTGGCGCATCCCGGTGCGCATCGGCGCCGACGGCAGCCAGGTGGTGCCGGTGACGACCCAGCGGCCGCGCCAGACCGTGGTGCGGCTGGACAATGCCCGGGATGCCGAGATCGGCGTCTATGTCAGCGCGCCCGACCTGGACCCGAAGGTCCGCGATGCGCTGAAGCGCGTGGTCGAACTGCGCGAGGCCCTGGCCGCCATCGTCCAGCGCACCAAGGCGATCGAGCAAGAGCGCAAGACCGCGGGCGAGGAGCAGGAACGCATCCGCGCCAACCTTCAGGCCGTGCCCGCCCGCGACGCCATGCACACCCGCTATCTCGGCGCGCTGAAGACCCAGGAGGATCGTCTCGACCGGCTCGCGACCGACCTCCAGGCCGCCCGTGACGCCGAGCGGGCCGCGCGCGAAGGGCTGTCGGCCTACATCGCCGGGCTCGACCTGTAGCCGCCGCGGCGGGCTGCCGGCAAATTGACAGCCGGCAGCCCGCATGGTGGAATCGGGTCCTGAAGAAGGAGCCGGCGAAATGGCGCCCAACGAATCCTCCGTGACGATGCAGCGCCGATTGGAAGCCGCACATCTCCAGGAGATTGAAGGAAATCCTCTGGATGCGAGCCAGATTGCCATGTTCGAGATGTTCGAACGGGAGCAGTGGCCCTCAGAGCGCCGGCTGAACTACATCGCAGAGCGGGTCAGGCTCCTAGCTTCCGCAAATGCGGCGGAATGAGTGAAGACCCTTACTTCTACCCTGGCACCGACGTTCTCCGGAACAAGCTGAACATTAGGGACGCCCGGCAGCTCGAATATTTCGAAAGGGAGTTTGTCGTCGAACGATCGACGCAGTCCGTGCCGGTTGGGTCATTCGACCTGAAGCACCTGCGCGCCATCCATCGCCATCTGTTCCAGGACATCTTCGACTGGGCCGGCGAGATCCGGACCGTGGAGATCGCCAAGGGCGGCAACCAGTTCCAGTTCCGGCGCTATATCGAGACGGGCATGGCCGACGTGCATCGCCGCATCGTCGCGGCCGGTTTCCTGCGCGGCCTGTCGGCGACGACATTTGCCCGCCATGCCGGGCCGATCATGGGCGACGTGAACTACGCCCACCCCTTTCGGGAGGGTAACGGGCGCACGCAACTCCACTGTCTACGCCAGCTTGCCGACCAGGCCGGCCATGCCCTCCACCTGACGCGGATCGCGCCGGCGGCATGGCTGCACGCATCGAAGGAAGCCCACTTCGCGCGCTACGACGCGATGGGGCAGGCCATAGCCTCGGCGATCCCGCGGTGAGGGCGGACTACCGATCCTGCCGTGGCCACAGCCAGGCCGCACCACGCACGCCGCTGGAGTCGCCGAACCTGGCCGGCCGCAGCGGCGTAGTGACCCGGTCCGAAAAGACGTAATCGCCCCAGCGGGCGGGCACGTCCGTATAGAGCCGGTCGATGCGCGACAGGCCGCCGCCCAGTACGATGGCGTGGGGGTCGAACAGGTTGATGACCGTCGCCAGGGCGCGGGCCAGCCGGTCGACATAGCGATCGAGTGCCGCCGCCGCCGCCGGGTCGCCGGATTCGGCCGCGGCGACTATGGCCGGACCATCGAGGCCACGGGGGTCGTGGCGGGCGAGGTCCCGCGCGAGGCCCGGGCCGGACAGGAACGTCTCGATGCAGCCCTGCCGCCCGCAATAGCAGGCGGGGCCGGGACGTTCGGAGTCGAGCGGCCAGGGCAGGGGGTTGTGGCCCCACTCGCCGGCGACGGCGTTGGGGCCGCGCAACGGCCGGCCCGCCACTACCAGCCCACCGCCGACGCCGGTGCCGAGGATGGCCGCGAAGACCGAATCGGCGCCGGCACCCGCGCCGTCCGTCGCCTCCGATACGGCCAGGCAGTCGGCGTCGTTGGCCACACGCACCGGGCGGCCGAGGGCCGCCGCGACGTCGCGGTCGAACGGGCGGCCGTTCAGGAAGACGCTGTTGGCGTTCTTGACCAGCCCGGTGGCGGGCGAGATGGCGCCCGGCATGCCGATGCCGACGGGCGCCGGCGGGCGGATGGCGAACTCGGCCTCCAACTCGTCGACCAGGCCCCGGATGGCCCCGATCGTGGCGTCGTAGCCTGCCGACGCGGGCGTGGCGATGCGTCGGCGCGCCCGCTCGATGCCGTCGCGATCGAGCAGGATGGCCTCGATCTTGGTGCCGCCCAGGTCGATGCCGATGCGGAAGTCATCGCCGATCTGCATGATCGCTCCGAAAGGGCGAAACCCACAAAAGCGAAGGGCCGCGCGAGGCGGCCCTGGAAGCGCGAGATAGGGAAGGCAGCCCTACTTGATCTTGCCTTCCTTGAACTCGACGTGCTTGCGCGCGATTGGGTCGTACTTCTTGAAGTTCAGCTTCTCGGTGCTGGTCTTCGGGTTCTTGCGGGTCACGTAGAAGTAGCCCGTGTCGGCGGTGCTGTTCAGCCGGATGAGAATCTGTGCGGCCTTGGCCATGTTTCTGCGTCCTGGAGTGGGGATTTAACGGCGGAACTTAGCGATGGGCGCCCGCCTGTCAAGCCCAACGGTTCAAGTGCAATGCGCTCGGCGGGTGCTACTGGCGCAGTTCGGTGGTGCGGCGGCGGTCGGCGACCGAGGCGCCGGGGCGCGGCGGGGCGACGGCCGCCTGCGACAGGCGAAGTGCGCGCTGGAACAGGGACCCGTCGAGCAGCAGGCGCTCGGCCAGCTTCACGTCGACATCCTGCTCGCGCGACTGGCCGCTGCAGGTGTTGCGCAGGGTGCGCCAGCCGTCGTCGTCGAGCTGCATCCGGGGCGTGGCGGCGGCACCACCCGGCCCCATCGCGCGCGTCTCGCGCAACAGGCCCAGGCGCAGGCTGGCCGTATCGTCCACCAGGCCGTTGGTGCAGATGGTGGGGATGACGCCATGCTCGTGCAGCAGATAGCCGCTGGGCGACAGCAGGCGTGCCCAGGTCAAGGTCAGCTCGCCGTCGTTGGGCAGCCGCATCACCGTCTGCACCGTGCCCTTGCCGAAGGACGCGCTGCCGACGACGACGGCGCGCCCGCGATCCTGCAAGGCGGCGGCGACGATCTCGGCGGCCGACGCCGAGCCGCCATTGATCAGCACCACCATCGGCACGCCGCGCATCATGTCCCGCGCGCCCGCCTCGAACGACTGGTTGCTGGCGGGATGGCGGCCGCGCGTGGCGATGATCGGCCCTTCGCCCAGGAAGGCGTCGGCCACCCGCACCGCCTGGTCGAGCAGGCCGCCGGGGTTGTTGCGCAGGTCGAGGATGACGCCGCGCAACTGTCCCGCGCGCTCCGCCAGGAGCTGCTCCAGCGCCTCGACGAGCCGGCGGCCGGTCTGCTGGTTGAAGCTGAGGATGCGGACATGGGCGATCGGCCCGATATGTTCGACCCGGATCGTCGGCACGACGATGCGCTGGCGGGTGATCGGCACCTCCAGCAGGTCGATGATGCCCGGCCGCGCGATCGTCAACCGGACCGTGCTGTCGACCCGGCCGCGCAGCAGCTGCACGACCTCGCGCTGGTCCAGGCCGGCGGCACCGTTGCCGTCGATGGTCAGGATCTGGTCGTCGACCTGCACGCCGGCCATGGCGGCCGGGCTCTCCGGGATGACGGAGACGATGCGGGTGACGCCGTTCTCGACATTGATGGTGACGCCGATGCCGCCGAACCCGTCGCGCGACGCCCGCTGCTCGCGCGCCACGTCGGACCCGGCATAGCGCGAGAAGCGATCCAGGCCAGCGACCATGGCGGTCAGCACGGCATCGTAGACGGCATCGGACTCGGCGGTGGAAAGCTTGCGCGAATCGGCCCGGGCGGCGGCCACCGCGCGCGTCATCACGGCGGCCCAGGCGGGGGCGTTGCGCGACGGGGGGGCCGGGATTTCCACGATGTTCCGCTGGTCGCCGCGGATGCGCACCAGTTCGCCCTCGCGGGTCGCGTTGACCGTCGGATCGACCTTGGCCAAGCCGTTCAGCCCGGCCACCGCCAGGGTGCCGAGATCGACGGGGTCGATGTAGAGGTCGGTCACTTCCTGGAGGCTCGCCAGGAAGACGCGGTCCGGACGTTCCTCGGCCACCTCGGTGCTGGGGCTGATGCTTTGGCTGCACGCTGAAATGGCCAGCGCCAGGGCGAGCAGCGGGGCAGCAA
This sequence comes from Stella humosa, assembly GCF_006738645.1. Taxonomy (GTDB): domain Bacteria; phylum Pseudomonadota; class Alphaproteobacteria; order ATCC43930; family Allostellaceae; genus Allostella; species Allostella humosa. Next base: position 3,352,632 of record NZ_AP019700.1, on the reverse strand, counting down.
GGCGCAGGCGAGGACGTTCATGCTGCATCGCGGCAAAGGCGCGCCGGCCGCTGCCAATCGTCAAAAGCGAACTGATAGAACCGCCTGCCATCGCCCCAGCCCCTGCACCTGCGGGAAAACTCGTGCAGGTGCGAAACGCTTTCGACTGTATTGAGGCTCCGTCCTACGGAAAAGGTAATTGCGCGAACGTCCGACCCGAGGAATTATTCCCGGGCCTGCCCTGGCATTTTTGCAACGGAATCCGGCTGGTCAGCGGCCCCTTCGATCCCGCGGCGGCGGTCGCTGGCCTGCTCGTCGGCGTTGGGCCTGGGCGGCGACCGCGCCGGTCGACCAGCGCTCTTCCGGATCGAGCAGGGCCAGGACGAGGCCACCGGTCATGGGGTCGGCCTCGACGATGCGGACGCGGACCGCCTCGCCCAGGCGATACGTCCTGCCCCAGCGCCGGCCCACCAGGGCATGGCTGCGCGTGTCGTGGTCGTAGAAGTCCCCCGGCAGGGTGCTGACGGGCACCAGGCCATCGGCGCCGGTCTCGCTCAACGTCACGAACAGGCCGAAGCGCGCGACCCCGCCGATCCGCCCGCTGACCTCGGTGCCGATCCGCTCCGAGAGATAGGCGGCGGTATAGCGGTCGACCGACTCGCGCTCGGCCAGGGCGGCCCGGCGCTCGGTTTGGCTCAAATGGTCGCCAAGCTCGTCGAGCGCCCCCACCTCCTGCCGGCCGCCGCCCTCGCCCAGGCGCAAGGCCTCGATCAGGGCACGATGCACGACCAAGTCGGCATAGCGGCGGATGGGCGAGGTGAAATGGGCGTAGCGGCGGAGCGCCAGGCCGAAATGGCCGATGTTCTCGGGCCGGTACTGCGCCTGGGCCTGGCTGCGCAGGATCAGGTCGTGAACCATCGGCGCGTGCGGCGTGCCCGCGACCTTGGAGATGATGTCGTTGAAGTGGCGCGGCTTCAGCACCTGGCCGCGGGCGAGCTTCAGGCCGAGGCTGTCCAGCACCGGGCGCAGCGCCTCGACCTTGGCCGGGTCGGGGGCGTCGTGGATGCGATAGAGGCAGGGCATCTGGCGCTCGCTGGCGGCCTCCGCCGCGGCCACATTGGCCGCGATCATCAGCTCCTCGATCAGCTTGTGGCTGTCGTAGCGCCGGCGCGGCACCACCCGGTCGATATGGCCGTCGGGGCCCAGCAGCACCTGGCGCTCGGGCAGGTCGAGGTCGAGCGTGCCGCGGGCGGCACGGGCCTGGTTGAGGGCGGCGAAGACGCCATAGAGCGGGCGGATGACCGGCTCCAGCAGCGGCCCGGTCACGTCGTCGGGGTTGCCGTCGATGGCGGACTGGACCTGCTCGTAGGTCAGGCGCGCGGTCGACCGCATCAGGCCGCGGACGAAGCGGTGGCCGATCAACTGGCCATGGGCATCGATGCGCAGGTGGACGGCCAGACAGGCGCGCGGCTCGTTCGGGCGCAACGAGCACAGCTCGTTCGACAGCGCCTCCGGCAGCATCGGCACGACCCGGTCGGGGAAGTAGACCGAGTTGCCACGGCGGCGCGCCTCGCGGTCGAGCGGCGAGCCCGGCCGCACATAGTGGGCGACGTCGGCGATGGCGACCACGGCGTTCCAGCCGCCGTCGCTGCCGCCCGCCGGCTCGGCCCAGACGGCATCGTCGAAGTCGCGCGCGTCGGCGCCGTCGATCGTTACCAGCGGCAGTCCGCGCAGATCCTCGCGCCCCTCCAGGCCCACGGGCCGGGCCGCCTCGGCGTCGGCAATGGCCTCGGGCGGGAACTCTATCGGGATGCCGTGGGTATGGATGGCGACCAGGCTGAAGGTGCGCGGGTTGGCCATGTCGCCCAGGCGCTCGACGATGGCCGCCTGCGGCAGGCCGAGCCGCGTCTTGGGCAGTACCTCGGCCACCACCAGTTCGCCCGGCTGTGCCTCGCGGGCGTCGGCTATGGCGACCCGGTATTCCGTCTTCTGGCGCCGGTCGGTCGGCACGACGCGGCCTGCGAAGCCGCCGCCGCGGATGCGCTCGTCGGTCATGAAGACGCCGACGACGCGCCCCGCATCGCCCTCGATCACGCGGATCGGCTTGGCCTGGTACTCGTCGGTTCCGACGCGGGTCAGGCGGGCCAGCATGCGCGTGCCGACCGCAATGCGGGAAGCACCGCTGCGCTCGGCCGCGACATAGATCCGCACGCCCTCGCCGGCATCGACCGCCGCACCCACCGGGCGGGCCATCAGCTCGCCGTCCAGGTCCATGCCGGTGACCTCGATCGTCGTCACCTCGGGCAGGGCATCGCGCGGCGCCAGGCGGCGACCGGGGCCGCGCTCGACGGCGCCGGTCTCCTCAAGCTCGCGCAGGAGCGACTTCAGCGCGCCACGGTGCTCGATGCCCAGGCCGAACTTGCGCGCGATCTCGCGCTTGCCGACCGGCACCGGGCTCGTGCGGATGAATTCGACGATCGTGTCCCGGTCGGGGAACTGGACGGTGGCGCGGTCGCGGCGGCGGGTCAAGGGCGGCTACTGCTCCTCGGCCTTGGCCGCAGCTTTGCGCGGGGCGGCCTTGGCCTTGGCGGCCGGCTTTGCCTTGGCCGTGGCGGGCTTCGCGGCAGCCTTCTTGACGGCCGGCTTTTTCGCTGCCGGCTTGGCCTTGGTTGCGGTGTCGGCCGACGCAGCAGACTTGGCAGCCGCCTTCTTCGGGGCGGCTGCCTTGCGGGCGGGGGCGGCGGCCTTGTCGCTCGCGGCTGCACGGCGGCGCGGTGCCGGCTTGGCGGGCGCCTTGGCCGCGCGCTCGGCCAGTAGCGGCAGGGCGACGGCAACGCTCACCGCGTCCGCATCCATGCCTTTGGGCAGGGTGGCGCGGATCTCGCCATGCTGGACATAGGGGCCGTACTTGCCGGCATGCACGGTGATCGGCTTGCCGTCGGCCGGATGGTCGCCGATCGGCCGGCCCGGCTGGCGCCCGCGGCCCGGCGCGCTCGCCAGCAAGTCGACCGCCCGGTTGAGGCCGATGGTCAGCACGTCGTCGCCCGAGCCGATCGATTTGTAGGTCGGCCCATGCTTCACATAGGCACCGAAGCGGCCGATGCCGGCCACGATCGGGTCGCCCGTCTCGGGATGGTTGCCGATGGTCCGCGGCAGGGCCAGCAGCGAGAGGGCGACCGCCAGCGTGACGTCGCCGGGTGGCATGCCCTTGGGGATCGATTGTCGCTTGGGCTTGGTGTCGCCCTCGGCATCGCCCAGTTGCACGTACTGGCCATATGGGCCCTTGCGCATCCAGACCGGCAGGCCGGTATCGGGGTCGTCGCCCAGCTTCTTGGGCACGTTCGGGTCGCCGCCGTCCGCGCCGGCCGAGCCGTCGCCGTTCTCGATCGCCAGCGGCCGCGTGTAGCGGCATTCGGGATAGTTCGAGCAGCCGATGAAGGCGCCGAACTTGCCGAGCTTCAGGCCAAGCCGGCCGTCGCCACAGGTCGGGCAGCCGCGCGGGTCGCGCCCGCCCTCGCCGGTATCGGGGAAGAAGTGGCGGCCCAGGTCCTCGTCCAGCGCCGAGACCACGTCCTTGATCGACAGGTCCTTGGTCTGGGCGATCTGGGTGCTGAAATCCTGCCAGAAGTCGCGCAGGAGCTGGCGCCAGTCGACCCGCCCGTCCGACACCGCGTCGAGCTTGGTCTCCATCTCGGCGGTGAAATTGTACTGCACCAGCTTGTCGAAGAAGCCGGTGAGGAAAGCGGTGACCAGCCGGCCGCGGTCCTCGGGCACGAAGCGCTTGCGGTCGAGCCGGACATAGCCGCGGTCCTGCAGCACCTCGATGATCGAGGCATAGGTGGACGGCCGGCCGATCCCCAGCTCCTCCAGCCGCTTCACCAGGCTGGCCTCGCTGTAGCGCGGCAGGGGCTGGGTGAAATGCTGGGCGGAATCGACGCCGAGCCGGTCGACCGCGCCGCCATCGACCAGCGGCGGCAGGCGGCGGTCGCCATCCTCGTCCTCGGCGTCGTCGCGGCCCTCGCGATAGAGCTTGAGGAAGCCGTCGAACAGCAGGGTGGAGCCGGTGGCCCGCAGCGTCACCTGGCGGTCGCCGCTCAACAGGTCGGCGCCGACCTGCTCCAGCAGCGCGCTTTCCATTTGGCTGGCGACGGTGCGCCGCCAGATCAGCTCGTAGAGCCGCCGTTCTTCGTCCGACAGCTGGCTCGACACCTGGTCGGGGGTGCGGAACATGTCGGTCGGGCGGATGCCCTCATGGGCTTCCTGGGCGTTCTTGGCCTGGGTGCGATAGACCCGCGGCGCATCGGGAACGTACTTCTCGCCATAGCGGCCGCCGATCAGGCGCCGGGCAGCCGCGATCGCCTCGCCCGAGATCTGCACGCCGTCGGTACGCATGTAGGTGATGAGGCCGACCGTCTCGCCGCCGATGTCCACGCCCTCGTAGAGGCGCTGGGCGGTGCGCATGGTGCGCGACGCCGTCATGCCGATCTGGCGCGAGGCTTCCTGCTGCAGGGTCGAGGTCGTGAAGGGTGGCTGCGGGTGGCGGCGCACCTGCTTGCGCTCGACCGGGCCGACATGGAAGCTGCGCGCCTCGACCGCGGCCACGGCGGCAGCCGCCCCGGCCGCGTTGGCGATGTCGAGCTTTTCCAGCTTGCGGCCGGCCAAGTGCGTCAGGCGGGCGGTGAAGCGGTTGCCTTCCTCGGTCTGGAAGGTAGCCTCCACCGTCCAGTATTCCTGCGGCTTGAAGGCCTCGATCTCGGCCTCGCGCTCGCACACCAGGCGCAGCGCCACCGACTGCACGCGGCCGGCGGACCGGCTGCCCGGCAGCTTGCGCCACAGCACGGGCGACAGGGTAAAGCCCACCAGATAGTCCAGCGCGCGGCGCGCCAGGTAGGCGTCGACCAGCTCCCGGTTCAGGGCACGGGGATGCTTGAACGCCTCGACGATGGCGGACTTGGTGATCTCGTTGAAGACGACCCGCTGGACCTCCACCCCCTTCAGGGCGCGGCGCTGCTCCAGCACCTCGCGGACGTGCCAGGAGATGGCCTCGCCCTCGCGATCCGGGTCGGTGGCCAGATAGAGGTTGGTGGCGCCCTTGGCCGCATCGGCGATGGCGCGCATGTGCTTTTCGGAGCGGCCGTCGACTTCCCACAGCATGTTGAAGTCGTGCTCGGGGTCGACGGAGCCGTCCTTGGCGGGCAGGTCGCGGACATGGCCATAGCTGGCAAGCACCTGGAAACCGGGTCCAAGGTACTTGTTGATCGTCTTGGCCTTGGCCGGCGATTCGACGACGACGACATTCATGGGGTGTGTGGCTGGCCTGTCCCGAGGGCGAAAATCCGGCGCGCAAAGCGGGTCAACGCAGCGACACCTTTTGTCCTGGGTGTCGTTCGATCCTGCCCTCGAGTTCGAACTCGAGCAGGATCGCCGCAACGGCCGCGTTGGACAATTGGCACTGGCGCACGAGTTCGTCAACCGACAGCGGCGTCGGGCCAAGCTGTTCCAGGACCAGGGCGGCCGCCCCGTCGGGCCCGCCTGGTGCTGGATTACGGACGGTGGGGACGGGGGCGAGGCGCCGGACCGGTGCCGTCTGGGGCCGCAACTGATCGATGACGTCGGCCGCACTTTCCACCAGTTGCGCACCGTTCCGGATCAGGCCGTTGGTGCCCTTGCAGCGCGGATCGAGCGGCGATCCCGGCACGGCGAAGACCTCGCGGCCCTGCTCGCCCGCCAGCCTGGCGGTGATGAGCGAACCCGAGCGCTCGGCCGCCTCGATCACCACCACGCCCAGCGCCAGGCCCGCGACGATGCGGTTGCGGCGGGGAAAGTTCTCGGCCCGCGGCCCGGTCCCCGGCACGGACTCGGTCAGCAGCAACCCCTCCTCGGCGACCCTGGCCTGGAGTTCGCGGTTCTCGTTCGGGTAGGCGACGTCGATGCCGGTCGCCAGCACCCCCACCGTGCCGGCCGTCAGCGCCCCCCGATGGGCGGCGGCGTCGATGCCGCGCGCCATGCCCGACACCACGACGAAGCCGGCGGCACCCAGTTCGCCGGCCAGCGTCTCGGCAAAGCGGCGGCCGGCGCCCGACGCGTTGCGTGCACCCACGATCGCCACCATCGGCCGGGCCAGCAGTTCGCGTCGGCCGCGGGTCGCCAGCACGATCGGCGGATCGGCGATGGCGGCCAGGGCCGGCGGATAGTCGGGGTCGCCCCATACCAGCGACCCGGCGCCCAGCGCCTCCAGCCGCAGCGCTTCCTCGGCGACGGCATCGGCCGGCGCGATGGCGGGTGAGCGTGGCTCATCGGCCAGCGCGGCAATGGCGGCGGTTGCCGACCCGTGCCGTTCCACCAGCCCCAGCACGCTGAGCGGCCCGATCCGCTCGCTGCGGATCAGCCGCCAGCGCGCGATGCGCTCGCCGGGCGAGAGGGGCGGGTGGGGAGGTGCAACCATCGGCGGCGACGGCTAGGCCGCGGCGGCCCGCCTGTCAACAGCCGCCTTGTGCCGTGGCGCCCGGTCGTCAGCCCTTGTTGGAGCGGCCGATGCGCGGCTCGGTGCCGGCCAGGAGGCGGCGGATATTGTCGGGGTGACGCAGGATCACGAGCACGCCGACGATGGCGATCAGCAGCGTGCGCTCCGGATGGGGCGCCAGGCCGGGGAAGTCCGCCAGCAGCCACGAGATGACGGGCGCCGCGACGCAGGCGGTGAGCGCCGCCAGCGACGAGATACGGAAGATGGCAGCCATCAGCAGCCAGACCAGGATCAGGCCGAGGCCGAGCGGCCATGCCATGGCGAGGCTGACGCCGATCGCGGTCGCCATGCCCTTGCCGCCCTGGAAGGCGAGCCATGGGGTGAACATATGGCCCAGCACGGCACCGCCCGCGGCCAGGGCCGCTGCGGTGGGGCCGAACGGCGCGGCCAGGATGACGGCCAGCGCGCCCTTGCCACCATCCAGCAGCAGCGTCGCGATCGCCAGGTCCTTGCGCCCGGTGCGCAGGACGTTGGTGGCGCCGATGTTGCCCGAGCCGATGGCGCGAATGTCGCCCAGGCCGGCTGCGCGCGTCAGCAGCAGGCCGAACGGGATGCTGCCCAGCAACAGCCCGCCCAGCCCGGCCAGGATCGCCACCATGGTCGCCGACATGATCTATGCTCCTCGCGCGATGCCCAGCAGCAGGTCTACCGCTTTTTCGAAGGCGCGGGCCAGAGTCGGGTGGCCGGCCAGGGGCGAGGCCCGCATCCGGTCCGGAATCTCAGCCCGCATGGTCAGGAGCAGGTCGCGATTGGCGGCCAGCCGCAGGGCATGCTGGATATACTGCTCGGGGTCCGGGGCCACGAGGCGGCCCATCCCCAGCATCCGCATCGCCGATGCGGCGTGGCGGCCGGCATAGCGCGCTCCGTCCATGGTGATGATCGGCACGCCCATCGCCAGCGCGTCGATGGTGGCGGCGATGTCGCCTGCCGGGAAGCTGTCGAGCGCGATGTCGATGGCGCGCCAAGGTGCAAGTTCGCTTTCGCCCTCCTCGAGCGAATCGATCAGGAGGCGCCTGGGCTCCATCCCGCGCCGCAACCAGCCTATGGTCATCCGCTCGCGCGCCGCACCGAGGCGATAGTCGTCGTGGCGCAGCCGCAAGGTGGAGCCCGGGACGTGCTGGACGATCTTGGCCCACGCGTCGAGCGTGGCCTCGCTGATGGCCCCCGCCCGCCCGCACCAGCCGAATGCCAGTTCGTCGCCGCCTTCGCGCTCGCGGCCGATGCGGTCGGCGGTTTCCAGGGCCGGCCCGCCGGTGATCATGGTGCCGGGAAAGCTGGCGACGCGGCATGGCAGCGGGTCCGTCAGGCCCTGCGGGCAGTGCTCGCGGTCGGCCAGCAGGTGCGACACCGTCGGATGCCCGCTCGGCCAGCCGGTCTCCAGCCATTCGACATGGACGCGGGCCGGGCGGTGGTCGAGCACGGACAGAAAGCCCGGATGGCCGTGCGCGGCGAAGCTGACCAGCAGGTCGATGCCGTCGGCGGCCATCTGGCGCGCCGTGACGGCGTTCCCTTTGTCGTGGCAGAGGACGACGCGGTCGAACAGCGGCGGCAGGCCCGATGCCTGGAATCGCTTCTTCAGGCCGACGCCATAGAGAACGGCGCCCCAGCGGTCGCGGTCGCGATGGCGCAGCAGGTCGGCCATCCAGTAGCCGGCGCCGCGATGGCCCTGCGACCACAGGAACCCGACCCGCGGGCGCGGTGGCGCCGGGCCGCGGGGCGTGGGGGCGCTCATGCGCCGGCTGGCGGCGGTCCGAAATTCTGCTGTCGGCTGGACCAGCGCCTCGGCGCCGCCGGCACCTAGGGCCAGCGCGGCCAGCCAGCAGGAGTAGGCCACCGCGTCTGCCACAGGATCGAGCGCCAGACTGCCCAGCAGGGCGGCAGCCCCCTCATGGTCCTCGACGGCCAGCATGGCCTGGCCGAGTTCGATCCGGGCGCTGCGGTCGTCGGGCGCCAGGTCGACGGCGCGCTCGTGGGCGAAGAGCGCGTCGGACGCCCGGCCCAGCCGCGTGTTCACCCGGCCGAACAGCCGGAACAGCTCGACCGGGGGGGCGACCACGGCCAGTGCCTGTTCCAGCACGTCATGCGCGGCCTGGGCGTCGCCGGCGGCGAAGAGCTGTTCGGCATGTCGTCCGGCGGCCAGGGCCATGCGCCGCTCGGCCTCGACGGTGCGCGCGAAATGGTCGGCGTCGACGATGGCGGCCGAAGCCAGCGCCGGCAGGTCCGGCGGCGGCAGGTCGACGGCCGGCACCAGTTGCAGGATGTCGGGCACCCGGCCCTCATAGGCGCCGGGGGCATGGCCGGCATCCAGGAGATGCAGCACGAGGCGCAGCCGGGCCCAGCCCGGGTTCTCGGCCGTCTCGCCGGCCGCCGCTCGCACCAGGGCTGCGGCACCGGCCAGGTCGCCCGCCAGAATCCGCCGCTCTGCCTCGGCCGGCGAAGGCGGGGCCGGCGAGGGGGCGGCGATCGCGTCCAAGGCGCGTCAGTCCGCGACGCGGTGGACGACGCGGCCGCCCAGCATGGTCATGGCCGCGCGCCCCTGCACCGGCCGGCCGTCGAAGGGCGAGTTCTTGGACTTGGAGCGGAAGCGGTCGACGGCGATGCGCCAGGGGCGGTCGAGGTCGATCAGCGTCAGGTCGGCCGGGGCGCCGACGGCCAGGCGGCCGCAATCCAGCCCGAGGATGCCGGCCGGTGCCGCGGTGACCGCCGCCAGCGCGCGGGCCAACGGCACGTCGCCCTGGTGGGCCAGTTCCAGAACCAGCGGCAGCAGCGTCTCCAGCCCGATGATGCCGCTGGCGGCCGAGCTGAAGGGCAGGCGCTTGGAATCCTGGTCGTGCGGGGCGTGGTCGCTGGCGATGGCGTCGATCGTGCCGTCGGCGATGCCGGCCACGATCGCCCGCCGGTCGCCGTCGCTGCGCAAGGGCGGCGACAGCTTGGCGAAGGTGCGGTAGTCGCCGACCGCCGTCTCGTTCAGCGCGAAGTAGGGCGGGGCCGTGTCGCAAGTGACCGGCAGCCCGCGCCGCTTGGCATCGCGGATGGCCTCCACCGCGCCCGCCGTCGACAGATGGGCGGCGTGGTAGCGCGCGCCGGTCAACTCGACCAAGCGCAGGTCGCGTTCCAGCAGCACCACCTCGGCCATCGCCGGGATGCCGGGCAGGCCGAGCCGGGTGGCGATCTCGCCCTCGTTCATGCCGCCCGGGTGCGACAGGGTCGGCTCCTCGGGGTGCTGCACCAGCAGCAGGTCGAAGGTGCGGGCATAGCTGAGCGCGCGCCGCATGATGCCGGCATTGGCGATGGCGCGCGTGCCGTCGGTGAAGCCGACCGCGCCCGCCTCCGCCAGCAGGCCCATCTCGGTCAGTTCCTTGCCCGCCAGGCCCTTGGTGGCGGCGGCATAGGGATGGATATGGGCGAGGCCGATGTCGCGTCCGCGGCGGCGCACGAACTCCACCAGGGCCACGTCGTCGATCACCGGATCGGTGTTGGGCAGGCAGACGATGGTGGTGATGCCGCCGGCCACGGCCGCCTGGCTGGCGGTCGCCATGTTCTCCTGGTGCTCGTTGCCGGGCTCGCGCAATTGCGCGCGCATGTCGATCAGGCCCGGCACCAGCAGCCGCCCGGCGCAGTCGATCGCTTCCGCCCCCTCGGGCACGCCGTCGGCGAAGAGCGCGGGCCCCAGGTCGGCGATGCGCCCGTCGACGATGAGCAGCCCGCCCGGCGTGTCGCGGCCGGTGGCGGGGTCGAACAGGCGGGCGTTGGCGAGCGCGACCCGGGTCATCGGCCGGCCTCCACGGCAGCCGCGTTGCGGGTCGTCAGATTCTCCGCCAGGACCTCCAGGCAGGCCATGCGGACGGCCACCCCCATCTCGACCTGCTGGCGGATCAGCGAGCGGTCGATGTCGTCGGCGACCTCGCTGTCGATCTCCACGCCGCGGTTCATCGGGCCGGGATGCATGATCAGCGCGTCGGGCTTGGCGACCGCCAGCTTGGCGTAGTCGAGCCCGAAGAAGTGGTAGTACTCACGGATCGAGGGCACGAAGCTGCCGGCCATCCGCTCGGTCTGCAGGCGCAGCATCATGACGATGTCGGTGTCGGCCAAGCCGCGTTTCATGTCGTGGAAGACCTCCACCCCCAGCCGGTCGATCGCCGTCGGCAGCAGGGTGCGCGGCGCCACTACGCGGACGCGGGCGCCCATGGTGTTCAAGAGCGCGATGTTGGAGCGCGCGACCCGGCTGTGCAGCACGTCGCCGCAGATGGCGACCACCAGGCCGCGCAGGCTGCCCTTGCGGCGGCGGATCGTCAGCGCGTCCAGAAGGGCCTGCGTCGGGTGCTCGTGGGTGCCGTCGCCGGCATTGATGACGGCGCAGTTCACCTTGTCGGACAGCAGCTTGACGGCGCCGCTCTCGGGATGGCGGACGCACAGCACGTCCGGGTTCATCGCGTTCAGCGTCATCGCCGTGTCGATCAGGGTCTCGCCCTTCTTCATCGACGAATATTCGACCGACATGTTGATGACGTCGCCGCCCAGCCGCTTGCCGGCCAGCTCGAACGAGGTCCGGGTGCGCGTCGAATTCTCGAAGAAGAGGTTGATGATCGTGCGGCCGCGCAGCGACCCGCCCTTCTTGTCGGCGCCCTGATTCTGGCTGACGAACAGCTCCGACCGGTCGATCAGGTGGGTGATCTCCGCCGCCGACAGGCCCTCAATGCCGAGCAGGTGACGGTGTGGATAGCTGGCCGAAGCCGCAAGCGAAGACATAAAACCGTCCTATAGGGGCTGGATGCGAGTCCGGGCAAGGCGGGTTGCCCCGCCTTGCCCGGCTGCACGTCGTGGGCGGCGGGTCTAGTCGTCCGTGCCGGGCCGGCCGATGCGGTGCGGCAGCTCGTTCTCGCAGGCCATGCGGAAGACGACCTGGCCCGGGAAGGCCAGTTGGCCATCGCGCCGCCGGCTGAACAGGACGCCGGTCGCCGCCGCCTTGATCACGGTCTTGCAATCGTCCGAGAAGGGGTCGAGCGGGTCGATGATCTCGCACACCGCCTCGCCCTCCTGGACGGTGACGCCGCGATCCTTGAGGTAGACCAGCATGCCGGCCTTGGGGGCATAGGCGACATCCATGCCCCAGCCGGGGGTGATCTTGCATTTCGGCGCCGGCAACGGGCCGGGATCGCCGCCGACCACGCCGCGCCGCTGCAGGAACTTGAAGAGCGCGGTGCCGTCGCCTTTGCCCAGTTCGTGCGACACGTCGGCCTGGCCGCGATACTCGATGGTGACCGAGAACGAGGTCTTGGGCAGGGCCGCGTCCGGGTAGGCCTGGGCCAGCTTCAGCCAGGGCGCGATGTTGCAGGCGCTGAAGCTCATGACCTGGGGGATCGATTCCGGCCGCCCGACCGTGGTCGCCTGGCTTCCGATCTGCGCCGACAGGTCCGACACCGCGTCGGCATGGCTGGCACCGGCGAAGAGATGCAGCGCCGCGTGCGCGTCGCAATGCAGGTCCAGCACGTAGTCGGCATCGACCGACATCGCCATCAGCGTCTTCTTCAGGAACTGCGGCTCGTTCGGGGCGTGGTGTCCCTCGACGGCGGCCACCATCGCCCGGCGCACCAGGTCGGTGTTGGCAGCCTCGTCCGGGCCGAGCTTGTCCTTCACCTGGGCCACGATCGCGTCGCCGATGTCGAGATACTTGCGGTTGTAGTTCTCGAGAATGTTGAAGTCGTAGCGGCCGAGATGGTTGGCGAACATGTGCTGCGACAGGCCGACCGGGTTGGCGGTCGGCACGACGATGATCTCGCCCTTGATCTGGCCGGCCTTCTGGGCGGCGTCCAGCATCGGCAGCAGGTAGTGCAGCGCCATCACGCCTGGCAGTTCGTTGGCATGGATGGCCGCTTGCAGATACGCCTTGGGCCGGGCGCCGGGCGTGCCGAAGCGATAGACGGTGAGGAAACGCTCGGTGCCGGGGCTGTTTGAAAGCAGGGGCACACGGGTGGCGCGGCTGGTCATCGGGCAGATCCTTCCCAGTCGAGGGATTCGCAGGGGGCGGTTGGCAGGGGGCCGGCGACGGGACGCAGCCGGATGCAGGGGCCGAAATCGGCCGGGCGGGAACCATTTGATGGCGGGAGGGCCGGCGTGCGTCAAGCCTCGGGCGCGCTGGCCTGCACGTGCGCCAGCGCATCCAGCGCGCCTTGCAGGATGTAGGCGGCGGCCGCCCGGTCGATCGCCTCGGCCCGGCGGCTGCGGGTCATGTCGGCGGCGATCATCGCCCGCTCGACGGCGGCCGTCGACAGCCGCTCGTCCCACATCGCCGCCGGCAGATCGATCACGGCCAGCAGGTTGCGCACGAAGGCCCGGACCGACTGGCTGCGCGGGTTCTCCCGGCCATCCATACCGATCGGCAGGCCGACGACCAGCCCGCCCACGCCCTGGCGGCGGACGATGTCGGCCAGGCGGGCCGCATCCTCCTGGAACTTCGCGCGGCGGATCGTCTCCATCGGCGTGGCGATGACGAGGCGGGTATCGGACAAGGCCAGGCCCACCGTCTTGGTGCCGACGTCGAGACCCAGCAGGCGGGCTGGTCCGGCGCGCAGGGGGGCAAGTTCGGCGAGTTGGACGATGGCCATGGTGGCGGCACCATCGCCGCCGCCGCCCGTCCTTGCAAGCCGGCCTTGCAAGTGCGGCTGGCCCATCGGTTGCACCGGGCGGGGGCGGTTGGTAGGTTCCGCCGCCCTATTTCCCCAGGACTCTCCGGCCATGGCCATCGATACCGATACCGTCGCGCATATCGCGCGGCTTGCCCGCATCAAGGTGACGGACGACGAGAAGACGGCGCTTGCCGGCGAGCTGTCGACGATCCTGCAATGGATCGAGCAATTGGACAGCGTCGATACCGCCGGCGTCGAGCCCGTCTCGTCGGTCGTCGATGCCGTGCTGCCGTGGCGGGCCGACCGGGTGACCGACGGCGGCCAGGCCGAGAAGATTCTGCGGAATGCACCCGAGGCCGTGCCCGGCTTCTTCGCGGTGCCGAAGGTGGTGGAGTGATGCACGCTTCCGATCTGACCGACATTACCCTGGCCGATGCCCGCGACGGGCTGGCGGCTAAGCGGTTCTCCGCGGCCGAGCTGGCCGATGCCCATGTGGCGGCGGTAGCAGCCGGCCGTTCGCTGAATGCCTTCATCACCGAGACGCCCGATCAGGCCCGCGCGATGGCGGCCGAGAGCGACCGGCGCATCGCCGCCGGCGAGGCCCGCCCGCTGGAGGGCATCCCGCTCGCCATCAAGGACCTGTTCTGCACCGAGGGCGTGCTGACCACGGCCGCCTCGCACATCCTGGACGGCTTCCGCCCAGCCTATGAATCGACCGTCACCGCCAACCTGTGGCGGGCGGGTGCGGTCATGCTGGGCAAGGCCAACCTGGACGAGTTCGCCATGGGCTCGTCCAACATGACGAGCTACCACGGCGCGGTGGAGAACCCCTGGCGGCGCCAGGGCGACAACCGGCCGCTGACGCCGGGCGGCTCGTCCGGCGGCTCGGCCGCGGCCGTGGCCGCGCGGATGGCGCTGGGGGCGACCGGCACCGATACCGGCGGCTCGATCCGCCAGCCGGCGTCGTTCTGCGGCATCGTCGGTATCAAGCCGACCTATGGCCGCTGTTCGCGCTGGGGCATCGTTGCGTTTGCCTCCTCGCTCGACCAGGCGGGGCCGATGGCCCGCACGGTGCGCGACACGGCGATCCTGCTGGGCCAGATGGCCGGCCACGACCCTAAGGATTCGACCTCGGTCGACCTGCCCGTGCCCGACTTCGAGAAGGCGCTGGATCAGGGCGTGCGCGGCCTGCGCATCGGCATCCCGCGGGAATACCGCATCGAGGGCACCCCGCCCGAGATCGAGGCCCTGTGGCAGCAGGGGATCGCCTGGCTGAAGGACGCCGGCGCCGAGCCGGTCGAGATCAGCCTGCCGCATGCCCGCCATGCCCTGCCGACCTACTACATCATCGCGCCGGCAGAAGCCTCGTCCAACCTGGCGCGCTATGACGGCGTGCGCTTCGGCCTGCGCGTGCCCGGCCAGACGCTGGACGAGATGTACGAGAACACCCGTGCCGCCGGCTTCGGGGCCGAGGTGAAGCGCCGCGTGCTGATCGGCACCTACGTGCTGTCGGCCGGCTACTACGATGCCTACTACCTGAAGGCCCAGCGCGTGCGCGCCCGCATCGTCGAGGATTTCCGCAACGCCTTCGAGAAGGTGGACGCGATCCTGACGCCGACCGCGCCGTCGGCCGCCTTCGGCCTGGGCGACAAGATGGACGACCCGATCGCCATGTACCTGAACGACATCTTCACGGTGACCGCCAACCTGGCGGGCCTGCCCGGCCTGTCGGTGCCGGGCGGCCTGTCGGCCGAGGGGCTGCCGCTCGGCCTGCAGGTGCTGGGACGTGCCTTCGACGAGGAAACGGTGCTGCGCGTCGGCCACGCCATCGAGCGCGCGGCCGGCTTCACGGCCAAGCCCGCCAGCGTCGGAGGTGCAGCATGAGCCTCATCGAAGGACGCACGGGTTCCTGGGAGGTCGTGATCGGCCTCGAGGTCCACGCCCAGGTCGTCTCCCATTCCAAGCTCTTCTCGGGGGCGGCGACCGCGTTCGGCGCCGAGCCGAACAGCCAGGTCTCGTTCGTCGATGCCGGCATGCCGGGCATGCTGCCGGTCATCAACGCGGTCTGCGTGCGCCAGGCGGTGCTGACCGGGCTGGGGCTGGAGGCCGAGATCAATCTCGTCTCCGTCTTCGACCGGAAGAACTATTTCTATGCCGACCTGCCGGCCGGCTATCAGATCTCGCAGTTCACCCGGCCGATCGTCGGCAAGGGCACCATCGTGCTCGACCTCGCGGGCGGCGCCAGCCGCTCGGTCGGGATCACCCGCCTGCACCTGGAGCAGGACGCGGGCAAGAGCATGCACGACCAGCATCCGACGATGTCCTACATCGACCTCAACCGGTCGGGCGTCGCCCTCATGGAGATCGTGTCCGAGCCCGACATGCGCACCTCCGAGGAGGCCGGCGCCTATCTGAAGAAGCTCCGCTCCATCCTGCGCTATCTCGGCACCTGCGACGGGAACATGGAGGAGGGGTCGATGCGGTGCGACTGCAACGTCTCCGTCCGCCGCCCGGGCGAGGAACTGGGCACGCGCTGCGAGATCAAGAATGTGAACTCGATCCGCTTCGTCATGCAGTCGATCGAGTACGAGGCCCGGCGCCAGATCGCCATCATCGAGGATGGCGGCACGATCCGCCAGGAAACCCGCTTGTTCGATTCCGGCAAGGGCGAGACGCGCTCGATGCGCTCCAAGGAGCATGCGCACGACTATCGCTACTTCCCCGACCCGGACCTGCTGCCGCTGATCCTGACCCAGGAATTCGTCGACGAGATCAAGGCCGGCATGCCGGAGCTGCCGGATGCGAAGAAGGCGCGCTTCGTCGCCGAATACGGCCTGACGCCCTATGACGCCGGCGTGCTGGTGGGCGAGCAGGAGAATGCCGCCTTCTTCGAGGCCGTCGCCCGCGGCCGCGACCCCAAGCTGGCGGCCAACTGGGTGACCGGCGACTTCTTCGCCTTCCTCAACAAGGCGGGCAAGCCGATCGCCGAAAGCCCGGTCTCGGCCGAGGCGCTGGGCGGGCTGATCGACCTCATCCGCGACGGCACCATCTCGGGCCGGCTCGCCAAGGAGGTGTTCGAGGCGATGTGGGAGACGGGCAAGCCCGCCGCCGTCATCGTCGAGGAACGCGGCCTGAAGCAGGACTCCGACACGGGTTCGATCGAGGCCTCGATCGACCAGGTGATGGCGGCCAACGCCGACAAGGTGGCCGAGTATCGCTCGGGCAAGGACAAGCTGTTCGGCTTCTTCGTCGGCCAGGTGATGAAGGCGACCCAGGGCAAGGCCAACCCGGCCCTGGTGAACGAGATCCTGAAGCGCAAGCTGGCCGGCTAGGGCCGGCGCCCGCGCTTCCTTATTCGCAGGAGACAGCAACGATGGCGATGACGCTCCACGGCAGCCCCTTGTCGTTCCCGACCTACAAGGTGGCCCTGATGCTCTCGATGGCGGGCGAGCCGTTCACCTTCAAGTACGTCAACCTGCGCCAGGGCGAGCACAAGAAGCCCGAGTTCCTGGCCATGAACCGCTTCGGCCAGGTGCCAGTGCTGGTCGATGGCGAGCAGTCCTACTGCCAGTCGAACGCGATCCTGCTGCATCTGGCCGAACGGCTGGGCAAGTTCGGTGGCGGCGACGCGGCCGGCCAGCGGACGACGCTGGAATGGCTGTCGTGGGAGGCCGACCAACTGCTGCCCGGCATCGCCCGCCCGCGCTTCTACAAGCGCTTCATGCAGGACGCCGACCCGATGCTCGTCGCCCACTATGTCGAGCGCGGCGAGGGCGCCCTGAAGACCCTGGAAGCCGGCCTGGCGGGCCAGCCGTTTCTGGGCGGGCAGACGCCGTCGGTGGCCGACATCTCGGTCTATGCGACGGTGGTCCATGCGGCCGAGGGTGGCTTCGACCTCGCGCGCTGGCCGCTGGTCCAGGCCTGGGTGGCGCGCATGGGCGGCCAGCCCGGCGCCAAGCCGGCGCCCGACCTGATGCCGATGCCGCAATAGGGCAGGGGGCAAGGCACGATGATCGACCTCTATACCTGGACCACGCCCAACGGCCGCAAGGTCTCCATCATGCTGGAGGAGGTCGGGCTGCCCTACCGGGTGCACCCGATCAACATCGGCAAGAACGAGCAGTTCGCCCCCGATTTCCTGGCGATCAGCCCGAACAACCGCATCCCGGCCATCGTCGACCAGGACGGGCCGGGCGGCAAGCCGCTGTCGCTCTTCGAATCCGGCGCCATCCTGATCTACCTGGCCGACAAGACGGGCAAGTTCTATCCGGCCGAGCCGGTCGCCCGCTACACCACCCTGCAATGGGTGATGTGGCAGATGGGCGGCTTTGGCCCGATGCTGGGCCAGGCCCATCATTTCCGCCGCGCCGCACCCGAGCCCATCCCCTACGCCATCGACCGCTACACCAACGAGGCCAAGCGCCTCTATGGCGTGATCGACAAGCGCCTGGGCGAGGCCGAGTACCTGGCCGGCGCCGAGTACACCATCGCCGACATCATCACCTATCCCTGGGCCGCGCGGCATGAATGGCACGCCGTCGACCTGGCGGAATTCCCCAACGTCCGCCGCTGGTACGACGCCGTCGGCGCCCGCCCGGCGGTGCAGAAGGGCATGGCCGTCCCCGGCTGAACGCCTCGCGCTACGAATTCGGGCCGCGATCGCCCAAGATCGCGGCCCCTTTCGTTGACAGGCATGCCTGTGGGCGGCTAGAACCTGCCTTGCATACGCCGTGTATGATCCACTCTCGGGTGGAGGGGTGGCCGAGTGGCTGAAGGCGGCGGTTTGCTAAACCGTTATAGGATCTAAAGTCCTATCGTGGGTTCGAATCCCATCCCCTCCGCCAACTTTCCTGCCTCTGAAAACTCATAGAATTCAATGAGTTGGCCGGCCCGCCGGCGCGGCTTTGCTGGGCCCGTCCCCAGGGGCTCGCTATCAATTCTCGTCCCAATCCGATACCGCGTCGATGAACGCCTTATCGTCGTCGGCGTGGGCGCTGTCGGCGACGGCCAGCGACTGGCTATGGGCGGCCGCCCGGAAGGTCGGCGAATGGACATCGGGCACCCCTGTCTGGATCGGGCGAAGCCCCTGTTCGCGCAGGCGCGCATGGCCCTCCCGCACCTTGACGCGCGGTGGCTTCGGACCTGCCGCGGCAGCCATGTCGCATTCTCCGGTTGAGTTACATGGGCCTCGCCATTGGCGTGGTGCCGGCCTCGGTTCTACCGCTCCACCATGAAGCTGAAATTGCATCCGCCCGCGGTGGCGGTGCTGGAGTGCTGGCATTTGTTGGGCGCCGAACTGGTGGGCATGATGCTGCAGGCATACGTCCCCGTCTGCGGCTTCAGCCACCCCCAGTCCGACCAGGTGAAGTCGACGCTGACAGCGTAGTGGCAGTATTGCGCAAACCCGTTCTCGCTGTGGAAGTAAGCCAGCATCAGGTTCGAGCCCTGGGCCATCGTGTACGGCTTGTAGATGACCGAGTGGCCGCCGGCCGCGATCCCGGCGTCCTGCTGGCCCTGGTCGGCGTGGAAGATTCGGGCCCGGATCGTCTCGCTCGTCAGGTGGTTGGCGAAGGTGAAGTTGAGCTCGGCCGCGTGCGCCGTTGCGACGACGGCCGGTGCCAAGGCCGCCAGAACAACGACCCGCGTGGCAACCTTTCCAATCATATTGGGCACACGCACCTCGTCTTTCCAGTGTCCCTTGGGCAAAGACGGTGACTCCCGCCCCGCACGCCCGCAAGTGGAAATATCGCCGGACCTGTCCGCCGATCCCGGTTGGCCCAGGCGATGAGCGCGTGAGATGATCGGCCTGGACCCAACCAATCGGCGCCGGAGCCACCCATGAGATCGATCGCCATCGCCCTATCCGCACTCGCCATCTCCGCCGTTGCGCTCACCGCCGGGCCGGCGCTGGCGCAGAGCCCGTCCGGGTCCGAACTCGGCGGCAAGCTAGCGCAGGAGATGTGCGTCGACGGGACGCTCTATTACCTGTCGGCGGACGAGGCGAAGACCTACGAGACCTTCTACGTCTATGGCGTCCACATGGAGACGCCGGATATCGAGCGCTGGTTCCAGCACAACCCGCAGAACTCGGCCGCCGGCGCCTACTGCCTGCGGCGGTTCCGGGGCGCCACCCCGACCTGCAAGAAGGCGGTCGTTCAGCACGTCGTCAACACCATCGGTACGACGGTCCGCCATGTGCTGGCGATCGCCGGTCCCTGGACGGACGATCCCTGCTGGTAGTCGTGGCGGGCTGGCTTCCCGCATGCGGCCGGGTGGGGCCGGGGATGAATGACAGGGGCGCCGGCACGGTCTAGCCTGCGGCTTCCTTCCCGCCCGCACCACTCCACGGAACCGCCATGACCATTTCCCAGTCCGCCCTGCTGGCCGCCCTGGCCGGGGCCGAGCCGATCGAGGATGTCTGCCGCGCGAGCGGCGCCACCGCCGCCGAGCTGGCCGCCGCGCGCGACGCGTTCCTGGCGGGGCAGGGGGCGATCGGCGATGCCGTGCTGACGGGGCCGGTCGGCGGCCGGGTGGAGATCCTGCGCGACCGCGCCGGGGTGCCGCACATCCATGCGGGAACCACGGCCGACCTCTATTTCGGGCTGGGCGTGGCCATGGCCGAGGACCGGCTGTGGCAGATGGACCGCCTGCGCCGCCGCGCGCTCGGCCGCCAGGCCGAGATCCTGGGGCCGAAATACCTGGCGGCCGACATCGCCCACCGCACCGTCGGCATCCCGCGCATGGCCGAGCGCGAGCCGGCCCTGATGGATGGCGCCACCTACGCGACCGCGGCTGCCTTCGTGTCCGGTATCAACTATCAGATCGCCCGCTATGGCGATGCGCTGCCCGTGGAATTCCGCCTGCTGGGCTACGCGCCGGAGCCCTTCACGGTCGGCTGCGTCGTGGCCATCGGCCGTGGCATCTGGTGGTCCCTGAACGGCCGCATCGACCGGCTGATGGCGGCCGAGGCCGCCCGCTTCCTGCCCGAGGCGGCGCGGGCCGCCTACCTGACGCCGGAAGCCTCCGAAAGCCTGGTCCTGCCCGATGGCGGCTCGCTCGCCGCCGGCAGCGACGACCAGACCGGCAGCAACAACTGGGCGGTGGCCGGCGGCCTGGTGCCGGGCGGCAAGGCGCTGCTGGCGGGCGACCCCCACCAGCCCTTCTGGGTCCCGTCGAGCTGGTACGAATACGGCCTGCACGGGCCCGAGGACGATGCCGCCGGCTGCGGCCATCCGGGCTTCCCCGGCCTGTGGTGGGGCAGCAATGGCCGGGTCGCCTGGAGCCTGACCAACAACATGGCCTCGACCCGCGACCTCTATCGCGAGACGGTCCATCCGACCGACCCGGCATACTATCGCGACGGCGACGTATGGCGCCCGTTCGACGAGCAGAGCTGCGAGATCGCTGTCCGCGGCGGCCCCACCCACCGGCTGACGGTGCGCTCCACCGTGCGCGGGCCGATCGTGAACGCACTCGTCCCGGCCCTGGCCGAAGGCGGCGAGCCGCCCCTGTCCCTGCGCTGGGTCGGGGCCGAGCACATGGACGACCTGCGCGCCAGCCTCGCCATTTCGCGGGCGAAGGACTGGCAGGGCTTCCGCGCGGCGCTGCGCGACTGGTCGGTCGCCGTCTTCAACTTCGTCTATGCCGATGCCGCCGGCAATGTCGGCTATCAGATGGCTGGCCGCGTGCCGGTGCGCGGGCGTGTCACCTATGGCCTGCGTGACGCGGACCGCGCCGACGACCGCTGGACCGGCTATGTGCCGTTCGACGGCCTGCCGCACAGCTACAACCCGGCCCGCGGCTATGTCGCCAGCGCAAACCAGCGCATCGTGCCGCCCGACTATCCCCACACCATCTATGGCGCCTATTCGCAGGGGCACCGCGGCATCCGCATCGACCAGGTGTTTGCCGGCGGCACCGCCGACCACGCGGCCACCACGGCGCTCCAGAACGACATCAAGAACGTGCGGGCCGAGCGCGTTTGCCCCGACCTCCTGGCAGCCCTGGCCGGCAGCGCGGACGCCGACGCAAGCGGGCTGGCGGCCCTGCTGGCCGGCTGGGACTATCGCTACGGGCTCGACAGCGCGGCCCCGACCGTGTTCGAGACCTTCATGTTCCACTGGCAGCGCCGCGTGCTGGGCCAGCACGTGCCCGGCCGGCTGCTCGACCTCGCCTCGCAGCAGACCAACCTGGGCGTGGCCCTGCTGGCCGACCCGGCCATGGCGTATTTTCCGGACGGCACTCGGCCCGCCGCCGTGGC
Organism: Stella humosa; assembly: GCF_006738645.1. Taxonomy (GTDB): domain Bacteria; phylum Pseudomonadota; class Alphaproteobacteria; order ATCC43930; family Allostellaceae; genus Allostella; species Allostella humosa. The sequence continues at coordinate 3,331,244 of NZ_AP019700.1, read as the reverse complement.
CGCGGCCAAGGATGCGATGGCAGCCCTGCGCGCGCGGCTGGGCGACGACCCGGCCACCTGGACCTGGGGGCGGGTGCACCTCGCCCACTGGTCCCATGCGCTCTCCAACCCGGCCAATGCCGAGGCGTTCGACATCGGCCCGGCGCCGGTCGCCGGCGGGTCGCACACCGTGTGCAACACCGGCGGCGAGTTGCCGCCGCATGGCGCGGGCTCGGGCGCGGAATACCGCATCATCGTCGATTTCGCGGCGCCCGCCTCGTTCCTGGCGGTGCAGAACATCGGCAATTCCGGCGTGCCCGGCAGCCCGCATTATCGCGACCAGTTCGCCGACTGGCTGGCCGGGCGCTATCACGTCGTCCATCTCGACCGGGCGGCGATCGAGGCCGACCTGGAAAGCCGGACGGTGATAGAGCCGGCTTGAGGCGGCGCCCAAACTTGAACAGCGGGGCGGCCATCGGCCGCCCCGGTTGCGCTATGCCCGGTGGACGGGCTCCGGGATGTACGGCCGGCCGAGATAGAAGCCCTGCAGCAGGTCGACGCCGGCATTCACGACCCAGTCCATCTCGGCCTCGGTCTCGATGCCCTCGGCCACGGACATGGCGCCGACGTCGCGCGCGATGCCAATCAGGTGGCCGACGACGCTCTGGCGGTAGCGGTCGCGGTCGATGCCGCGGATCAGTTCCATGTCGATCTTGATCACGTCCGGCTGCACTTCCAGCAGCATGTTGAGCCCGGCAAACCCGGCCCCGACATCGTCGAGCGCCACCCGGAACCCGGCATCGCGATAGAAGCGCAGGATGCGCCGCAGATGGTCGCGGTCGCGCACCTCGCCGCTCTCCGTCACCTCGAAGATGACGTCGTGCGGCTTCAGCCCGATCTCGCGCACGAAAGCGACGGTCTCCGCCAGGCAATAGGTCGGGTCATAGATGCTGGCGGGATCGAAGTTGACGAAGATCACGCCATTGCCGGTGCGCGCCGCCGTCTCGAGCGCCAGGCGGCGGGCGATCAGGTCGACCGTGAACAGGAGTTCCGTCTGGGCGGCGGCGGCGAACAGCGGTCCGGCCGGGATGATGGTGCCATCGAGCTCGCGCCCGCGCAGCAATGCCTCATGGCCGAACATCGTGCGGTCGGCGCGGAAGATCGGCTGCAGGGCCGAGAACAGGCGGTCGCTCTCGATCAGCTCCACCAGGCGCAGGCCGTCGACGACGGCGACAAGCTGATCGACCGACAGGGTGCCCAGATACTGGCCGAGAGTCGGCTCGTCGTCGGCGGGCAGAACCAGGGCGCGGGAATGGTGGCGCTCCTCGGAGCTGAGTTGCCGGCTGAGTCTGGCGCAGATCAGCCGCAGTTCGTCCGGGGTCGCCTGGAAGGTGATGCAGCGCGGGCCCGGGCCGGAACTGTAGGCCTGGGCCGCCTCGCCGATGCCGGCCATTGCCTTTTCGTAAGTGAAGGCCGTCGGGAAAGAGAGGAATACGCGATTGTGATCGCGAACAATCTCCCGGATACGCTCACACTCCACGCACCGCATCTCGGTCGCGTCCCCCTCCGTTGACGAGATCATAGCCGCGAATGATGGGATCATAACCCTTATCCCCCGTTTCGCACCGCGCTTGTTGCTTCTGGTGGAAGAAAAAATCAGGCCGGTCGATCGGCCGCCGCCGGCGATCCGGCCAAACGGATCAGGGTCTGCTCCAGCACGTTCCACGCGATCGGCTTGTCGACACAGGCCGACATGCCGGCCGCCAGATAGGACTGGTGCGCGCCCGTCAGCACATTGGCGGTCAGTGCCACGATCGGGATGTCGCGCTCGGGCCCGGGCAGGGCGCGAATGCGCCGTGTCGCCTCCACCCCGTCCATTACCGGCATCTGCACATCCATCAGCACCGCATCGAACCGCTCGGCGCGAACCGCGGCCACCGCCGCGCTGCCGTCGCCCACCAGCGTCACCCGGTGGCCGCGTGCGGTCAGCATGGCGCGAACCAGTTCCCGATTGATCTCGACATCTTCGGCCACCAGCAGTTTCAACGAACTGGCCTGCACTCTTGTCTCCGTGGTCGGCTCCTGGATGGCGGCGCTGCCGTTTTCCAGCGGGATATCGAAGCGAAAGCGGGTGCCGGCGTCCACAATGGAGTCGACGGAAATCCGTCCGCCCATCGCATCGACCAGCCGCTTGCAGATGGCCAGCCCCAGGCCGGACCCGCCATAGCGGCGGGCCATCGACGTGTCCGCCTGGCTGAAGGGCTGGAACAGCCGGTCGAACCGGTCGGCCGGTATGCCGATGCCTGTGTCTTCCACTATGAAGCGTACGAAGCGCCGTTGGGTTCCACCGATCCGGGCCGCCTCGGCCAGGCGCTCGGCCGTCAGCGAGATGCCCCCGCGCTCGGTGAACTTGATCGCGTTGCCGACGAGATTGAGCAGGATCTGGCGGATCCGGTTCGGGTCGCCGCGCAGGACCGCCAGGTCGTCGTTCTCGCTTGCGATCATCAGTGCCAGTCCACGTTCCTGCGCGGCCGTTCCCATCGTCGTGCGGATTTCCTCCAGCAGGGCTGGCAGAGAGAAGTCGATCGTCTCCAGTTCGATCCCGCCGGCACCCAGCCGCGTGAAGTCCAGCACGTTGTTGACGACCGACAGCATCTGCCGCCCGCCGGTTCGGATCGCCTGGACCTGCCGGCGTTCGAGGGGGCGCAGGTCGGCCCCCTCCAGCAGTTCCGACATGCCGATGATGGCGGTCAGCGGCGTGCGGATCTCATGCGACATGACCGCCAGGAACTCGGTCTTGCTGAGGTCGGCCTGCATCGCGCGGCCGGCCGCGGTCTCGGCCGCGCGGGTCGCCTGGCGCTCGTCCGCGGCCAGCCGCAGGATGGCCAGCGCGAAGGCGCCCTGGAACAGCACGACGAGCAGGATGAGCACGATGATCGTGCTGGTGCGGGTGTCCCACGCCTGTAGCATCTGCTGCTCGGTGCTGCCCAGGATCACCTTCAGCCCACTGTCGCCGATGCGACGCCCGGCCAGGTGCCAGGTGCCGACCGTTCCGTCGATCGTGGCGTCCTGCACGATCGTCGTCCGGCTGTCGACGGTGGCCGGCCCGACGACGGTCTCCGGAATCGCCACGTAGCGGCCGACGCGATCGGTCGCCAGGGTGGCACCCGCCACCGAGAGCAGCGCCACGAAGCTGTCGTCCGTGTCGCGGTAGTTGTACAGCACCTCGGACAGGACGTCGGGCGACAGGCTGGCCCACAGCACCCCGGCAAAGCCGCCCGCAGCGTCGCTGATCCGCCAGGTGACCGGCATCCGGCGCTGCCCCGGCACGATGCGCGAGCTGTGCGGCTCGCCGATCCACATGCCGCGATCGGTCTCCGCATGGATGCGGAAATACTCCCGGTCCGAGACGTCGGAGCCGACGGCGCCGGGATTGAGGCTGTGGATGATGCGGCCGTTGGCGGCGATGATCGAGAAATTGTCGATCGCCAGCAGCGCCCGGCTGATCCGTCGCTCGGAGTCGGCCAGCGACAGGAACAGTTGTTCGATCGGCCGGCCGGATCGGGCCCACTCGCTGATGGCCTGCGAGAAGACGATATCCATCGTGCCGAAGATGCGGTTCATCGCGTCGGCGGCGGCGTTGGCGCTGTAGGCGCGCAGATCGCGATAATTCTCCAGCGTTGCCGTGCGATCGCGCAATTGCAGGACAATGGCGAGGCTGCTGAAGGCAAGCCCGGCAATGATCCAGGCGGCGATCGCGACCCGGCCGATCGGCAGCTTCCAGGCGCCGCCGAATCGGTTCACCAAGACTCCGGACTATGCTGCTCTGGCCGTTCAGGGGGCATGGACGATACTCCTGTTGCGAGCGGACTATATCTCGTTTTCCAGCATGCCAGGATGCCACGGTCAAACCCCGGGGCGCCATTTGCCGATTGGCCGACCGGCCAACCCAAGGAACCGTCGATGCCGACCGCCAGAGACCTCCTCGCCGCCATGATCGTGGCACCGCTGCTCTGCGGCATGCCGTCGGCAGCGGCCCAGATGGCACCCGGCATGGGCGATGGCGGCTGGCTCGACGGCTACAACCGGCTGATCTTCCGGTTCAACGCCGCCTTCGACCACGGGATCGACCTGGCGTCGTCCTGGCTGCGGGGGAGCCGACCCCCACCGCTCCCCGCCCCCCCGCACCCCCCGCCGCGTGCGCGGTGGCGTCGGCAACATGATGTCGAACCTGGTGAACGAGCCGATCACGGTCGTCTCCAGCTTGGCGGTGGCCGACCTGCCGACGGCGTGGACGGCCACCCGCCGCTTCGCGGTGAATTCGACCGAGGGCTTTCTCGGCTGGTACGACTATGCCGCCGCCCGCGGGCTGCCGCCCGTCCATGCCGATATCGGCCTGTCGTTGTGCCGCTACGGGGTGGGGGAGGGCGGCTATGTCGTGCTGCCCCTGATCGGCCCGCGCACGGTGCGCGACGCGGTGGCCGACGTGGTGCTGGTCAACGCCATCCTGTGGACGGCGCTGGCGACCGCGCTCGGCACCGGCGCCACCCTGCAGACGATCGTGATCGCCGAGACCGTGGAGATCGCCGCCGACATCGTTGCCACGCGCCAGATCGACCCGCAGGCCAAGGCCCTGGGGGCGGGGGAATATGGCGCCACGCGGGCGGAATATCTGCGCCAGCGGCGCCTGCGCTGCGGCATTCCCGTCGCAGCCGGCGAACGACCCGGTCTATGATTGCGATAACAGCGACTCTGCTGACCGCCAATCCGGAGACCATCCGATGACCACCGCCGCGATCTTCGCCGAGGGATTCAAGACGACGCCCTGGTGGTGGGAATGGGCGCCGCCGACCGCCGAGGGCGCCGTGCCCCCGCCCAAGGAGGTCGAGGTGGCGATCATCGGCTCGGGCTATGGCGGGCTGTCCTGCGCGCTGGAACTGGCGCGCTCCGGGGTGCAGGCGCATGTGCTCGAGGGTGAATCGGTGTTCGGCGCGGGCGCCAGCACGCGCAACGGCGGCGGCGTATCGCCCGGCACCAACCTCGGCAAGGGCCGGGCCGGCTATGGCAAGAGCTCGCTGGAGCAGCGGCTTGGCGCCGAGCATGCGTCGGCCATGCTGGCCGAGGCCGCGGAATCCTTCGGGCATCTGGAGGAACTGATCCGGCGCGAGGGCATCGACTGCCACTACTGGCCGACGGGGCGCTTCGTGGGTGCGGCGGTGCCGCGCCACTACGACCGGCTGGCAGCCGCCGTCGACAAGCTGCAGAAGGGCACCAACGCCGGCGTGCGCATGTTGCCCAAGGACCGCCAGCACGAGCAGATCAAGACCGACGCCTTCCATGGCGGCATGCTGGTCGATCGCTCGGGCCGGCTGCACCCGGCCCTGCTGCACAGGGGCATCCGCGACGCCGCCCTGCGCGCCGGCGCCACCATGTCGGTCAATTCCAAGGTCACTTCGGTCACCCGCCAGGGCTCGGGCTTCGTCCTGCAGACGACGGCGGGCGAGGTGCGCGCCAAGGAAGTGGTCGCCACCACCAACGGTTACACAGGGCCGGAACTGGGCTGGTTCCGCCGCCGGCTGGTCCCGGTGCGCAGCTACATCATCGCCACCGAGGAACTGCCGGAGGACCAAGTCCGCGCGCTGATCCCCAACGGCCGCACGATCGCCGACACCAAGCGCGTCTTGTCCTATTTCGGCCAGTCGCAGGACCGCCGCCGCATCCTCTATGGCGGCCGCGCCAGCTTCGCCGGCGACACGCCCGAGAACACGGCGAAGACGCTGCACGGCATGATGACCGAGGTCTTCCCCGAGCTGAAGTCGACCCGCATCACCCATGGCTGGACGGGCTACGTCGCCTTCACCTTCGACGCCCTGCCGCATTTCGGCCAGCATGACGGCATCCACTACGCCATGGGCTGCAACGGCTCGGGTGTCGTCACCATGACGTGGCTCGGGACCCAGCTCGGGCGCAAGATCGCGCGCACCCAGAACCGGCCGTCGGCGTTCGACGGCGTCGCCTTCCCGACGCGGCCCTTCTACACCGGCCGTCCGTGGTTCCTGCCGGTCATCGGCGAGTGGTATCGCTTCCGCGACCGCATGGACCGCTGGCTCGCCTGATGCGTGCGCCTTGTGCTAGTTTCGGGGCCTCTCCTCTAGACCCCCACCTTTAGAATCCGAGAGGTTCCCCACCATGCCCGTGCAGCGTGGCCGCATGTTCTTCATGAACCCTGGCCCGACCAACATTCCCGACCGCGTCCTGCGGGCGATGCATCGCCCAGCGCTCGATTTCGCGCAGAAGGAATTCAAGGCGATCGCCGAGGAATGCTTCGTCGGGCTGAAGAAGGTCTTCAAGACCGAGCAGATCATGCTGGCCTACGCGGCATCCGGGCATGGCGCCTGGGAATCGGCGGTGGTCAATGTCTGTTCGGCCGGGGACATCGTCCTGGTGCCGGAGACAGGGCACTTCTCGTCCTCCTGGACGCAGATGGTCGAGCATTACGGCATCAAGGTCGAGATGGTGCCGGCCGACTGGCGCCGCGGCGTCGACCCGGCGGCCGTCGAGGCGCGGCTGAAGGCGGACGTGAACCACGAGATCCGTGCCGTCCTCCAGGTCCATAACGAGACCTCGACCGGCGTGGCCCACCCTGTCGCCGCCATCCGCAAGGCGATCGACGCGGCCGGCCACCCGGCGCTCTACCTGGTCGACACCATTTCCTCGCTCGGCTCGTTCGACTTCCGCATGGACGAATGGGGCGTCGACGTGGCGGTCGGCGGCTCGCAGAAGGGCTTGATGCTGCCGCCCGGCATGTGCTTCACCGGCGTCAGCCGCAAGGCGCTGGCGGCCAGCCAGTCGGCCACCCTGCCGCGCGAATACTGGGACTGGCGGCGCATGCTGGATGGCGAGCGCCAGGCCCGCTTCGCCGGCACGGCCCCGGTCCACCTGATGTTCGGCCTCCAGGAATCCCTGCGGATGATCGAGGAGGAGACGCTGGACGGCGTCTTCGCCCGCCATGCCCGCCTGGGTGCGGCGGCGCGGGCCTGCGTCAAGGCGTGGAGCGCCGGCGGCGGTCCGGAGCTGTTCTGCACCAACCCCGACCTCGTCTCCGATTCGGTGACGGCGGTGCAGGTGCCGGACGGCAGCGACGCCAACAAGCTGCGCGAGGTCTGCGCCGAGCGGTTCAACGTGTCCTTCGGCGGCGGCCTCAGCCGGCTGAACGGCAAGGTCTTCCGCATCGGCCACATGGGCGACCTCAACGAGCCGATGCTGATGGGTGCCCTGACTGCGGCCGAGATGGGCCTCGACCTGGCCGGCATCCCGCATGGCAAGGGCGGCGTCGAGGCCGCCATGGCGTCGTTGAAGGCCGCCTGAGAGAGGGAGCAAGAGCATGGCCCGGCAGCGCACGGTTTCGGCCATCCAGATGACGGCCGACGATTCCGACAAGGAAGGCACGGTCCGCCGCGCCCTCGACCTCATCGACGAGGCGGGGCGGCGCGGATCGACCCTGGTGGTGCTGCCGGAGCTATGGACCGGGATCGGCTTCAGCGGCGAGGACGGCCATGTCCGCCTCGCCGAGGAGATCCCCGGCCCGACGACGCGTCGCCTGTCCGAGAAGGCCCGGCAGTGGGGCATGACGGTCATCGGCTCGATGTACGAGCGGCATGGCAACCTGCACTACAACTCGGCCCCCGTGATCGACCCGGACGGCGAGGTCGTCGGCAAGTACTGGAAGACGCACCTGTTCGATGCGCCGAACCGGCCCGACATCCCGCCCGGCTACGTCGAATCGAAGAAGGTGGCGGCGGGCAACGAACTGCCGGTGTTCCCCACGGCCTTCGGGCCGGTCGGCGTCTCCGTCTGCTCCGACCTCCGCTTCCCGGAGGTCTATCGCGAACTGGCGTTGAAGGGGGCGGAGGTTATCGTCTGCGCCTCGGCCTTCCTGTCGCCGCGCTTCGACCACTGGGAATTCTTCCTGCGCGCGCGGGCGACCGAGAACCAGTGCTGGGTCGTGGCCTCGGGGCAGGTGGGCCAGGAGCCGACCTCCGGTCTGGCCTTCGTCGGTCGCAGCATGATCGTCGACCCCTGGGGCGTCATCGTCGCCCAGGCACCCGACACCGAATGCTGCCTGACGGCGATCATCGACCTCGACCACATCGCCGAGGTGAAGCGGCGCTACCCCCTGATGGACCAGCGCCGCCCCGCCCTCTATCAGACGATTGGCCAGACGGTCGGCAAGATCGCCTGACCCGGGGTCAGTCCTCCACCCGGCGGCCCACGCCGATGTGGCGCAGAACCGCATCCCAGCCGAGTTTGCCTGCCAGGCTGCGCAGCCGGCGCGCCGCCAGGCGTTCCTTGTCCAGGTCGGTCAGTTCCGACCACAGCCGTACATGGGTGGATTGGGCTTCGTGCCATCGCTCGGTGGCCTGATCGACGCGAATGCGTTCGGCCGATCGCCGGGACTGCCGCTCCATACTCTCTCTCCTCCGCGCAGGCGCACCTCGGGTATCGGGTGCGGCGGGGGAAGGGAGGGGGCCGGTCAGGCCCTCGGCGGTCTCATTCCGCTCAGATGGAACAGGACCGCCGCCATTGCAAGGGTCAGACGACGCGGACGATGGCGTGGCGCTTGCGGCCGGCCGACAGCTTGATGCGGCCGGCGGCGTCGATGTCGGCCGCCGTGACCATCCGCTGCTCGCTGTCGATGGTGGCGTCGTTCAGGCGGGCACCGCCGCCCTTGACCAGGCGCCGCGCCTCGCCGTTCGAAGCCGCCAGCCCCGCCTGGCGCAGCAGTTCATAGGCCGGTACGCCCGCATCGAGCTGCGCGCGGGCTAGGTCGATGGTCGGCAGCGCCTCGCCCGCCACGCCTTCTTCGAAGGTGCGACGCGCCGTCTCGGCCGCCTCGTCGGCGACGGCCTGGCCATGGCAGAGCGCAGTGGCGGCGGTCGCCAGGATTTTCTTGGCCTCGTTCACCTCGGCCCCCTGGAGCGCCTCCAGCCGCGCGATCTCGCCCAGCGGCATGTCGGTGAAGAGCCGCATGAAGCGGCCGACGTCGGCATCCTCGGTGTTGCGCCAGAACTGCCAGAAGTCATAGGGCGACAGCCGGTCGGGGTTGAGCCACACAGCGCCCGACGCCGTCTTGCCCATCTTGGCGCCGGATGCCGTCGTGATCAGCGGCGTGGTCAGGCCGAACAGCTCCTTCTCCTCGGTCCGCCGGCCAAGGTCGACGCCGTTGACGATGTTGCCCCACTGGTCCGACCCGCCCATCTGCAACGCGCAGTCGTAGCGCCGCGCCAGCTCGACGAAGTCGTAGGCCTGGAGGATCATGTAGTTGAATTCGAGGAAGGTGAGCGGCTGGTCGCGCTCCAGCCGCAGCCGCACGCTGTCCATGGTCAGCATGCGGTTGATCGAGAAATGCCGGCCGACATCGCGCAGGAACGGGATGTAGGCCAGCCGGTCGAGCCAGTCCGCATTGTCGGCCATGATGGCGTCGGTCGGGCCGTCGCCGAAGGTCAGGTAGTTGGCGAAGCTCTTTTGCAGGCTGGCCTTGTTGGCGGCGATGTCGGCATCCGACAGCAGGCGGCGCGTCTCGTCGCGGCCCGACGGATCGCCCACCTTGGTGGTGCCGCCGCCCATCAGCACGATCGGCTTGTGGCCCGTGCGCTGCAGCCAGCGCAGCATCATGATCTGCACCAGATGGCCGACATGCAAGCTGTCGCCCGTGCAGTCGAACCCGATATAGGCGACCACGATCCCCTTGCTGCAACGCTCGTCGAGGGCGGCGCCGTCGGTCATCTGGTGGATGAAGCCGCGGTCCTGCATGGTGGCGATGAAGTCGGACTTGGGTCGGGTCATGCTGGCTTTCCGGAAGTCGGTCGGCGGCCGGTCGGGGCGCTTGCCGGGGGCGCCGCCGTTTAGCACACTCGGGCCATGCCGCAAATGACGCCCGACCCCCATACTTCCCCGGTTCTCGCCATCGGCCTGATGAGCGGGACGTCCCTCGACGGCGTCGATGCCGCCCTGATCGAGACGGACGGGCAGCGGGTACGCCGCCTGGGCCATGCCGTGACCGTGCCCTACGCGCCCGACTTTCGGGAGCGCCTGCGCGCCGTCCTGGGCGACCGGGGCGACGTGGCCGGCGCGGCCCGCGAACTGACGCTGCGCCATGGCGAGGCGGTCGGCCGCCTGCTCGACCTGGCTGGCGTCGCGGCGGCGGACGTGGCCGTCGTCGGCTTCCACGGCCAGACCATCCTGCACCGCCCGGCCGACCGGCTGACGCGGCAGATCGGCGACGGCGCCCTGCTGGCCAAGCTGACCGGGATCACCGTGGTCGACGACTTCCGCTCGGCCGACGTGGCCGCGGGCGGCGAGGGGGCGCCGCTGGTGCCCGTATATCATCGCGCACTGGCCGCCGGACTGGAGCGGCCCCTGGCGGTCCTCAATATCGGCGGGGTCGCCAACGTCACCTGGATCGGGCCGGACGACGACCTAGTCGCCTTCGACACCGGGCCCGGCAATGCGCTGGTCGACGACTGGGTGATGGCGACGACCGGCCGGCCGTTCGACGAGGGCGGCAGCCTGGCGGCCGCCGGCCGGGTCGATGGCGATGTGCTGAAGCGCCTGCTGGCCCACCCTTATTTCACCCGGCCGGCGCCCAAGTCGCTCGATCGCGACGAGCTGGGACGGCGGGAATGGGCGCACCTGTCGCCGGCCGATGGGGCGGCAACCCTGGCGGCCTTCACGGTGGAGGCGGTGGCGGCCGGCCAGGACCTCTGCCCGGCGGCACCGTCGCGCTGGCTGGTGGGCGGCGGCGGGCGCCACAACCAGGTTCTGCTGGACGGGCTGCGGCAGAGGCTGGGGGTGCCGGTCGAACCGGTGGAGGCGGTCGGCTGGGACGGCGACGCGCTGGAGGCGGAGGCCTTCGCCTTCCTGGCCGTGCGCTCGCTGCGCGGGCTGCCGCTCAGCCTGCCGCGCACGACGGGCGTGCCGCAGCCGATGGCGGGCGGCCGCACCTGGCCGGCGGGCGGGAGATAAACGAGGGGCTGGGCGTCAGATACCCCTCAGCAAGGCAGCTCTAAGACAGCGGCCCGATCGCACACATAGTCCTTTAGGGCCGTCATCCGGGTGGGAAAGGGCAGCTCCGGACGCTGGTGATACCAGCCGATCAGGGCCATGCCGCGGATCATCACGAACATCGGCAGCAATGCCAGGTCGGCCTCGCCGATGGCGCGGACGGAGCGGTATCCCTCCAGGCAGGCGTCGCGGAACAGGGCGAATTCCGGCTGGTGGGCATAGCTCACCAGGGCGGCCGCCAGGTCGTACTGGTGCCAGCCGAATGCCGAATCGTCGAAGTCGATCACGGCGGCCTTGGCGCCATCGACCAGCACGTTGCGCGCGTGCAGGTCGGCATGGATCAGGCTGAAGACCGACGCTGGCTTGCCATAGCGGACCAGCGCCGCGTGCACGATGTCGCGCGTGGCCAGCAGCAGCCGGCGTTCGGCAGGCGACAGGATCCCGCTGTCCCAGAAGCGGCCCCAGAACGGGTCGGGGCCCAGCAGCCCATCGGCGTCCAGCGCGTGGCGACGGAACCCCGCCGGGGGAACCCAGCCCGTGGCCTGGTTGTGGACGGCCGCCATGATCGCCCCCAGGCGGGCGAAATGCCAGGCGCTGGCGGCCTTGTCGGTCTCCCGCGCGATGACATCGCCCAGCAGCTCGCCCTCCACCCAATGGGCAAGGCCGGCCCAGCGCCGCTCGCCCATGGCCGCTACGTCGACCTGGACGAAGCTGTCACCGCCCGGCGTCAGCAGGGGCTCCGGCGCCATCACCCCGGCCTGGACCAGGGCGCGCGTCCAGACATGCTCCGACTTCAGCGCCGGCAGGTCGTGGTAGCTGGGCCGGTGCAGTCGCAGCACGAAGCGCGACCCATCCCGCCGGTCGACGGCCCGGAAGGTCACGTTCTCGGCCAGTTGCACGAATGCCAGCTCGGCATCGGGCAGGCCGAACGCCACCAGCGCCTGGCGGGCCGCCGGGGCGTAGGCCAGTTCCTCGGCCGTCGTCATGCCGACAGTTCGGCGATCGTCTCGTCCCAGGCCACCAGGAACTCGGCCGCATTCTCGTGCGAGAAAACCAGCGGCGGGCGGATCTTCACGATGTTGCTGAAGGCGCCGGCATTGCTGGTGAGGAAGCCCTTGTCCTTCAGCCGGTTGACGATGCGCTTGGCCTGGTCAACGGCGGGGGCGTGGTCGGCGGGTGCGACGATCTCGACGCCGATGAAGAGGCCATGGCCGCGCACGTCCCCGATCGCCTCGGATGCCCCCTTGCGCTGCTCCAGCCCGGCCTTCAGGGCAGCACCGACCGCCGTGACGCTGGCGCGCAGGTCGCGGCCCTCGATCTCGTCCAGCACCGCCATGCCGACAGCCGCTTGCAGCGGCGACGATGCGAAGGTGTTGAAGTGCCGGGTGCGCGCGCGGAAATTCTCGACCAGCGACCGGCTGGCCGCCGTGGCGGCGAGCGGCAGGCCGTTGCCCATAGGCTTGCCGGTGACGACGATGTCGGGGACGAATCCCGTTACCTCGTAGCCCCACCAACTGCCGGTCCTGGCATAGCCCGCCTGTACCTCGTCGGCGATCACCAGCCCACCGGCCTCGTGCACGATCGCGGTGGCGCGCTCCATGAAGCCGGCCGGGATGTCGGGCAGGCCCTCGTTGGCCAGGATCGAGCAGACGATGAAGGCGGCCACACCTTCGCCAGACGAGTCCAGGCGTGCGATCGCCCGCTTCAGGCGGTCGATATAGGCGTCGCACAGCTCGGCTTCGCTCAGGCCATCGGCCAGCGGCCGGTACTTCTCGGGGAAGGGGATGGACTGGACCGCCGGGTTGGCGTTGGCGTTCTCGGGCAGCCGGGTGAGCGACCCGACCAGCTCGCTGTTCCCGTGATAGGTGGCGTTGGTGCAGATGATGCCGTTCTTGCCCGTGGCGAACCGGGCCATGCGCAGCGCCACCTCGATCGCCTCGGTGCCGCTGCAGCTCAGGATGACGCTCTCGATCTGCGGGCCGTGCAGGGCGGCCAGGCGCTCGGCGAAGGTGACGACGCCCTCGTGCAGATAGCGGCTATGGACGTTCAGCGTCCCCTGCTGACGGGCCATCGCGTCCGCCACGCGGGGGTTGGCGTGACCGACGCAGGGCACGTTGTTGTACATGTCGACATAGCGCCGACCGTCGGGATCGAAGAGGTTGACGCCCTCGCCGCGGACGAGGTGGAGCGGTTGCTCGTAGAACAGCGGTGCCCCGGCACCCAGCGCCGCGTCGCGGCGCGCCCGCAGATCAGCCATCACCGTCAACTTCCCCGTTCCCTGTAGGTATCGGCACCCATTTTAACATGGGTGGAGCCCGATGCGACAGGATCGCTGTCGATCCCGCGCTTTCCCCATTCGGCCGATCAGGTCCGGCGGGCCGGCTGGTATCCGGTGGCGGGGCGGAGGGCGGGGAAGGCGGCGTCGAGATCGGGGCGACGGGCAAAGGCAGCGGCCAGGTCCTCGGTCCAGCCATAAGTGGCGGATTCGTCGATCCGGCGGGTGACGTGGCCGCACCACCCGTCGGCGACGCTGCCGACATCTATGGCGATGCCGCCGGCTTCCCGGATGCGGGCGCAGTAGATCTTGCCGAGGATGCCGGCGGCCACGAGGACCACCTGCCCGGGGCGGACGGTGGCCAGGGCCTCCAGCGTGCGGGCGTACACATCGCGGTAGTGGTGTTGGCCGGGCGTGCTCGGCGGCAGATACTTGGCCTCCGGCGGCACGGCGAAGGTCCGTTCGACGCGCAGCCCGAAGCGGGTGGTCAGCGCGGCCGCCAGGTCCGGCCGCCCGGTGACGACGGCGCATGCGCCGATGCGGCCGAGGAGCGGTTCCCATAGCCCCCACGCCGCCAAGGCGTTGTTGAAGTTGGAGCCGGTGATGATCTGCCTCGGCCCGAACAGCGCGCCCCCGGTCGGTGCCGGCGCGTATCCAGCGAACTGCTCGACGACGGCGAGCAGGCCCCTGGCTTCGCCGCTCGCCGCCTCCGGCCGGCCCAATGCGAGCGCCAGGCGGTACTCGTCGGGGATGCCGACGATGTCGGCCACCCGCACCGCCGCGGCCAGCGCCTGCTCGATCGCCCCGAGATCGTCCTCGCCCAGCCTGTGGCGGCCCCACCAGAGCTGCTGGATATTGGCCTGGTCCAGCCGGCGCTGTGGCTCCTCCCCGTCCGCATAGGGCAGGAAATTGCCTTCGCCATCGCCCAGCCGGACGACCGACAGCGGCTGGCCCGTGGCAATCGCCCGGGCGATCCGGTCGGCCACCGTCATGGCCTGTGCAAGATTGGTCGATACGTCGAGCAGGCAGCCGGCGCTTCGGTGCCGCACGATGCGCAACGCATCCCACGCCCGCCGCAGCGGGTCGCCGGGCCAGCTTCGCGGGATCTCCGCCCGCCATGCCGATGCCGAGGCGAATGTGGCGCTGTCCCTGCTCAGTGCGGGCGGCAACGGCCTCCCTTCCTCCAGCGCGGCCCGGCTTTCCTCGAATTCGCCTTCGAAGAGTGCGGACAGGCGCATCGTCCGCGTCACGTCGTCGCTCGACACGATGGCATCGAGCGCGCGCCGGGCTGCGGTCGGGCCTTCGTGCCGACGCTGTACCGCCAGGATTCGGCGCAGCAGCCTGGGCGATGTTCGGTGCAGGGCCGCTGGGGTGGCGAGCGCCAGGAGATGTCGGTCGGCTTCGGCGGAGCGATCGGCCGCGATCAGCGCCTGGATCGCGCGTTCCTGGTGGCGCGGGTCGCGGCCGATGCCGAAGCGGGCGGCCAGGTCGGCTGCTTGGTCGGCGCGCCGGGCATTGGTCCATGCCTCGATCAGCATGTCGCGCAGTTCGTCGTCGGCTGTCGCCAGTTCGAGATCGGCCTCCAACGCGGCCAGGACGGCACCGAAGTCATGGAGCAGACGGCCTATCCGGCACTTGATCCGGATGCGCGTCGGCTTGTCCCAGATTGCGCCGGGGACGCCTTCGATGACCGCCCAGGCTTCGTCCGTGCGTCCCATCGTGGCCAGGCAGACGGCAATGCGCTGCGGCGCGCTCGGTGCGCCGAAGTCGTCCCACGCTTTCTGCCAGCGCTGCAACGCCAGCGGCCAGTCCAGCCGCCCCATCGCCGCGATCGCGAGGGCACGGGCTATCCGTGGCTCGGCCGGTGCCAGCGCTGCCAGTCGCAGCAGTTCGTCCTCCGCCTGGAGGTCCTGGCCCTGATCGACCCGCAGGATGGCAAGTTCGATGCGGCTCGGCAGATGGTCCGCGGCGCGCGCCAGCGCCATCTCGAACGCCCGCCGGGCCGCGCCGTCGCGGCCGGCGGCGAGATGGCTTCGGCCCAGGCCATAGGGACCCTCGGGGGCGGTCGGAAAACGGTCGGCCAGGTCCCGCCAGCTTGCATGGGTCGCTTGCGGGCGGCAGAAGCGCGACTGGGCGGCGATGCGCCCGGCATGATCGGCGGGGCTGCCGCCGTCGCGGCCGATCACCAGGCTCCAGCTATCGAAGGCGTCTTCGAAGCGCCCTTCGCGCATGGCTTGCACTGCGGTGGCCGCCGACCCCTCGATGCTTGCGGCCGACGGCGCCGGCAGCGGTTCCCGTAACGCGGCGGCGAACGCCGCAAGTGGCAGCCGACACCGCATGCTGCCGGCGACGTCCGGTGTCAGCGCCGATCGACCGGCCCTGGCATCCTGGCCTGCGGGGGCGATGGCCAGCAGCATCTGCGGCAGGTCCAGGTGGACGACCCGATGCTGGCTGACCGCCGCCCGTGCCGCCCCGCCGGGCCCGTCGCCGCCGGGCGCCATCGCCGACCGGCGGCAGAGAAGCGATGGGTCCAGCGGCTGCGGCGCCGATACCATCAGACGATCGCTGTCCGGTTCCCACTCGCCACGCCGCGCCAGCACGCAGGCCGTGGCCCGCTGCATCGCCAGGGCCCGGAACTGCAGCTCCAGGCGCAGCGGGTCATGGAGGCAGTCCTCGTCCCACCGGCAGATGAAGGGTCCCAGCGCCTCCGCTATCCCCCGTTCCAGCAATGCGTCGGACGGGCGGCCCCGGCGGCCGGGCCGGACCAGATGGATCCGCCGGTCGGCCAGGTCCTCGATGTGCCCCGCCAGCCCCTCGTCGCCGTCGTCGACGATGACCAGTTCGCGATGCGGCCAAGTCTGGGCCTGGAACGCACCGATCGCCAGGCGGGCAAGCGACCGGCTGCCGCGGGCGACCAGGATGCAGGAGATCCGGTGGTCGGCCTCGATCGCGTTCGAGAGGTCGCGGCCGAACCGCAGCATCATCGGTGGCCCGGCCGGCCCCAGGGCGGTTGTCACCCTGGCCGGCGCCCGATCGGCGAATGCGTGGCGAGGGTCGGCCGGCCCGGTTCCCGCGCCGGTCATGCCGCGCTGGCGTATGCGGCCAGCCCGGCCGCGATGGCCCGGGGGCCGGCGCCCAGGCCCCAGGCAATGGCGGCGGCAAACAGGGCGCACTCGATGTCGGTGCTGCCGGCACCGGCGGATGGCAGGCTGGCCACCCGCAGGAGCGGAATGGCGCACTGCTCCACATGCAGGACCAGCATGGCCCCGGCACCGTTGCCGGCTACCGTCGCGGCCAGGTCGCCCGGCGGGCAATCGCGCCCGACCAGGGGATTGTCAGGATTGCTTGTGATGAAACAGGCCCGCCGTGCGGGGGTCGCCCGGCGCAGCGCCATTGCCTGCGGGCAGGTGGCGTCGAGCACCGCCAGCTCGGTCGCGACCCGGACGATCAGGCTGTCCGGCGCCGGGAGATCCATCCGCGCCAGCGCCCCGCCGCCGGAACCCATGATCGCGCCGACATGGCAGCGGTCGAACGGCAGGCCGCGGGCGGCGATGCCGGCAGGGGGCGCTTCGAGGATGGCCATGGCGATCACCGGATCCCACAGCAGCATGCGCGCCCCCGATGGGCCGGTCCGGTCGCCGGCCGCCACCGGCTGCCCGTCGATCTCCACCCCGGATGCAGTCGCCACGCCGACATCCCCATGCACCTGGCCCATGATCGCGGCGGCCATGCGGGCCGTGGTGGTGCGGTCGCCCGTGCCCGTGATGGCGGCCAGCGGAATGCGGCCCTCGCCCCCGTCAGGGAACAGGTGGTCGAGCATCGCCGCCAGCACGTCGGGCGAGCCTGGGGCGGTCAAGTGGGGACCCAGGCCGGGGCTGAGGTTGACTTCGCAGATCGCGGCCCCGGTCTCGGCCGGCGAGCGAGAGATATCGGTCGTCATCAGGTCCACGCCGGCGATGTCGAGCCCGATCACGCGCGCCGCCACCTCGGCTGCACGCCGGGCGTCGGGATGGACGATCCCGGTCACGTCCTGGCCGGTTCCACCGGTCGACAGGTTGGCGTTGGCGCGCAACCGGACAACGCGCCCGGCCACCGGAACTGCGTCCAGATCCAGCCCCTGCTCGGCCAGTTGAACGGTCACTTCCTCGTCCGCCCGGATGCGGACCATCGGCCGATAGAAGTCGCGCTCGCCGCGCCGGGGATCGCGGTTGGTGATCTCGATCAGCTCGCCGATGCTGTGCCGGCCATCGCCGGTGACGCGCGCCGACAGCCGCCGCGACGCGGCCACCATCCGCCCGCCGATGACCAGCAGACGGTGATCCTCGCCTTCCACATGCTTCTCGACCAGGAGATGCCCGAAGCGTTCGAGCCGCCGATAAGCGTCGGCCACGGCCTCCGCGCTTTGCAGGTCAAGGATCACGGCCCGGCCCTTGTCGACGCGTGCCGCCTTCATCACGACAGGAAAGCCGATCGCTTCGGCCGCCGCGCACGCCTCGGCCACCGATCCGACGCTCATCTGCCGGGGGACCGGCAGGCCCACGCTGGCCAGAAGCTGGCTGGTGTAGCGTTTGTCGCCGGCTATGGATTCGCCGATGTTCGAGGTGCGCTCGTTCGAGGCCGCCACGATGCGGCGCTGGCGCCGGCCATGGCCCAGCAGGACCACCGGGGCGGTCGCGAACATCCGGGCGTGCGGGATGCCGCGACGCTCGGCCGCGCGGATCTGGTAGCGGGTGGTGTGGACGAGCTGGAAGTGTTCGGCGGCGTGGGTGAACGCACGCCGCGATCGCGCCGCATTGCCGGTCGGGGGCAGGCCGGCCTCGTCATTCAGTGCCGCCGCGATCGCGACGAGGGCCAGGCGCATGGCTGCGCTGACCACCTGGGGCTCCTCGAAAGCGACCAGCAACTCGAGATGGCCGGCTGGATGTCGGTGGATGGCCGACCATTCGACCTCGGCGCCGACGCTTCGCTGCAGTTCCAGCACCGCTGCGGTCGCCAAGCTCTCAATGGTTGCCGCCGGCACCGTGCGGGCGGCGTCGATGGCCGACGCGCATTCGGGCAGGCTTTCCGCCAGATGCGTGAAGAATCGCTCGCCGTGCGCGGTGATCGCTTCCGAACCGTGGCGACCCATCTCGACTGCCGCAAGATAGGCGGGCTTCAGGCAATAGACGCTGGGGCCCGGGAAGTGCCGGCCGTGGATGATGCGCAGGGTTGGCGGCGCCAGGGTCATCGGTCGAGGGCAGCCGGGTGCGGCCCGCGCGATGGCGGCATCCGGTATGGCGGCGTCCGGTATGGCGGCATCCGGTATGGCGGCATCCGGTATGGCGGCATCCGGTATGGCGGCGTCCGGTATGGCGGCGTCCGGTATGGCCGGCCGGTGGATGTGCCCACGTCAGGCATGGCGCTCCCTGGGGCCGTCCGACGCCAAGGACTGGCGGGCGGCGATCCCGTTCTAGCGGTCGCGGCCGGCTGGCGGCAAGGACGGGGAAGCGGTTGCTATCGGGCCGGGCGCCAATCTAGGCTCGGGACCATCCCCCGTGCCAGAACTGCGAGAGGCCCCGACCCATGGACGCCAGCGGCATCGCCTACGATCCCCGCAGCACGACCCTGCTGACCTTTCAGGACCAGGTCGCGCGCTTCCGAGATGGATCGGATAGCCCGCGCGCCTACCTCGAGCGCTGCCTGGAGACCCACGACGTGCGCGAGGCCGAGGTCCGCGCGTTCGTCGTGATCAATCGCGAGGGCGCGCGCCGGGCCGCCGACGCCGCAACGGTGCGCTATGCCGCCGGCCGGCCGCTCGGCCCGCTCGACGGGATGCCGCTCGGCGTGAAGGACCTGTACGAGACCGAGGACATGCCGACCGGCATGGGTAGCCCGATCTATGCCGGCTGGGAATCCCACCGTGACGCCGCGTCCGTCTATGCCCTGCGCCGGCAGGCGGGCGTCGTCGTGCTCGGCAAGACGACGACGACCGAGTTCGGCTTCAGTCACCCGGGGCCGACCACCAACCCATTCGATCCGGCGCGCACCCCGGGCGGCTCCTCGTCGGGATCGGCCGCCGCGGTGGGCGCGCGGATGGTGCCGGTCGCCTTCGGCAGCCAACTCATGGGCTCGGTCATCCGGCCGGCCAGCTATTGCGGCAACTGGGGCTACAAGCCGACCTACGGCGCGCTCAACCGCGGCGGCGGCCATTCGAGCCTGAGCCAGAGCCATCTGGGCCTGCATGCGGGCTCGCTGGCCGACGCCTGGGCGGTCGCTTTCGAGACCTCGCGCCTGGCGGGCGGCGATCCGGGGTATCCCGGCATCTATGGCGCCGGCGCGATGCTGCCGCCGGCCCAGCGGCCGCGCGTGCTGGCGCGGCTGGACGGTCCGGGCTGGGCGATCGCCGACGCGGCCGCGCAGGCCGCGCTCGATGACTATGTCGACCGCCTGCGCGCGGCCGGCGTGACCGTGCTGTCGCGCGCCGACCATCCTGGCGTGGCGG
The DNA here is from genome assembly GCF_006738645.1 of Stella humosa. GTDB lineage: Bacteria > Pseudomonadota > Alphaproteobacteria > ATCC43930 > Allostellaceae > Allostella > Allostella humosa. The sequence goes on along the minus strand of NZ_AP019700.1, from coordinate 3,311,445 downwards.
CGTTGGAGGAAGCGCTGCTGCCCTGCTCGGAGAACTCGATGACGATCATCGGGTGGGAACTTAAATGGCCGCTGGCGGCCTATCGCGAGAAGGGCGAGGGCCTGCTCAGCCAGTCGATCGCCGACCGGCTGGAGGGCTGGGAGAAGATCACGATCGAGGAGTATCGCCGCGCCGTCGAGATCCGGAACGAGATGCGCCGCCGCCTGGCGGCCCTGCGCCCGGCGATCGAGGGCTTCGTCGGCCTGCCGGCCCCGGGTGTTGCTCCCATCGGGCTGGCCTCGACGGGCAACCCGATCTGCAACGTGCCGTCCTCGACGCTGGGCGCCCCGGTCTTCACGGTGCCGCTGCTGGCGCTGGACGGCATGCCGCTCGGCGTCCAGATCATGGGTTATCCTGATGGCGACGAGGCCACCTGCGCGATTGCGCGGTGGATGGGCGAGACGGCGATCTGACGCCGGGCAGGGGCCGCCATGCCGGCGGCCCCGTCGCCTTTACTGCACGACGATCCGCGGCGGTGCGCGCCGGGCGTCGCCGGTGCCGACCAGTTCCCATACCCGGGCGGCCAAGGCACGGAAGGCCTGGGCGTGCGGGCCATCCGGCTCGGACACGACGATCGGCGTGCCACCGTCGGAAGTCTCGCGGATGGCGATGTCGAGCGGGATCTCGGCCAGGAACTCGGTGCCCAGGCGCTCGGCCTCGCGACGGGCGCCGCCATGGCCGAAGATCTCGGCCCGGTGGCCGCAGTTCGGGCAGCAGAAGAAGCTCATGTTCTCGACGATGCCCAGCACCGGCACGTCGACCTTGCGGAACATGTTGAGGCCCTTGCGGGCGTCCAGCAGGGCGATGTCCTGCGGCGTCGAGACGATGACCGCTCCCGACAGCGGCACCTGCTGGGCCATGGTCAACTGGGCGTCGCCGGTGCCGGGCGGCATGTCGACCACCAGGATGTCGAGCGTGCCCCAGTTCACGTCGCGCAGCATCTGCTGCAAGGCACTCATCACCATCGGCCCACGCCAGATCATCGGCGTGTCCTCGGCCACCAGGAAGCCGATCGACATGACCTTCACGCCATGGCGCTCCATCGGCTCCAGGATGCGGCCGTCATGGGAGGTGGGGCGGCCGGAAATGCCGGTCATGCGCGGCATCGACGGGCCATAGATGTCGGCATCGAGGATGCCGACCGCCAGGCCGTTGGCGGCCAGGCCCATGGCCAGGTTGACCGCGGTCGTCGACTTGCCGACGCCGCCCTTGCCCGATGCCACGGCGACGATGGTCTTCACGCCCGGAATGGCGCCGCGGTTGGCGGCGGGCGAGGCCGCCTCGCGTGCAGGACCGTGGCGCGGGGCGGCGGCCGGTGCCGGTGTCGGGCGGGCGCCGGGACGGTGCGCGGTCAGCACGGCGCTGACCGACAGCACGCCCGGCAGGGCGTCGACCGCCTTCTCCGCGCTGCGCCGCAGCGGCTCCAGTTGCGGGCCGCGGGCCGGATCGACCTCGATCGCAAAGGCGACGTGGCCGTCCTTGACCTGTATGCCCGAGATCATCCCGAGGCCGACGAGGTCGCCCCGGTCGCCATCGCGAATTGCGCGAAGCGCGCCCAGGATCGCGTCCTCGGTGATGGCTCCCATCCTTGAAAACTCCCGCCCTCTGGCAAATATCGCGTTGACCTGCCGCGTCCGTGCGGCCAGTTGTGTGATATGGGGCCGTCGCGAGGCGTTTGCCAAGCGGCGGCGATCGGCGTTTGAGTTGAAGGAGAACGGCGAATGCCGTGGAACAATCAGGGGGGCGGTGGGCCTTGGGGCGGCGGTGGAGGCGGGCAGGGTCCTTGGGGCCGTGGTCCGTCCGGCGGCGGAGGGTCGCAGCCACCGAATCTCGAGGAAATCATCCGTCAGGGACAGGACAGGTTTCGCCGGCTGATGCCGCGCGGCTTCGGCGGTGGCCGGGGCATATTGGTGGTCGTGGTGGTGCTGGCGCTCATCTGGCTGGGCAGCGGCTTCTATCGCGTGCTGCCGGACGAGCAGGGCGTGGTGCTGCGCTTCGGGGAGTTCGTGAAGACGACCCAGCCCGGCCTGAACTACCATCTGCCGACACCGATCGAATCCGTGCTGACGCCGAAGGTCACGCGCGTGAACCGGGTCGAGATCGGCTTCCGGGCGGCCGAGACGGTACGTGGCAGCGCCGTGCGCCAGATTCCCGAAGAAAGCCTGATGCTGACGGGCGACGAGAACATCGTCGACATCAACTTCACGGTCTTCTGGGTCATCCGCAACGCCGGCGAGTTCCTGTTCAACATCCGCTCGCCCGAGCAGACGGTGAAGGCCGCTTCCGAGAGCGCGGTGCGTGAATCGATCGGCCAGATCCCGATCGCACTGGCGCTCGCCGAAGGCCGCCGCGAGATCGAGCAGAACACGCTGCGCCTGCTGCAGGAGGTGCTGGACAACTACAAGGCCGGCATCCTGATCACCCAGGTGCAGTTGCAGAAGGTCGATCCGCCCGGCCCCGTCATCGATGCCTTCCGCGACGTGCAGCGCGCCCGCGCCGACCAGGAGCGGCTGCGCAACGAGGCCGAGGCCTATCGCAACGACATCATTCCGCGGGCCCGTGGCGAGGCCGAGCGCCTGATCCAGGAGTCCGAAGCCTACAAGCAGGAGGTCGTCGCCCGCTCCGAGGGTGACGCGCAGCGCTTCATCTCGGTCTACACGGCCTACAAGGTGGCGCCCGACGTCACGACCCAGCGCATCTATCTGGAAACGATGGAAGACGTGCTGCGCGGCGTGAACAAGGTGCTGATCGACAAGAACAGCGGAGGTTCCGGCGTCGTGCCATACCTGCCGCTGCCGGAGATCGCCCGGCGCAGCGGCCAGCCGGCCACGCCCAGCACCTCGTCCCGCACGCCGACCGGGGGCACCACGCAATGAACCGCAAGTTCCTGATGGGGCTGGGCGTGGTGGTCGTGGCCGCCATCATCCTGGCTACCTCGTCGCTCTTCATCGTCAACCAGGCCGAGCAGGCGATCGTCCTGCAGTTCGGCGAGCCCAAGCGGGTGATCCGCGACCCCGGCCTCAAGGTGAAGATTCCCTTCATCCAGAATACTGTCTTCTATGACAAGCGCTTGCTGGACTTTGCTCCGGCCTCGGAAGAGGTCATCGCATCCGACCAGAAGCGGCTCGTGATCGATGCCTATGCGCGCTATCGCATCGTGGACCCGCTGCGCTTCTACCAGACGATCGGCGCCGAAGCCCTGGCCCAGACCCGTCTGGGCGCCACCATCAGCGGCAGCCTGCGCCGGGTGATCGGCAACGTGACCCTGGCCCAGGTGCTGTCCGACGAGCGGTCGCGGATCATGGAAGAGATCCGCCTGGACGTGAACAAGGCGGCAGCCAACTTCGGCCTCGATGTCATCGACGTCCGGCTGCGGCGCGCCGACCTGCCCGAGGAGAACAGCCAGGCCATCTTCGCGCGGATGCAGTCCGAGCGCGAACGCGAGGCGCGGGAATTCCGGGCGCAGGGTGCCGAGCTCGGCCAGCGCATCCGGTCGCGCGCCGAGCGCGAGCGCACGGTCATCATCGCCGAGGCGCAGAAGCAGTCGCAGATCCTGCGCGGCGAGGGCGAAGGCGATTCGGTGAAGATCTATGCCGACGCCTTCGGCCAGGACCCGGCCTTCTTCTCGTTCTATCGCTCCATGCAGGCCTATCGCGAGGCGCTGGGTGCGGGCGACACCACCATGGTCCTGTCCCCGGACAGTGACTTCTTCCGCTACTTCGCCAATCGTGGCGGCGTGGCACCGGCAGCGCCGGCCTTGCCTGTCCCGGCGCGACCGGCGCAGTAGGCCCATCCGCGTCGGATGGGAACGTTCTGGGTGGCGTGCGGCCTGGTCCTCGTGATCGAGGGCCTGGCCTACGCCGCCTTTCCCGAAGGAATGCGCCAGATGATGCGACGTGCCCTCGAGCTTCCCGAGGGCACGTTGCGTCTGGGCGGCCTGCTGGCCGCGATCGTGGGCGTGGCGGTGGTCTGGCTCGTCCGCGGTTGATGACCGCCGTCGACGCCGCTGCCGGGCGTCGATGACGGAATCGCGATTTCCGCTATCGGCGCGTTTCTCGCATAATGAGATTCGGATTCGCACCCTGGCAGGGCGCGCGTGCCGGTCGCCTTCGGGCGCCGGCGCTTCACCGATGGAGCTGATCGTGGGTCGGATGATGACGGTGGCCGCCGTCGGCGGTGTGTCGATGACACGGGACGGCGCGGCGCGGAACGACACTGCACGGAACGGCGGGGCGCGCCAGCGTGGCCTGGGCCGCGTTGGTTCGGCCTGCGTGGCAACGATGGTGGCCGTCCTGGCCTGGACGTCGGCCGCATCGGCCAGGGCCGCACCGGAGAGCTTTGCCGACCTGGCCGCCAAGCTGCTGCCGTCGGTCGTCAACGTATCGACCGCCCAGCAGGCCCGCGGCGGCGCCACTGCCACCACGCCCCAGCGCCGCCTGCCGGAAGTGCCGCAATTTCCGCCCGGCTCGCCGTTCGAGGATTTCTTCCGCGAGTTCTTCGACCGCAACCGCCCGGATTCGACGCCGCGCCGGGCGACCTCGCTGGGGTCGGGCTTCATCATCGATGCCTCCGGCCTGGTGGTGACCAACAATCACGTCATTGCCGACGCCGACGAGATCACCGTCATCCTGCAGGACGACACCAGCCTGAAGGCCGAGGTGGTCGGCCGCGATACCAAGACCGACCTGGCCCTGCTGCGCGTGAAGTCGTCCAAGCCGCTGACGGCCGTGAAGTTCGGCGATTCCGATGCCGCGCGCGTCGGCGACTGGGTGCTGGCGATCGGCAACCCCTTCGGCCTGGGGGGCTCCGTCACGGCCGGCATCCTGTCCGCCCGCCAGCGCGACATCAATTCCGGCCCCTATGACGACTTCATCCAGACCGACGCCTCTATCAACCGCGGCAATTCGGGCGGTCCGCTGTTCAACATGGCGGGCGAGGTGATCGGCGTGAACACGGCCATCTTCTCGCCCTCGGGTGGCTCGATCGGCATCGGCTTCGCCATTCCTTCGGCCCTGGCCCGTCCGGTCATCCAGCAGATCAAGGATTTCGGCCGCACCCGGCGCGGCTGGCTCGGCGTGCGCATCCAGGGCGTGACCGACGAGATCGCCGAGACGCTGGGGCTGGGCAAGGCGCGCGGCGCGCTGGTCGCCAGCACCAACGACAAGGGCCCGGCGGCCGAAGGCGGCATCCTGGCCGGCGACGTCGTGCTGACCTTCGACGGTCGCGAGATCACCGACATGCGCCGGCTGCCGCGCGTAGTCGCCGAGACGCCGATCAACAAGCGGGCCAAGGTCGTCGTCTGGCGCAAGGGGCGCGAGATGGCGTTCGACGTGAAGGTGGGCGAACTCGACGAGCGCGAGGAGGCCGAGCAGGTGGCGGCCGTGCCGAAGGGCGGCGAGCAGAAGCCGGCCACGGCCGAGGCGCTGGGCCTGTCCTTGTCGACGCTGTCGGCCGACTTGAAGCAGAAGTTCAGCATCGGCGACGAGATCGCGGGCGTCGTGGTCACGGCCGTCACCGCCAACAGCCCGGCGGCCGAGAAGGGCGTACGCGCCGGCGACGTGATTCTCGAGGTCGGCCAGGAGGAGGTGAAGAACCCCGCCGAGGTCGCCGCCAAGGTCGAGGATGCGCGCAAGGCGAACCGCAAGTCGCTGCTGCTGCTGATCGACCGCCAGGGCGACCTGCGTTTCGTGGCCCTGCGTATCGACCGGAACTGAGGCCGGCGGGGCCGCGGCTGGGCGGCGGCGGTTCAGCCGCCGATCAGTTCGTCCGCGCGGTAGCCCTGGGCAAACAGGGCCGCCGTGAGGTCGCCATGGACGATCCGATTGGCGACGGCCCGGGCGACCACGGGCTTGGGGTGGAAGCCGATGCCGAGCCCGGCTGCCGCCAGCATGGGGATGTCGTTGGCGCCGTCGCCGATCGCCATTGTGGCCTCCAGGTCGAGCCCCTGTTCCGCCGCCAGCCGCAGCAGCACGTCGCGCTTGCCGGCTGCTGTGACCGGCAGCGACGGGATGTCGCCAGACAGCCGGTCGCCATCCATCCCCAGCACGTTGCCATGGACCGACTGGAAACCCAGCAGGCGGCCGACCCGGTCGACGAAGACCAGGAACCCGCCCGATACGAGCGCGGTCGCAGCGCCGGCCCCACGCATGGTCGCGACCAGGATGGCCGCGCCCGGCATCGGCCGGATGCCGGCTGCCGCGCGGTCGAGCAAGGCCCGGGGCTGGCCCGCGAACAGGCGCACACGGTCGCGCAGCGCCTGGGCGAAGTCGATCTCGCCTGCCATCGCGCGACGGGTGACCGCACCCACCTCGACCTCCAGCCCGACCATCGCCGCCATGTCGTCGAGCAGTTCATTCTCGATGACGGTCGCTTCCATGTCGGTGACGAGCAGCCGCTTGCGCCGGCCGGCCATCGGCACCGCCAGCACGTCGATCGCCGTGCCGGCCAGGGCAGCCATGGCGGCGGCGTGGCAGGCTTCGGGATGGGGGGCCGCGAACGGCAGGTCGCAGGCGCGGGCCGGCGCGAGCCATACCGCCTGGCCGATGGCACCACCGGCGGCGGCGATGGCCGCCATGGCGGCAGACACCGCGCCGGCAGCCAGAGGACCTTCCTCGGCGCCCGCGACCAGCGTAATCACATGGGTCATGCCGCTGTATAGGGGGCGGCACCGCCGCACTGCAACATGAGCGAAGACGAGAACGGCCAGCGTTCGCAGCGCCCGGCCATCGATGCCCTGGTCGTGGCCGGGCCGACGGCCGGGGGCAAGTCCGCCCTGGCGCTGGCCGTGGCGGAGCGGTTCGGCGGGACGATCATCAATGCCGACAGCCAGCAGCTCTATCGCGAGCTGCGCATCCTGACGGCGCGACCATCGGCCGAGGACGAGGCCCGCGTGCCGCACCGGCTCTATGGCGCGCTGCCGGCGTCGGAGGCCGGGTCGGCCGAGCGTTGGCGCCAGATGGCGGTGGCCGAGATCCAGGCCGTCGCCGCGGCCGGTGGCCGGCCGATCCTGGTCGGCGGCACCGGGCTCTATCTCCGCGCGCTGATCCAGGGGCTGGCGGCGGTACCGGAGATTCCAGAGGCGGTGCGGGCCGAGGGCAGGGCGCTGCATCTGGAGATCGGCGGCCCGGCATTCCACGACCGGCTGGCCGGCCTGGACCCCGAGGCGGCCGAGCGGCTGGCGCCCGGCGACAGCCAGCGCCTGGTGCGCGCGTGGGAGGTCGTGACCGCGACGGGACGACCGCTGGGGGACTGGCAGCGCGCCAGCGTGCCCCCGGCCGACGCGCCGCGGGTGGCGGCCCTGCTGGTGATGCCGCCGCGGCTGGCCCTCCAGCCCGCGATCGGCACGCGCTTCCGGGCGATGCTGGCAGCGGGCGCGGTGGCAGAGGTCGAGGCGCTTCTGGCGCTGGGCCTGTCGCCCGACCTGCCGGCGATGAAGGCGGTGGGCGTGCCGGAACTGGCCGGGTACGTGGCCGGCCAGACGTCCCTGGAGGTGGCCACGGCGGCCGCCATTCGTGCCAGTGAGCAGTACGCCAAGCGTCAGCTCACCTGGTTCCGCCACCAGGCACCGCGCGACATGCCGGTCAACCGGATCCTGCGAGAGCAATATTCGGAAAGGCTGCTGCCAGAAATCTTTTCATTTGTTCGTCGCTTTTGGTTGACCCGCTAGGCCGACGGCACTAGGTTGCGCGCCTTCCCGGCGGGGTGGACCCGTCGGATGCGGAGGCGTGTGCCTCGATCGGAAGGACGGGAGTGATGACGGACCAGCAGCCGAACGGAGCCGAAATCGTCATGAAGGCGCTCGCTGACCAGGGCGTCGACGTAATCTTCGGATATCCCGGCGGCGCGGTACTTCCGATCTACGACGCGCTGTTCAAGCAGAATCACGTCCGCCACATCCTGGTCCGGCACGAGCAGGCGGCTGTTCATGCGGCCGAGGGCTATGCCCGCTCGACCGGCAAGGTCGGCGTCGTCCTCGTCACGTCCGGCCCCGGCGCCACCAATGCGGTGACCGGCCTGACCGACGCGCTGATGGATTCCATCCCCATCATCTGCTTCACGGGCCAAGTGCCGACGCACCTGATCGGCAACGATGCGTTCCAGGAAGCGGACACGACCGGCATCACCCGGCCCTGCACCAAGCACAACTACCTGGTGAAGGACGTCAACCAACTGGCGCGGACGATCCATGAGGCATTCCACGTCGCCCGCAGCGGCCGCCCCGGCCCGGTCGTCATCGACCTGCCCAAGGACGTGCAGTTCGCGGCCGGCACCTATGTCGCCCGCGACCAGGTCGTCCATCGCACCTACCGCCCGCAGGTCGATCCCGACCCAAAGGCGGTGGCAGCGGCCGTCGACATGCTGGAGCAGGCGAAGCGCCCGGTCTTCTATGTCGGCGGCGGCGTCATCAATTCCGGCCCGGAAGCGTCGAAGGCGCTGACCGAGCTGGTGCGGACGACGGGCTATCCCTGCACCATGACGCTGATGGGACTGGGCGCCTTCCCGGCGTCGGACCCGCAGTCGCTGGGCATGCTCGGCATGCACGGCAGCTACGAGGCCAACCTCGTCATGCATGGCTGCGACGTCATGGTGGCGGTGGGCTCGCGCTTCGACGACCGGGTGACCGGCAATCTGACGAAGTTCTCGCCCGGCTCGCGCAAGATCCACATCGACATCGACCCCTCGTCGATCAACAAGAACGTCCGCGTCGACCTGCCGATCATCGGCGATGCCGGGCGCACGGTGGCCGCGATCCTGGCCGAATGGAAGCGGCGCAAGGCCAAGCCCGACCGCACCGCCTTGAAGGCGTGGTGGAAGCAGATCGAGGAGTGGCGAGCGCGCGACTGCTTCCGCTACGAGAAGACCGACCGGGTGATCAAGCCGCAATACGCGCTGGAGCGGCTCTATGCCCTGACGCGCAGCCGCAAGACCTTCATCACGACAGAGGTCGGCCAGCACCAGATGTGGGCGGCCCAGTTCATGAAGTTCGAGGGCCCGAACCAGTGGATGACCTCAGGCGGGCTCGGCACCATGGGCTACGGCCTGCCGGCGGCGATGGGCGTGCAGATCGCGCACCCGGACGCGCTGGTGATCGACGTGGCCGGCGAGGCCTCGATCCTGATGAACATCCAGGAGATGTCGACGTTGGCGCAGTACCGCCTGCCGGTGAAGGTGTTCATCCTCAACAACCAGTGGATGGGCATGGTCCGCCAGTGGCAGGAGCTGCTGCATGGCGCCCGCTACTCCGAGAGCTATTCGGACTCGCTGCCGGACTTCGTGAAGCTGGCCGACGCGTTCGGCGCGGTCGGCCGGCGTGCCACGCAGGTCGATGAGGTGGATGCCGCGATCATCGAGATGATCGAGACGCCGCGACCCTTCATCCTCGACATGTGCGTCGACCAGAAGGAGAACTGCTTCCCGATGATCCCGTCGGGGGCAGCCCACAATGAGATGCTGCTCGGGCCGGAGGATCGCCGCGAATCGTCGGTCTCGGACGAGGGGATGGTGCTCGTATAGGGGGCTTCGGCCCCCGACCTTCGGCGCACCCTTCCGCAGTCCCCGTCTTCCGGAGCATCGTCCCTTGAGCGACATCCGCCGCCACACCATCGCCGTGCTCGTCGACAACGAGCCCGGTGTTCTCGCCCGCGTCATCGGCCTCTTTTCCGGGCGCGGCTACAATATCGAGAGCCTGACCGTGGCCGAGGTCGACCCCGAGGTGCACCTGTCGCGCATCACCGTGGTGACCTCGGGCACGCCGATGATCATCGAGCAGATCAAGGCTCAGCTTCATCGCCTGGTGCCGGTGCATGCCGTGCGCGACCTGACGCTCGAAGGCAAGTCGGTCGAGCGCGAGCTGGCGCTGATCAAGGTCGTGGGCACGGGCGAGAAGCGCATCGAATCCCTGCGCCTGGCCGACATCTTCCGCGCCCGCGTCATCGACAGCACGACCGAATCCTTCGTCTTCGAGATGACCGGCTCCACCGAGAAGCTCGATGCCTTCATCGGGCTGATGCGGCCGCTGGGGCTGATCGACGTCTCGCGGACCGGGGTAGTAGCGATCTCCCGGGGGGCGCAGGCGCTCTAGCCCGATGGCCGGCAAGTCCCTCCTGCCGCCACCGGCTGGCGCTTGCATCGTCACGAGCTACGTGAAGTCGGGCCGGACCTGGCTGCGCTTCATGCTGGCCGCATATCTGGCCGACATCCATGGGCTGGGGCCGGTCGACCTGCATTCGCTGTTCACGATCGTCCCCAACAACGACGACGATCCCCAGCGCGGCCGGGCGGCCTTCGGCTATGGCGACCGGCCGTCGATCCCGCGCGTGCTGTGCGAGCACCTGCCTTGGAAGCCGTTCGATGGCAGCGTCAATCCGACCGTCGTCATGGTGCGTTCGCCGCTGGACACCATCGTCTCACGCTACTTCATGGAAAGCCGGCAGAACGGCCGTCGCGAGCAGGCGGTCGGGGACTATCTCCGCAGCCCCCGCGGGGCCGCCGCCTGGATCGAGTATCACAACCAGCTCATCCGCAAGCGCAGCGGGCCGGGCGTCACCTGGATCAGCTATGAGCAGCTGACCCATGACCCGGCCGGGACGTTTGGCCGGGTTCTTGAAGCCTTCTCGATCCCGTGCGATCAGGATGCCGCCGGCCGCGCGATCGCGGCAGCCGCCTTCGATCGCATGGCCGAGCTGGAAGCCGAAACCGGTTTTCCCGGCAACGCGGTCGACCCGGCCGACCTCGATGCCCGCCGGATGCGGGAAGGCCGCATCGGTGCCGGCGCCGGGCACCTGGCCGAGGAAGATCGCCTTTTCGTTGCGCGTACCATCCACGAGACGCTCGACCCCGCTGCCCGCGGGCGCCTCGAATCCCTGGGCTGCATTCTCTGACGGGGCTGCCCCGTCTCACCGTCCCCATTGGAGGAACACCACCATGCGCGTCTATTACGATCGCGATTCCGACGTCAACCTGATCAAGGGCAAGAAGGTCGTCATCGTCGGCTATGGCAGCCAGGGCCACGCCCATGCCATGAACCTGCGCGACAGCGGCGTGAAGGACGTCGCCGTCGCCCTGCGCAAGGGCTCGGCCACCGTGAAGAAGGCCGAGGCGGCCGGCTTCAAGGTGATGACCCCGGACGAGGCGGCCAAGTGGGCCGACGTCGTCATGGTCCTGACGCCGGATGAGCTGCAGGCGGCCCTGTGGCGCGACGACCTGCGCGACAACATGCGCCCGGGCTCGGCCATCGCGTTCGCCCACGGCCTCAACATCCACTTCAACCTGATCGAGGCGCGTTCCGACATCGACGTGTTCATGATCGCGCCCAAGGGCCCCGGCCACACGGTGCGTTCGGAATACCAGAAGGGCGGCGGCGTGCCCTGCCTGGTGGCGGTCGAGCAGAACCCGTCGGGCAACGCGCTCGAGATCGCGCTGTCCTATGCCTCGGCGATTGGCGGCGGCCGTGCCGGCATCATCGAGACGACCTTCAAGGAAGAGTGCGAGACCGACCTGTTCGGCGAGCAGACCGTGCTGTGCGGCGGCTTGACCTCGCTGATCACGGCCGGCTACGAGACGCTGGTCGAGGCCGGCTATGCCCCCGAGATGGCCTATTTCGAGTGCCTGCACGAGGTGAAGCTGATCGTCGACCTCATGTATGAGGGCGGCATCGCCAACATGCGCTACTCGATCTCCAACACGGCCGAGTATGGCGACTACACCCGCGGCCCCCGCGTCATCGGGCCGGAGGTGAAGGAGCGGATGAAGGTCATCCTGGCCGAGATTCAGTCCGGCCAGTTCGCCCGCGAATGGGTGCTGGAGAACGCCGCCGGCCAGCCCGGCTTCAAGGCGATGCGCCGCATGGGTGCCGCGCACGGCGTCGAGGAAGTGGGCGCCAAGCTGCGCGCCATGATGCCGTGGATCGCCCAGAACAAGCTGGTCGACAAGGCGAAGAACTAACCTGCGTGCTGTCCACCCTGGTTCGGGCATGCCCCGGACCAGGGACTGGACAGCCAGCGGTGCGTCACTCCCGGTTGGTGGCCTCGAACCGCAGCCGGACCATGCTGGCGGGCCGTCCGGGGTAGGTCTGCACCACGAACAGGTGATCATAGTCGACATCGGGGTTCAGGGTCACCTGGCCGCCACCCGGCACGCCCAGCGCCTCCAGGATCCGGGGGATGTTGCGGACATGGCCGATGATCAGCCGGTCCTTGCCGTCCGGCTTCTCGCGCAGGCGGCCGGCCAGTGCTACCTGGTCGTTGCGCGTCATCACCTGGGGCTGCAAGCCGGTGCGTTCCGCGAACGGGGCGCCTGTCTGCCGGCTCCGGAGGGCGTCCGTGGTGATCAGCTCGGCGATCCCCGCACCGGCCAACATGCGGGCCAGCGTCCGCGCCCGATCCACGCCGGCCTTCAGCAGCGGTGCCGCGTCGCCCTCGATTTCGAGGCTCTTTTCGGCATGGCGGACAAGGAACACCACCCCTTCGGCGCGCGCCGGCGGCGCGGAGAGCGCGGCGGCCAGCAGGACCGGCAGCAGGGCCAGCACGTTCGCCAACTTTCCCATCTCATCCTCCTGGTGCCTTGCGCGAGTACCGGGCGGACGGTCCTGACCGGCGGATGCCCGGGATGACTGTCCAACCGTTGGCTATTTAGTCGGTTTGCGGGGCCGCTGGGAAGCGCCTCGCGTCGGGCGTGCCGTCCGGTCGTCGGCTTTCAACCCCCGGAATATCAGTTAACTAAAGTGTTGAGTTTATCCCTCGGGCAGGGCATGGATGGCGCATCCGGCGCCTTGCACAGGAGATGCCCCATGGCGAAACTCATCTTCGTGAACCTCCCCATTACCGACCTCGCGCGATCGATTGCCTTCTACGAGGCGATCGGCGCCACCAGGAATCCGCAGTTCAGCGACGATACCGCCGCCTGCATGGTCTTCTCGGACACGATCCACGCGATGCTGCTGACGCACCCCAAGTTCATGCAGTTCAGCCCCCGACCGATTTCCGACGCCCGCAAGGCGACCGAGGTGCTGATCTGCCTCTCGGCCGACAGCCGCGACGAGGTCGATGCAACCGTTGCCAAGGCGGTGGCCGCGGGCGGCGTGGCCGACCCTTGCCCGGTGCAGGACTATGGCTTCATGTTTGGTCGCAGCTTCGAGGACCCGGACGGGCATATCTGGGAGATCATGTGGATGGACCTGGAGGCCGCGAAGGCGGCCATGGCACCGGCCGCCTGAAGGGAGGATTGCAGATGAGCTACGTCGATGGGTTCCTCGTGCCCGTGCCGAGCGGCCGGAAGGACGAATATCTGGCCGCCGCCGCAAAGGCGGCCGCGGTCTTCCGCGAATGCGGGGCGACGCGCGTCGTCGAGTGCTGGGGCGATGACGTGCCGGTCGGCAAGACCACCGACTTTCTTCGCTCGGTGAAGGCCGAGGAGGGGGAGACGGTGGTGTTCTCCTGGATCGAGTGGCCATCCAAGGAGGCGCGCGACGCCGGCAACGAGAAGGTCATGCAGGACCCGCGCATGAATTTCGGGGACCTGATGCCCTTCGACGGCAAGCGCATGGTCTATGGCGGCTTCGCCGTCCTGCTCGACAGAAGCTGATCCAGGCACCGCTGCATCTCTGCCCTGCTCGCATTCGAGCCGGCGGTCGAAAAAGCGAAAGCCCCCGGGCGGTGACCCGGGGGCTCTCGACCGTCTATCGAACGAAGCGGCTCAGTACGGGCCGGCCTTCAGCCCGCCGCCGGCGGTGCGGACCTTGGTCAGTTCGGCCTGCATGCCGACCTGGAGGAGGCGGCTGTCGGAGCCGATGGTGGTGAACTGGAAGCCCTTCTGGGCCATCTTGGCGGCATAGTCGCCAGAGCCGGTGTGGATGCCGGCATGGACGCCGTGCTTCTTGCACGCGGCCAGGATGCCCATGATCGCGTCATACTGCATCGTGCCCTCGGCATGGTCGAAGCCGACCTTGCCCGTGAGCGACAGCGACAGGTCGGCCGGGCCGACATAGACGCCGTCGAGGCCGGGCGTGGAGAGGATCGCCTCCAGGTTGTCGAGCGCCTGCTGGGTCTCGATCATCGCCATCACGGCGATGCTGGCATTGGCTTCCGGCTGGTAGTCGTTGCCGTAGAAGCCGGCGCGGATCGGACCGAAGGAGCGCTGGCCGAGTGGGGGATAGCGGCAGGCCTCGACGAGGCGCTTGGCCTGGTCGGCGGTGTTGATCATCGGGCAGATGACGCCCAGCGCGCCCGCGTCGAGCGACTTCATGATGGCGCCCTCGTCGAGCCAGGGCACGCGCACGAAGGGGGTGACCGACGTGGTGTTGATCGCCTGGATGCAGGGGACGGCGCTGCCATAGTCCTGCACGCCGTGCTGCATGTCGACGGTGATCGAATCCCAGGTCAGGCCGGCCACGCCCTGGGCCATCACCTCGGCCGAGAAGCCGCTCGGGATGGCGAGCCAGCCGTTGACGACGCAGCCGCCTTCTTTCCAGATCTTGAGAACGTTGTTCTGCTTCATGGGGGATATTCCTCCTGCTTCCGCCTTCCGGGCGGGACCGGTTGTTCGGTTGGGGTGAGGGCTCGGGGTTGGGAAACTCAGACCTGGCCGTCGAGGACGAAGGCGACGTTGTTGAGGCGAGCCACGTCGCGCACCTCGTCGAGCAGGGCGGGCGGCATCGGGATGCCGTTGGCCGTGCGTTCGGCATGGTTGGCCAGCTCCGGATCGCCATGGACCAGGACCGGCTTGCCCGCCTCGGCGGGCTCTGCCGCGCGCAGCGCGTCGATCATGCCGTCCAGGTCGGCCTCGAACTCGCCCGGGTCGCGGAACGCCTTGGGGTCGATGGCGAAGAAGAAGTGGCCGATGTTGAACATCGGGTCGTCCGGTGCCTTCTTCGCCTTCACCGGCGCATACCAGGCGCCGGTCAGCATGGCGCACAGGATCTCGACCATGGCACCCAGGCCATAGCCCTTGTGGCTCGACATCTCGGCCAGGCCGCCGAGCGGCGTCAGGTGGCGGCTTTCGAGCGCGGCGGTGGCGTCGGTCAGCGGCTGGCCGGCCTCGTCCATCGCCCAGCCTGCGGGCACCGGCTTCTCGTTCAGGTAGGCGACGCGCAGCTTGCCGATCGCCACCGTGCTGGTCGCCATGTCGAGGCAGAAGGGCGGGTTGTGGCCGGCGGGGGCGGCGAAGGCGATCGGGTTGGTGCCGAACATCGGCACCCGGCTGCGGGTCGGCACCACGGCCGAGTTCCACACATTGGTGAAGGACATGCCGATCAGGCCGGCCTGGGCCGCCATCAACGCGTAGTAGCCGGCGGGGCCGTAGTGGTTCGAGTTGAACACGCCGACGGCGGCCATGCCGCTGGCCTTGGCCTTTTCAATCGCGATCGACATGCCGCGGACGGCGGCATAGTGGCCAAGGCCGTGGCCGGCATCGACCAGCGCCGTCACTGGCGCTTCGCGCGTCACCTTCACCTCGGGCGCGGCCAGGACCTTCCCCTCGCGCCGCAGCTTGTCATAGAGCGGCAGCATCGAGACGCCGTGGGAATCGACGCCGCGCAGGTCGGTTTCGACCATCACGTCGATGACGGC
Source organism: Stella humosa (assembly GCF_006738645.1). GTDB lineage: Bacteria > Pseudomonadota > Alphaproteobacteria > ATCC43930 > Allostellaceae > Allostella > Allostella humosa. The sequence continues at coordinate 3,295,843 of NZ_AP019700.1, read as the reverse complement.
GGCGGCCTGGTCGTCCGGCATGCCCCAGGCGTCGAAGACGAGCGCGAGTTGCCGGCGCAGGCGCTCGGCCGGGATGCGGGTGGTGACTGCCGCCATCAGACGGGAACCCGGGTCGGTACCGGCTTGCCCGCGAAATAGGCGATCAGGTTCTCGCACATGAGGTTGCCCATGGCGGCGCGGGTCTCGTTGGTGTTGCTGGCGATGTGCGGCGTCAGCACGACATTGTCGAAGGTCAGCAGCTTCTCCGGCACGTTGGGCTCGTCCTCGAACACGTCGAGGCCGGCGGCACCCAGGGCCTTGTCCTCCAGCACGCGGACGAGGGCCGCCTCGTCGACGATGCTGCCGCGGGCGATGTTGACCAGGATGCCCTTGGTGCCGATGGCGCGCAGCACCTTTTCGTCGATCAGCTTGCGCGTGGTCGGGCCGCCATAGCAGGCGACGAAGAAGAAGTCGGAATTCTCCGCCAGGTCGATCAGCGACGGCATCAGCCGGTAGGGCAGGTTGGTCTTGGGCTCGATGTCGTAATACATGATCTCCATGTCGAACCCGGCCAGCCGCTTGGCAAGCGCCGAGCCGATGCGGCCCAGGCCGCAGATGCCGGCACGCTTGCCGGTGACCTTCACGCCGGCCGGGTAGTTCCCCTTCAGCCACTTGCCGTCGCGCAGGAAGCGCTCGGCCTGGGGCACGCGCCGGGCGGCATCCAGCATCAGCGTCATGCCGAGGTCGGCGACGCAGTCGGTCAGGACGTTGGGCGTGTTGGTGAGGACGATGCCGCGTTCCTTCACCGTCGGCAGGTCGACCGCGTCATAGCCGACGCCGAAGCCCGAGATGATCTCCAGCTTCGGCAGCGCCTGGATCAGCGCGCGCGGGGCGCCGTGGACGCCGGTCGAGGCCAGGCCGCGCGCCTTGCCGGCGACGCTGGCGAGGAACGCGTCGCGGTCGGTCGCCTCGTACATCTTGTGGCAGGTGAAGTTGTCTTCCAGCACGGCCATGATCTGCGGCGGGTACTGGGCGATCAGGACGACATCGGGCTTCATGGCGTTTCCTTGCGGCGAGCGCGTTTCTTGGACGTTCAGTGGATTTCGGACGTTCAGTGGATCTCCGGCTCCGCCGTCGGCTCGGTGCCGGCGAGGAAGTCGAAGTCGCAGCCCTTGTCGGCCTGGGTGATGTGGCGGGACATGATGACGCCGTAGCCGCGCTGGAACTTCACCGGCGGCGGCGTCCAGGCGGCCTTGCGACGGGCCATCTCGTCCTCGGGCACTTCCAGGTCGATGCGGCGGTTGGGCACGTCGAGGGAGATGATGTCGCCCGTCTGCACCAGGGCCAGCGGCCCGCCGATGAAGGATTCCGGCGCCACATGCAGGATGCAGGTGCCGTAGCTGGTGCCGCTCATGCGAGCGTCCGACACCCGGACCATGTCGCGCACGCCCTCCTTCAGCAGCTTCTGCGGGATCGGCAGCATGCCCCATTCGGGCATGCCGGGGCCGCCGAGCGGGCCGGAATTGCGCAGCACCAGGACGGAATCGGCGGTCACCGGCAGGTCCGGCAGGTCGATGCGCGCGGCCATGTCGTTATAGTCGTCGAAGACCATGGCCGGGCCGCGATGGACCATCAGGCGGGGGTCGGCCGCCGTCGGCTTGATGACTGCGCCGTCCGGCGCCAGCGAGCCGAAGACCACGGCCAGCCCGCCCTGGGGCGACAGCGCCGTCTCCGGCGTGCGGATCACGTCCTTGTCGAAGATCTCGGCGTCGGCGATGTTCTGGCCCAGCGTCTGGCCGTTGACGGTGCCGCAGGACAGGTCGAGCCGGTCGCCCAACTGCTTCAGCAGCGCCCGCAGGCCGCCCGCCAGGTAGAAATCCTCCATCAGGTAGGCGCCCGACGGCCGCAGGTTGGCGATCATCGGCGTCGTGCGCGAGATGGCGTCGAAATGGGCCAGGTCGAGCGGGATGCCGGCGCGGCCGGCGATGGCCAGCACGTGGATGATGACGTTGGTCGACCCGCCGACCGCCATCGCCGTCGTCACGGCATTGTCGAAGCTGCCGGCGGTCAGGAAGTCGCTCGGCTTCAGGTCGTCCCACACCATCTCGACGATGCGCCGGCCGCTGGCGGCCGACATGCGCGGGTGCATGCTGTCGGTGGCCGGGATGGAGGCGGCGCCCGGCAGGGTGAAACCCAGCACCTCGGCCACGCTGGTCAGCGTCGAGGCGGTGCCCATGGTCATGCAGTGGCCGGGCGAGCGGGCGATGCCTTCCTCGATCTCCTGCCAGTCCTTCTCGTCAATGCGGCCGGCGCGCAGCTCGGCCCAGTATTTCCAGGTGTCGCTGCCGCTGCCGAGCGGGGTGTTGCGCCAGTTGCCCTTCAGCATCGGGCCGGCCGGCAGGAAGATGGTCGGGATATCCATGCTGATGGCGCCCATCAGCAGGGCGGGCGTGGTCTTGTCGCAGCCACCCATCAGCACCGCCCCGTCGCAGGGGTAGGAGCGCAACAGCTCCTCCGTCTCCATGGCGAGCAGGTTGCGGTACATCATCGTCGTCGGCTTCTGGAACGGCTCCGACAGGCTGATCGCCGGCATCTCCACCGGGAAGCCGCCGGCCTGAAGGACGCCGCGCTTGACCGCGTCCGCCCGCTCGCGGAAGTGGAAGTGGCAGGGGTTGATCTCGCTCCAGGTATTGATGATCCCGATGACCGGCCGGCCCTTATAGTCCTCGCGGCCGAAGCCCATCTGGGCGGCGCGGGAACGGTGGCCGAAGGATCGCAGGTCATCGACCCCGAACCAGCGATGGCTGCGCAGTTGCTCGGGCGTCTTGCGGGTCATGGCGGCTCTTGGCAGGGTCGGAGACAGGATCGCCGGGGTCGTTGCGAGCCCGACGCGGAAGGGACCGGCAGCCTAAGCCCGGCCCCGGAGGCGGTCAACGCGGGCGGGCGGTTTGTCGACAATTTCATCGCCGGAGGATGGCGGGCGGAACGATGCGGGAGGGATGGCAACGCGGGCAGCAGGCCCTGGCACCAGGATTGGACCTCGTTCGCGACCTGGTCGGGCGGGCGCTGCCGGGCGCGCGAGCGCTGGCGGCGGCGCCGGTTGCGGGCGGGCTCGCGAACACGAACCTGCGGGTGACGCTGGCCGGCGCCGCCGATCCGGTGCTGCTGCGGATCTATCAGCGCGACCAAGCAGAGGCGGCCAAGGAAGCGGCCCTGCACGCGCTGGTCGCCGGGCGCGTGCCGGTCCCCCGCTTCCTGGCGCGGCCGGGCCTGGACGATGCCAGCGGCCTGCATTTCGCCGTCCTGGAATGGATGCCCGGCGACCGGATGGAGACGGTCGTGCCTGGCCTCGATCCGGCCGCCGCGGCCGCTGTCGGCCGGTCGGCGGGGGCGGTCCTGGCGGCCATCCATGCGGTGGGGTTTCCCGCCGCCGGCTTCCTCGGCCCGAACCTGGACATCGTCCACCCGGTGGTGGGCGGCCGGGCGGGGTTGGAAGGCTTCCTTCGCCGTTGCCTCGTCGACGGTCCGGGCGGGGCCAGGCTGGGGCCGGCGGCGACGGATGCCGCCCTGGCCTTCGCCGCCGCCGAGGGCGATCGGCTGGCCGCGTGGGAGACCCGCGCCTGCCTCGTGCACGGCGATTTCAACGGCTCGAACCTGCTGGCGGCCGCCGGCCGGGTCACGGCCGTGCTGGACTGGGAGTTCGCCTTCGCCGGCTGGCCTGCGTTCGATTTCGGCAATCTCCTGCGCCCGCCGGCCGGCGACGACGCTTCCTTCGTGGCCGGCGTGGAGGTGGGGTATCGCGCCGCCGGCGGCCACCTGCCGGCGGACTGGCGGCGGCTCGCGGCGATCGCGGACCTCTATGCCTGGGCCGACTTCCTGGCCCGGCCGGACGCCACGCCGGGGCTGGTGCGCGACGCGGCGGCGATGATCCGGCGCACGATCGGGAGCGGGGGATGACGCAGAACATCTATGACGATCCGGCCTTCTTCGCCGGCTACAGCCAGTTGCCCCGCTCCATCGACGGGCTGGAGGCCGCGCCGGAATGGCCGGCGCTGCGCGCCTTCCTGCCGCCGCTCGCCGGCCGGCGCGTGCTCGACCTCGGCTGCGGCTTCGGCTGGTTCTGCCGCTGGGCGGCGGACGAGGGGGCGGCGGCGGTCCTGGGGGTCGACCTGTCCGAGCGGATGCTGGCGCGGGCGCGCGCCGAAACCAGCGCGGCCGTCGTCCGCTATGGCCGCGCGGACCTGGAGGATTTCGCGCCCCAGCCGGGCGCTTTCGACCTGATCTATAGCTCGCTCGCGTTCCACTATGTTGCCGACCTGCGCCGCCTGCTCGCGGCCGCGCATGCAGGCCTGGTGCCGGGCGGGCGGCTCGTCTTCTCGATCGAGCACCCGATCCATACCGCGCCGATGCAGCCCGGCTGGCTGGATGTCGGCGGCCGCAAATCCTGGCCCGTCGATTCCTATATGGAGGAGGGACCGCGCACGACCGACTGGCTGGCGCCCGGCGTCATCAAGCAGCACCGGACCATCGGGACCCACGTCGCGCTGCTGATCGGCGCGGGATTCCGGGTCGCCGCGCTGGTCGAATGGGCACCGAGCCTGGAGGATCTCGCAGCGCATCCCGACTGGGCCGGCGAGCGCGAGCGGCCGCCCTTCCTGCTGGTGGCCTGCGACCGGCCGGAGGGCTGATCGCGGTCAGGCCGCGGGCGGTGCCAGGTCGCCCGCGAACTTCTCCGTCCCGAAGCGCCAGGCTCGCATGGTGGGCGACCAGTGGTCGCGCGGCAACCCGGCCTTGGCCTTCAGTTGCCGGACGAACTGCGCCCGGTCCGGCAGGCCCGACCAGACATGGGGCAGGAACAGGCCGCGCCGGCCGCGGTCCTGCAGAATGACACCGTCGAGATGGGGCCGCAGGCTGGCCACCAGTTCCTCCTCGCTCGCGCAGGCGATGGGTCGCGGCGTCGACAGGATGGCGACCGAGAGGTGGCAGCGCGCCAATTCCCCCAGGGTCAGCTTGGGGAAGCGGGGATCGCCGAAGGCGGCCTTGAAGGCATTCTCGGCCACATCCTCGACCAGCGGCCGGTGGGCGATGACCGAGCCGATGCAGCCGCGCAGGCGGCCTTCCTGCTCCAACGTGACGAAGGTGGCGCGGTGGGCGGTCAGCGTCGGCGGCGCGTTGTCGCCGATCTGGACGGCGATCGGCTTGCCGGCCGTGATCCCCCGGCGGATCGAGCGGCGGGCGACATCGAGCAGGAAGCCTTGCCGTTCCGGATGCAGCCGGGCCGTCCCGGCCTGCTCGAACACATAGGCTCCGTAGCCGACCACCCGGTCCCGGGGCTGGCCCGTGTCGCCGGAATTGCCAAGGCCGACGGTCGTGGCCCGCATGTCGAGGCGCTGGGCCATGCGGATCAGCCCCTTGATGCCGGTCCGGCCGCAGGCCTGATGGTCGCCGATATCCTCGGCCTTCAACAGCTCGATCGCCTTGGAGCAGGCGCGATCGAAGCCGCTCGCGGTCTCGTGGTCATGGAAGTGCGACAGGTCGGAGCTGACGATGATCGCCGTCTCCGGCCCGCCCCAGACGGCCGCCAGGGCAGCCTCCACCCGCTCGGGCGTGACGGCGCTGGCCAGCATCGGGATCAGCGTGACCGGACCCAGGGCCGCCTGGATGAACGGCAGATGCACTTCCAGGCTGTGCTCGCGCTCGAAGGGGCGATCGTCGACGGCGACGTCGGGCATCGCCAGCAGGGGTGCCATCGCCGGCCAGTCGACCGGGATTTCGCCCAGCGGCGTGGCAAAGGCGTCGGCGCGCGGCAGGGCGATGCCCTTCACCCCCATGCGATGGGTGGGGCCGACCAGGACCACCCGCTTGATGGTGCCGCGGTTGGCGGCCAGCGCGCGATAGGCGGTGGCGGCGATGGCGCCCGAATAGGCCAGCCCCGCATGGGGGGCGATCACGGCCTTGGGCCCCGCGATCTCGCAGCGCGCGCCGCGCAGCAGGCCGACCACCAGTTCGGCCAGCACGGCCCGCTCGGCCGGGTAGAATACGCCGGCCACCCCCGGCTGCCTGACGATACGATCCATGCCACCCAGCATAGCACCGGCCACGGGTCGGTCGTAGGATGTCGTCGCTGGAGATTCCGGTGCGTCCGCGCGCACCGCCCGACATCCCGAGGAGGAAGCCCGATGCCCGACTCCCTGATGCCGAACGTGCCCGCCACCCTGTTCGCCGACCCCCGCGAGGCGCGCCGGGCGATCCGGGCGGGACGCCATACCGGGTGGACGGCCAATGTCGCGCCGGGCTTCGTGCAGGGCAACCTGGCGATCCTGCCGGCCGACTGGGCGGGGGAGTTCCTGCGCTACTGCCAGCTCAACCCCAAGCCCTGCCCGATCGTCGGCATGTCCGAGCCGGGGGACCCTTTCCTGCCGCAGCTCGGCCAGGACCTCGACATCCGCAGCGACGTGCCGAGCTATCGCGTGTTCCGCGACGGCGTGCCGGAGGGCGACGTGCCGGACATCGCCCATCTGTGGCGCGACGACCTGGTGGCCTTCGTGCTGGGCTGTTCCTTTTCGTTCGAGGCAGCCTTGCTTGATGCCGGGCTGCCGTTGCGCCACATCGCATGCGGCACCGGCGTGCCGATGTACCTGACCAACGTGCCGACCGCGCCGGCCGGGCGCTTCCACGGCAACCTCGTGGTCTCCATGCGGCCCTTCAAGCCGGCCGATGCGGTGCGCGCGGTGCAGGTGACGAGCCGCTTTCCCAACGTCCATGGCGCCCCGGTCCATATCGGCCTGCCGCACCTGATCGGCATCGACGACATCGACCAGCCATGGGAAGGCCCGGCGACCGAGGTGATGGCCGACGAGTTGCCCGTCTTCTGGGCCTGCGGGGTGACGCCGCAGGCGGCGATCCGCATGGCCAGGCCCCCCTTCGCCATCACCCACACGCCGGGCCACATGGTGGTGACCGACATCCGCAACGCCGCCGTGGCGGCCCTCTAGATGCTGGATCCGTCGCGGGCGCAGGCGGCCTCCGCCCTGCTGCTCGACCATTGGCGGCAAGGCCGCCGGTTGCCGGCCTTGCCGCCCGACCTGCGCCCGGCCACGCGCGGCGAGGGCTATGCCATCCAGGCCTGCCTCGAGGCGCCGGGCGCCGCACCGCTCTTCGGCTGGAAGATCGCCGCCACTAGCACGGCCGGGCAACGCCATATCGGCGTCGACGGCCCCATGGCGGGGCGCCTGCCGGCCGATCGGGTGCTGGCGGACGGGGCGGCGGTATCGCTGGCCGGGAACCTGATGCGGGTGGCGGAGGTGGAGTTCGCCTTCCGCATGGGTCGTACCCTGCCGCCGCGCGAAGCCAGCTACGACGTCGATGCGGTGATGGGGGCGGTCGCCGGCCTCCACCTGGCGATCGAGATCCCGGACTCTCGCTTCGAGGATTTCGCGACCGTCGGCGCGCCGCAGCTCATCGCCGACGATGCGTGTGCCCACCTGTTCGTGCTGGGGCCGGAGGTGACGGCTGACTGGCGGGTGCTCGACCTGTCGCGCGAGCGACCGGTCGGCCATGTCGGCCGCCGCTACAGCCGCGAGGGGCTGGGCGCCAACGTGCTGGGCGACCCCCGCTTGGCGCTGACCTGGTTGGCGAACGAGCTGTCCGGCATCGGTGTGCCGCTGGCGGCGGGGCAGGTGGTCACGACCGGCACCTGCCTGGCGCCTCTGGAGATCGCGCCGGACGACGCGGTGCTGGGCGATTTCGGCGCGCTTGGTCGGGTATCGGTCCGCTTCACGGATTGAGGCTGCAGGTCGGTTGGCGAGAACATTCCACTGCTGGATATGGAACCACGGTTGCAACAGTAACTTCTTATCGCATATGCCCATCACGCGGGGTGGGTGTTGCGATTTGAAGGAGTTGTTCCCATGGTCGGCACGATCACGCCAACCGTCGATCCGATAGGCGCCATCTATCGCAGTGAGACGATCGCACTGCCCGGCGGCGGCCTTGCCACCATGGCCGCGGATGGCGAGGACATCGAGATCCAGGCCTATGACGCTGCGGGCAGAGCCTCTGGAGCCCCGATCGTCCTGGCCTCGGCCCTGCCGGAAAATTCGGGTGACATCTTCGGTGACGGCGGCACCAGCGCCTTCGGGGTTTCGGCGGACGGCAGCCGGTTCGTCGTCGTCTGGAACCGCTTCGACGCCTCGACCCAGTCCTGGGACTTCACGGCACAGGTCGTCGGCGCAGACGGGCGCCTCATCGGCGGGGCCGTCACGTTGGATACGCCGGACCGCGGCCCCTTGCCGTTCAACGAGGCGGTCGATGTCGCGCCGACCGCGGACGGTGGCTTTCTGCTGCTCGGAATCCAGCGGCAATCGAACCAAGCTGAGATCCTGGTCTTTACCGCCCGACTCTCGCCCGAGGGCGCGCAGATCGGCGACGGCGCCGAGGTCGGGCGCTACTTCACGGCGCGAGGCGAACTGGCGTCAGGCAACGACCAAGCCTTTCTGCTGGTCCAGCGCGGTGCCAATGGCGGTATCGATCTCTGGCGGCTCGGCGAGGATGGCGAACCATTGGGCGATCGGGTCGAACTGGCATACCCGCTGCCTGATGGGACGTACCGCACGACTCTCGGCCAGGCCGAGGTGCTGGCGAATGGCGACCTGCTGGTGTCGTGGAATAATTACTCGCTGACGGGCGAGTTTGGCCGAGACGTGCCGGTCTCGACCGGCTTTCAACGCTTCGACACCGCCGGCAATCGCATCGGCGATGCGGTCTTCACCGGGCGCTCGGCGGGCGTTGCCGCCTTGCAGGATGGTGGCTTCGTGGTGTTCGAGGACACCTACTACGTCTTTCCGACAAGTCCGGGCACGGAACCGACCATCTATCCGGGCGTCCAGCTGTTCCGCGTCTTTGACGCCGATAGCCATCCGATCGGCGAGCCCGCCTTGCCGGGCATCCGCGGCAGCTTGGTCGCGATGGCTGACGGCAAGGTCGTGGTGGTCGGCGACGACGATGGCGCCATCTTCGATTATCCCGCGTCCCACGATGCGCAGTGGGGCGGCAGCCAGGCCTATATCGCGACCTGGCAGGACCAGGAGCTGCTGTCCCGCCAGGACGGCATCGGGATGCTGCGGTCCGATGCCGGCGTCGCCATGAAACCCTGGATCGCCAATTTCGAGGCCGCGAGCGACGCGGACGGCATTAATGCCACGGCCAACGCCATGGCGAACCACCTGCTCGGCGGCAACGGCGCCAACGTCTTCATCGCCGCCGGCGGCAACGACAAGCTCTATGGCCTGGGCGGCAACGACTGGCTGCTGGGACAGGATGGCAACGACCTGCTCGACGGCGGCGACGGCCATGACGTGCTGCTGGGCGGGCTGGGCAACGACAGCGTCGCCGCCGGGGCAGGGGCCGACACGGTGACGGGCGACGATCGGGACGACGCCATCGGCGGCGGCGCCGGCCACGACCTGGTGCAGGGCGGCACGGGGCAGGACTTCGTCCATGGCGATGGCGGGAACGACACGCTGGCGGGCGGCGCCGGCCGGGACTGGGTGAATGGTGGCGCCGGGGATGACATCGTCAGTGGCGACCGGGATGCCGACACGCTCGAGGGCGGCAGCGGCGCCGATCAGTTCCGCTTCGGCGCCGGCTCGGGCCAGGACGTCATCCTCGACTTCGAGTATGGCGCGGCGGGCGACCGGATCGTCATCGACGTCGCCGGCAACGGCACCTTGAACGGCCTGGCGATCCCGGGCAGCGCCGGCCTGCTCAACGCGGCCGAGGATACCGACGACGGCGTCTTGATCGCGCTGGGGGAGGGCCATTCGATCCTGCTGGCCGGCTTGGCCAAGGCCGACCTCGGCGCCGACATGTTCCTGCTGGTCTGACGCGGCGGCCGCCCGTCAGGCCAGCACCGCCGGGTTGACGACCGTCAGCCCGTCGAAGCGCCCGGCGAGGCCGCGGACCACCGCCTCGGCGCAGGCGACCGCCACGCGCGCGACCGCCTCCGGGCAGGAGGCGGCGACGTGCGGCGACAGCACGACATTGTCCAGGGCGAGCAGCGGGTCGTCGGGGGACGGCGGCTCCTGCTCCAGAACGTCCAGCCCGGCGCCGGCCAGGCGCCCGGCGGTCAGGGCGGCGGCCAGCGCCTGCTGGTCGACGACCGGCCCGCGCGCGACATTCACCAGGAAGGCCGATGGCTTCATCCGGGCCAGGGCGTCCGTGTCGATCAGGTGGTGCGTCCGCGGCGTCAACGGCATGGCCAGCACCACCGCGTCCGCCTGCGCCAGCGCGCTCGCCAGGGGAACGGCCGCCGAGACGGCCGGGTCGACCGGCAGCACCCGCATTCCGAACGCCTCGGCCAGCCGGCCGATGCGCTGGCCGATGCGGCCCCATCCCACCACGGCCATGGTCTTGTCGCGCAGCTCGACCGCGCCCGGCGCGCGCGACCAGGCGCCGCCCTTGATCGCCCGGTCGTAGGCCGGCCCGCGGCGCGCCAGCGCCAGCAACAGGTGCAGCGCATGCTCGGCCACCGCGTCGGCGTTGGCGTCGCCCGTGGTCAGCAGGGGGATGCCGCGCCGGGTGAGGGCGGGCACGTCGAAATTGTCGAAGCCGGCACCGTTGCGGCAGGCGATCCGCAGCCGCGGCGCGGCGTCGATCATGGCGGCGGTCAGGGCCGGCTGCTCGTTCACCAGCACGATCGCCGCCGCCTCCGGCAGGGCTGCCGCCAGATGCTCGGGCATCGGCTCGGATAGGACTCGCACCGCGATGGCTGCAGCCTGCAAGGCCCCCATGCCGGCCGGCGGCAGCGGTTCGGATAGGATGACGATCGGGGCGGACAGCGCGGTCGATACTGGCATGGCGATTGAATGGCATGCTGCGGGAACGACGATCAACCGCCGATCGCCGAGGGCGGCGTATTGCATGCTGCTCCCGATCGGTGCCAGCATTCGCCTCGGGGTGTCGTCGCCGTCGAGCGGCGGCGGCCGGCTCGCGCAGGCCCGGCGAAGAAAAGGGAGAAGGATAATGATGAAGCGCATTCTTGTGGCCGGAGCCATGGTGGCGATGGCCGGTGGCGCCTGGGCGCAGGACCTGCCCAAGGCGCAGTTCAAGGCGATCGGCCTCAACGGCCCGACGGTGGCCTCGATGGTCGACGAGCTGCCTTTCTGGCGCAAGACCATCCCCGAGGCCTCCAAGGGCGCGATCACCGTCGACGTGACGCCGCTCGACCAGATGGGCATCGACGACAAGACCATGCTGCGCCTGCTGAAGCTGGGCGTGATGGATTTCGCCGGCATGGACATCTCGAAGATGGCCGGCGACGACCCGCGCTTCGAGGGCTGCGATCTGGCCGGGCTGACGCTTGATCCGGACAAGGCGCGGGCGGCCTGCACCGCCTGGGGGCCGGTCATCGACCGCCAGATGCAGAAGAACTGGAACGCCAAGCTGCTGGCCTTCGGCGGCAACCCGCCGCAAGTCTTCTGGTGCCGCGACGTCCTGCCCGGCCTGGACGGGCTGAAGGGCAAGAAGGTCCGCGTCTTCAACAACACGATGCGCGACTTCCTCGGCGGCATCGGCGCCACCGCCGTCAGCATGGCGTTCGCCGAAGTCGTGCCGGCGCTGAACAACGGTGTCGTCGACTGCGGCGTCACGGGCAGCCTGTCGGGTAACACGGCCGGCTGGGCCGAGGTGACGAAGTCGCTCTATCCCATGTCGCTCGGCTGGAGCATCAATGCGCTGGCTGTCAACCTTGGGACGTGGAATCGCCTCGATCCGAAGGTGCAGGCGTTCCTGACGGCGCAGTTCAAGACCTACGAAGACAAGATGTGGGGCACGATCAAGGAGGCCATGTCCCAGGCCGACAACTGCAACACCAACAAGCAGCCCTGCACGCTGGGCAAGCCCGCCAACATCACCATCGTCGCGGTGAAGCCGGCCGAGGCCGAAACCCACAAGAAGCTGGTCGAGGGCGCGGTCCTGGCCAACTGGGCCAAGCGCTGCGGTGCCGAGTGCGTGAAGGAGTGGAACGAGACCGTCGGCAAGGCGCTGGGCCTGAAGGCACCGGTGAGCTGAGCGTCCAGGCAAGGTCGATCTCATGGGACCGGGCGCCCGCGCGCCCGGTCCGTTTTCTTTCCAGATATCCGTTTCAGGAGGCGGAATGACGACCGTCCTCGCCTTGGCGCATCGCGTGTCCCGGTTCGGCCTGTGGTTCGGTGGTGCCCTCGTGCTGCTGGCCGCAGTCCTCATCGGCATCGATGTCGTGATCCGCAAATTCTTCAGCACCTCCATCGGCGGCGCCGACGAACTGGCCGGCTATGCGCTGGCCATCGGCACATCGTGGGGGCTGGGTGCGGCCCTGATCGAGCGCGCGCACATCCGGATCGACAGCCTGTACGTGCTGTTTCCCAACGCCCTCCGCGTCGTGCTGGACGTGGCCGGCCTGGTCCTGTTCGTCGGCTTTTTCGCGCTCGTCGCATGGCACGGGCGCCTGGTGGTCGAGCAGTCCTGGATCTCCGGCTCGCGCAGCCAGTCGGCGATCGAGACGCCGGTGGTCCTGCCGCAGGTGCTGTGGATGGCCGGCATGCTGCTGTTCTTCGCGGTCGGCGTCGTTCTGCTGATCGAGGCACTGCGTCGCATCTTCTCCGGCAATGTCCAGGGCGCCGTGCAGCTCATCGGCACGCGCTCGGCCGAGGAGGAGGTGGAGGAGGAGATCGCGGCCCTGGCGGCTGCCCGCCACGCCGGAGCCGGCCGATGATCTGGACGACGCTTGCCGTACTGATCGGCCTGCTGGCCCTGGCCGTGCCGGTGGCAGCCGGCCTCGGCGTCCTGGGGCTGGCGCTGACCGAGTTCTATTCGCGGATGCCGTTGTCGCTCGCCATGGGCGAGATGGCCTGGTCGACCTCCAACAACTTCCTGCTGGTGGCCATCCCCTTCTTCGTGCTGCTGGGGGAGATCCTGCTGCGGTCCGGCATGGCCGAGCGCATGTACAACGCGCTGGTGCAGTGGATGCCCTGGCTGCCCGGCGGCCTGATGCATTCCAACATCGCCGCCTGCGCGATGTTCGCGGCGACCTCCGGATCGAGCGTCGCCACGGCCGCCACCATCGGCACGGTGGCGCTGGGCGAGATCGAAAAGCGCGGCTACAACGAGCGCCTGTTCCTCGGCACGATCGCCGCCGGCGGCACGCTGGGCATCCTGATCCCGCCCTCGATCAACATGATCGTCTATGGCGTGCTCACCGAATCGTCGATCCCCAAGCTCTATCTGGCGGGCGTCATTCCGGGGCTGGTGCTTGCGGGGTTGTTCAGCCTGACGGTGCTTCTGCTCTGCCTGTGGCGCCCGGCCTGGGGCGGCACGCGGACGACGACCACCTGGGAGGCGCGCATCCGCAGCCTGCCCGACCTGCTGCCGCCGCTGCTGATCTTCCTGGCCGTCATCGGGTCGATCTATGCCGGCTGGGCAACGGCGACCGAATCCGCGGCGCTGGGCGTGCTGGCGGCGCTGGCTGTGGCGGCCTGGAGCCGGCGCCTGACCTGGCGGGTGCTCCTCGTCGCGTTCGAAGGCACGATGCGCACCACCGCGATGATCATGGCGATCCTGATCGCGGCCTACTTCCTCAATTTCGTGATCACCTCGATCGGCCTGACCAACCAGGTGAACCGGTACATCACCGCCCTCAACATGACGCCGGTCGAGCTGCTCATCGCGGTCGTCATCTTCTACCTGATCCTCGGCATGTTCATGGAGACGCTGTCGATGATGGTGGCGACCGTGCCGATCATCGCCCCCATCATGTTCAAGGCGGGCTACGACCCGATCTGGTTCGGCATCCTGATGGTCCTGCTGCTGGAGACCGCGCTGATCACCCCGCCGGTCGGCGTGAACCTCTATGTCGTGCAGGGGCTACGCAAGCGGGGGCGCATCGACGACGTCATCATCGGAACCCTGCCGTTCGTCGCGACGCTGATGCTGATGATCGTGATCATCTCGGTCTTCCCGTCGATCGCGCTCTGGCTGCCGAAGGCCGCGACCGGATGACGAGGACGGCGGCTGGTCAGCCCTTCGCGTAGGGGTTGACCAGCCCGTCCACCACCTGGCGCAGGACGGCGCGGATCTGCTCCTCGTCGCAACCCATCAGGACGGCATCCTCGAGCGCGTCCTGGCAGGCCCCGCGGATCTCCTCGAGGTTCTGGTCGAGGACCTTGATCTTCTCCAGGCAACTGATCGGCCGGCCCTCGGTGTCGAGCCAGTAGGAGCGGGCAGGGGGGCTGCTGGGGGCGTCGGGCGGCATGGCGTTGCGTCCAGGGTCGCTGGCGGGAACTGCCGACCAAGATGGGGTGCCGGCCGCGCCAAGGGAAGAACCCTTCATTCCTGGCCATGTCCATGGTCGCCGTCGCCCGCCAGCGGAATGAGGTTGAGCTGGCCGTAGCGCACGTCGCGCTCGCTCAGAACGGCCTCGGCGAAGCCGCGCACGGCGGTCGTGTCGCCGCGCAGCAGGCACACCTCCAGGCAATTGTGGTGGTCGAGATGGACATGGGTTGTGGCCACCACCAGCCCGTGATGGTCGTGCTGCACGTTGGCCAACCGGGACGCAAGCTGGCGACGGTGGTGGTCGTAGACATAGCTGACGGCCGCGACCGAGGTCGCGGCTGCCGGCTCGGACACGGCCGGGTCGGCCAGGGCGTGGCGCACCAGGTCGCGGATGGCCTCCGACCGGTTCGTGTAGCCGCGCCGGCCCATGAAGGCGTCGATGGCATCGGCGACCTCCTGGTCCAGGCTGATCGTCAGGCGCTGCACCATCGGCAATTCTCCTCTTCGGCCCATCCTCGCCGATTCGACGCGCGCGTGCCGGTATGATTATCGCACCCAATTGTCATACTATGGCAGCGAACCACGAGTGGGGCGGGATGATGGGACGGCTGGGCGGCGCCATGCTGGCGCTGGCAGGATGGTTGGCGGCGCTGCCGGCCGCGGCGACGACGCTGGTGGCGGCCATCCCGGGCGATCCGGGGCATCTGAACCCCGCCATCACCACGGCATCGCCCGTACATGCGGTGGCCGATTCCGTGTTCAACGGCCTGGTCGCGCTCGACCGCGACGGCAATCCGGTGCCCGACCTGGCGCGGAGCTGGCAGGCGGGCGAGGGCGGCCGGCGCTATGTCTTCACCCTCGATCCCGCGGCGCGCTGGCAGGACGGCCGGCCGGTGACGGCGGACGACGTGGTATTCACCTTCCGCGACGTGCTGCTGCGCCACCACGCCCGCACCCGCGCCAGCCTTGGCCCCGCCCTGCCGACGGTCGAGGCCGCGGATGCCGGCACGGTCGTCTTCACCTTCGAGCGGCCCTATGCCGCCCTGCTGCGCCAGCTCGACGTGACCGAGGCGCCGATCCTGCCCCGCCATGTCTATGGCGGTGCCGATATCGCGAGCCACCCGGCCAACCTGCGCCCGGTCGGCTCCGGTCCGTTCCGCTTCGAATCCTACCGCAAGGACGACAGCGTCGTGCTGGCCCGGCATGACGGCTACTTCAAGGGCCGGCCGGCGCTGGACCGGCTGGTGTTCCGGGTGATCCCCGATGCCGCCACCCAGGTGTCGGCCCTGATCCAGGGTGAGGTCGACTATCTGGGCCGCGTCGGCCCGGCCGATGCCGCGCGGCTGGCGGGCCGCGGGGTGACCCTGCTCTCGACCCGGTCGGGACCGGGCGGCGCCAATTGCGCGATGACCGTCGCCTTCAATCTGGATCGCCCGATGCTGGCCGATGCGCGCGTGCGGCAGGGCTTCGCCATGGGTATCGACCGCGCCCAGATGGTCGACCGGATCATCCATGGGCAGGGACGGGTGGCGGCCGCCCCGATCGCTTCCGGCATCGAATGGGCACACCTGCCGGGCGCCCTGGCGGCCGTGCCCCACGACCGGGCCGCGGCTGGCCGGCTCTTCGACGTGGCCGGCCTCCTGCCGGGTCCCGACGGGGTGCGCGCCACGCTCGGCATCGTCCATTTCCCGCAATTCGCACGCTATTCCGACCTGATGCGCGAACAGTTGGCACCGCTCGGCATCCGCCTGGCGGCGCGCAGCGTCGACCCGGCGGCACTGGCCCAGACGGTGTTCACGCGGCGCGACTTCGACCTGGCGCTCATCTCCTACTGCAACGGCGTCGACCCGGAGATCGGGGTGCGGCGGATGTATGATTCGGCCGCCATCGGCAACGTGCCCTTCTCGAATGCCGCCGGCTACCGCAACGGCACGGTCGACGAGCTGTTCCGCGCTGCGGCGGCCGCGACCGACCTTGGCGAGCGGGGCCGCGCCTATCGCGCGATCCAGCAGGAGGTGGCCCGCGACCTGCCCTACTGGTGGCTGGTCGAGACTGATTTCGTCAGCGCCCACCGCAATGCCTTCACCGGCTTCGCGCCGTGGAGCGGCCAGTTCGCCGAGCGGGTGCGGCCGGCGAACTGAACGATGCTGGCCGCCCTGGCGGGGCGCCTGGGCGCGGCAGCCCTGGCGCTGCTGGCCGTGGCGACGGCGACCTTCCTGCTCGTCCACATGGCGCCGGGCGGGCCGCTGGTCGCGCTGGGCGGCGAGCATGCCGCCCCTGGCCAGGTGGAGGAACTGGCCCGCCGCCTCGGCCTCGACCGGCCGCTGTGGCGGGTCTATCTCGACTGGCTGGGCCGGCTCGCCCAGGGCGACCTCGGGGTCTCCTATCGCCACCAGATGCCGGTGGCGGCGCTGATCGCTGAACGCCTGCCGGCCACGCTGGCGCTGGTGGTGCCGTCGATCCTGCTGTCGGCGGCGATCGGGGTGGCGCTCGGCCTGCTGGCACTGCCGGGACCGGGGCGCCCGCGCCGGGCACTGGCCGGCTGGATGGCCGCTCTCCACGCGCTGCCCACCTATCTGGTGGCCCAGCTCCTGGTGCTGGCGCTGGCGCGCGGGTTGGACCTGCTGCCGGTGCAGGGGATCGCGGACGCGCGCGCGCCGGCCGGTTCCTGGCCGGGGCTGGCGCTGGACTGGGCGCACCACCTGGTCCTGCCGGTCACGGCGCTGACGCTGCATCACCTGACCCTGGTGGCGCTCCTGGTCCGCCGCCGCGTCGCCGACGAACTGCCGCGCGCCTATGTCCGCACCGCCCAGGCCAAGGGCGCGTCCCCGCTGCGCGTGCTGCTGGTGCACGCCCTGCCCAACGGCTTGCTGCCGCTGGTTGCCCTGCTGGGGGTCCGGTTGGGTTCGGTCATCGTCGGCGCGGTCGTGGTCGAGACGGTCTTCGCCATCCCCGGGCTGGGCCGGCTGCTGGTCACGGCAGCGGTCGCGCGCGACCATCCGACGGTGATCGGCGTCGCCCTGGTGGCGGCCGCCGCCATTATCCTGGCCAACCTCGCGACCGACCTTCTCCACCGCCGGACCGATCCGCGGTTCGAGGAGGTCGGATGATTTCTCCTTCGCAAGAAGCAAGCGCGGCCGTGCCGGATCGATATCGGCCCGGCGTCCGTGCGCCCCTCGACTGCTCGCTGCGCAGCGGACCGGGCAGCCGAAGCGCGCGATGACCGGTGTGCCGCCCATGCGCGAAGATCGTGCGGCCGCGGGCGGGGGCCGTGCACGCCGTCTGCGGGCCATGGGCTGGATGGCGATCGCCCTGACGGTGGCGTTGCTCAGCCTCGCGGCGGGCGAAGGTGGCGGCCTGGCGCTGCCGTTCCAGCCGCCCGGATGGGGCCACCCGCTTGGCACCGACGATCTCGGCCGCGACCTGGCCGGGCTGCTGGCGGCGGGCGCCTGGACCTCGCTGCTGGTCGGCGGCGGCACCGTCCTGCTGGCGCTGGGGATCGGGCTGGCGGCGGGGCTGGTGGCCGCACTCGGGCCGTGGTGGGCCGATGGGTTGGCGATGCGGATGGCCGACATGGCGATCGCGCTGCCGGCGCTGCTGGTGGCCATCGTCGTGGCCGCGATCTTCGGCGGGTCCAGCCTGCAGCTGGTCCTCGTCCTGGGGCTGGCGCGCTGGCCGTTGATCGCGCGCATCGTCCGGGCCGAGGCGCGGGTGGCCCTGCGTTCGGAACTCTTCCGCGCCGCCCTGGCGCTGGGCGCCTCGCCGCTGGCCGCCACCCGCCGGCACCTGCTGCCACCAATCCTGGCGGCCGTGCTGCCCAATGCCGGCATCCTCTTCGGCGGTGCCATACTGGCCGAATCCACCATGAGCTTCGTCGGGCTGGGCGATGCCGGCCGAACGAGCTGGGGCCGCCTCGCTGCCGAGGCGGCCCCATATGTCGAAACCGCGTGGTGGATGTGGGCCGGGCCGGCGGCCGCCATCGCGGTGACCGCGGCCCTGGTGGCCGTGCTGACCGACCGGGCTTCTACACCCGCTCGATGATGATGTTCTTCGAGCCGTCCAGGCTGGCCCGCCAGCCGGGCAGCACGACGCAGGTGGCGTCGTACTCCTCGACGATCAGCGGCCCCATCGTGGGCTCGCCGAGGTCCGAGCGGCGCACCACGCGGGTCTCGATCCACCCCTTGTCCGGCCCGAAATAGGCCGGCCGCGGCGGCGGCGCGTCGGGCTCGGCCCGGGTCGGGCGCACGTTCTCGGGCACGCCGCCGCCCAGGCGGATGCCCAGGCCCACGACCTGGATCGACACCAGCTCGACCGGCTCGTCGGGGCCGGCGCGGTGGCCGTAGGTGCGCTCGTGCTCCTGGCCGTAGGCTTCCTCCAACTGGCGCATCACCGCGGCGTCGATCGGGCCGTCCGGCACCGGCACGGTCAGGTCGAAGGTCTGGCCGTGATAGTGCAGGGCGGCTGCCCGGACGATCTTCGCATTGGCGCCGGTGAAGCCCTCCGCCTCGAGCTGATGCTGGGCCTGGCCGGCCATCGCGTCCCAGGCGGCATTCACCTCCGCCAGGTCCGCCTTGCGCGTCAGGCGGCGGAAGGTGCGCGAATAGTGGTGCTCGACATCGGCGTAGAGCAGGCCGAAGGCCGAGAAGAGGCCGGGCGAGGGCGGGATCACCACCCGCGTCATGCCGAGCGATTCGGCCATGCCGCAGGCGAACAAGGGCCCGTTGCCACCAAACGCGAACAGCGAGAAGTCGCGCGGGTCGCGGCCGCGCTCGGTCGAGACCGAGCGGATCGCGCGGATCATGTTGGAGGCGGCGATCAGATGGGCGCCGTGGGCCGCGCGCGCGACCTCGATGCCGAGCGGCCTGGCCACCTTCTCCTCGAAGGCCGCGCGGGCCTTGTCGCCGTCCAGCTTCACCGCGCCGCCGACGAGATAGCCCGGGTTGATGTAGCCCAGCACGACGTTGGCGTCGGTCACGGTCGGCTCGACGCCGCCCTTGCCGTAGCAGACGGGGCCGGGGGTGGACCCCGCACTCTCCGGCCCGATCTGCAGCGAGCCGCCGGCATCGATCCACACCAGCGAGCCGCCGCCCGCACCCACCTCGGCCAGGTCGATCGCCGGCACCTTCAAGAGGTATCCCGCACCCGTCAGCAGGCGCGAGCCGATCATGATGCCGCCGCCGACCGAGTATTCGGACGCGCGCGTCACTTGGCCGTTCTCGACCGTGGCGGCCTTGGCCGTGGTGCCACCCATGTCGAAGGTGATGATGCCGGGCAGGTTCTTCGAGCGGGCCAGGGCCTGGGCGCCGACGACGCCGCCGGCCGGGCCGGACTCGATGATGTTCATCGGCTTCTCGGTCGCGGCCTCGGATGTCATCAGGCCGCCGTTCGACTGCATCAGCAGCAGGCGCGCCGGCACGTCGGCCCGGTCGAGCCCGCCGCGCAGCGCCCGCAGATACCGGGCGACGATCGGCATGACATAGGCGTTGATGACCGTGGTCGAGGTGCGCTCGTACTCCTTGATCTCTGGCAGGACCTCGAACGAGATCGAGACCGGCAGGTCGGGCGCCTTGCGGCGGATGATCTCGGCGATCATCTGCTCGTGCGCCGGGTTGGCGTAGGAATGCAGCAGGCAGACCGCGATCGCCTCCACCTTCTCGGCCAGCAGGGCGTCGACCTGGGCCTCGGCGTCGGCCGGGTCGAGCGCCTGCTCAATGGCCCCGCTGGCGGCGATGCGCTCGTCCACCACTCGGCGAAGGCGGCGCTCGACGAGCGGCTCGGGCTTCTCCCAGGCGATGTCGTAGAGGCGGGGCATGCGCAGCGTGCGGATCTCCAGCACGTCGCGGAAGCCTTTGGTGGTGATCAGGCCGGTGCGCGCACCCTTGTGCTCCAGGATGGCGTTTGAGGCCACCGTCGTGCCGTGGCGGATCTCCTCGATGACGTCGCCGGAGAGGCCCGTTTCCTCGAACACCTCGACCAGGCCCTCGACGATGGCGCGGGCATAGTTGTCGACGCTGGAGGACACCTTCTTGGTGTGGATGGTGCCGTCGGAGCCGAGCAGCACGATGTCGGTGAAGGTGCCGCCGATGTCGACGCCGACGCGATAGTTCACGGTCATGCTCTTACTCCGCCGCCTGGGCTGCCGGCGCGGCATCGGTCCATTGCACGGTGGGGGTGGTGGTCCAGCCGCGGGTGCGGCGGATTTCCGCCCGCGCCAGGTCGCTCGCCCCGGCATCGACGGTCCAGGTGGCGGTGTCGACGACGACGCCATAGTCGGCCTTGGCCTTGGCCGGCGACAGCAGCTCGTTGCGCACGTCCTTCAGCACCTTGGCCGGGTCGCGCTCCAGGGGGTCGCCCCAGCCGCCGGCACCCGCCAGCACATGGCGGAAGACCTCGCCCTTGCGGATGGTCATGGTCAGCTTGGACGGCAGAATCTCGTTCTCGGCGTCGGGGTTGCGATAGTTCTCGGACGGCTGGCCCGGGCTGCCGCCATAGAGGCCGAACGGGCGGTGCGTGCGCCGGTCGGAGCGGACCTGCAGCACGCCTTCCTCCTCCAGGAACTTGTAGTCGCGCCGGAACGGCACGCCGCCGCGGAACTTGCCGGCACCCGCCTTGTCGGCCACGAACTCGTAGGCCAGAAGCTGGATCGGATGCTCGGCCTCGGTCACCTCGATCGAGTGCGAGGCCATGTTGGCGAACATATGGCTGTTGCCGTCCAGCCCGTCGGCCCACGGCCGGGCACCCCAGGCGCCGCAGGTGAAGTCGACATAGATGAAGGGCTTGCGGTCGGGATAGTAGCCGCCGATGGAGATGCCGGTATTGCCGCCGTCGCCGGCTGCGAACACCTTGTCCGGCAGCATCATGGCCAGCGCGCCAAAGACGCAGTCGGTCATGCGGAAGCCGGTCAGGCCGCGCGCCGCGCAGGCCGCCGGCAGCACGCCGTTGCCGACCGTGCCCGGCGGGCACACAACCTCGATCGCCCGGAACACGCCCTCGTTGTTGGGAATGCCGCCGGGCAGCACCGAGCGCACGCCCGTATAGGCGGCGGCCTTGGTGAAGGAGAGGGTGTTGTTGATGGCGCCCTTCACCTGCGGGCTGGTGCCGGTCCAGTCGACCAGCATGTGGTCGCCCTTCTTGGTCAGCGTCACGAACAGGCGGATCGGCTTGCCATAGTCGACGCCGTCATCGTCGATCCAGTCCTCGAACGACCATTGCCCGTCCGGCAGCTTCGACAGGGCGGCGCGCGTCAGGCGCTCGGCATAGTCGACCGTCTCGACCATGTAGGCCGACACCTGGTCGGGGCCGTAGCGGGCGACCAGCTCGGCGAACTGCTTCTCGGCGATGTGGCAGGCGGCAAGCTGGGCACGCAGGTCGCCGAAGACCTGCACCGGCAGGCGCACGTTCTTCTCGATGAATGCGACGACCGTCTCGTTGCGCTTGCCGGCCTCGTAGAACTTCAGCGGCGGGATGCGCAGCCCCTCGGCATAGATCTCGGTCGAGTCCGATGCGTTCGAGCCGGCGACGCGACCGCCCACATCGGTGTGGTGGCAGACGGTGGCGGCGAACGCCATCCGCCGGCCCTCGTGGAACAGCGGCTTGAAGATGAAGATGTCCGGCAGGTGCATGCCCCCGTCGAACGGGTCGTTCATGATGTAGACGTCGCCCTCGCGCATGTCGGCGGAGAAGTGCCGCATGATCGATTCCATCGCGGTCGGGATGGAGCCGAGATGGCCAGGCAGGGTCAGGCCCTGCGCCACCAGCTTGCCCTGCGCGTCGGCGAAGCCGGTCGAATAGTCCATGTTGTCCTTCAGCACGCCGGAATAGGTCGTGCGGAAGACGGTTAGCGCCATTTCGTCGGCAATCGAGAAGATCGCGTTCTTGAACAGCTCGAAGGCGATCGGATCGCGGGATTCGGCCATGTCTGGGGTCAGCTCCTGGTGGGGCGCCGGGGCGGCTGCGGAGAGGGGGGCATTGTCGGGCGGCAGAGGCGCCACCGCAACCCGTTTGGCCGCAAGATCGATGCCATTGATCGGAACGGGCGCGGCCGCTTTCGCCGACCCCGCCGATCCGCTAACTAGGACGGACCGATCGGCAGCGAGGGGAGTGCGGGTGATGATACGTCTGGAGCGCGAAGGGGCCGGGGTGGCCGAGGCCGAGATCAATGACATCGTCGTCGGCGGCATGACCGCGCTCGACGAGGACGCGATCCATCATCACCTGGAAGAGATGAAGGCGATCGGCGTGAAGATGCCGGACACCTTCCCCTTCTTCTTTCGCATCTCGGCTGGCTTCCTGACGCAGGCGGACCGGGTCCAGGTGCTGGGCACCGACAGCTCGGGCGAGGTCGAGGCCGTGGTCGTCACGCTCGACGACGGCCGCTGGCTGACGCTGGGCTCGGACCACACCGACCGCAAGGTCGAGGCCTATTCCATCAACGTCTCCAAGCAGATGTGCCCCAAGATCATCGGCCGCAAGGCGTGGCGCTTCGACGAGGTGTCGGGCCATTGGGACAAGCTCATCATCCGCTCCTGGACGACGACCGACGGCGTGCGCGCGCTCTACCAGGAAGGGCCGCTCGCCTCCATGCGCCACCCCGACGACCTGACGGCGCGCTATCTGGGTGGGGCGGGCAAGCTGGCCGCGGGCACTGTGCTGTTCTGCGGCACCATCGGCGCCATGGGCCCGCTGGCCCATTCCGAGCGGTTCGAGATGGAGATCGAGGACCCGGTGCTGGGCCGCAGGATCGGCCATGGCTACGACGTCGAAGCCCTGTCGCGGATCGACTGAACCCATGTTCCAGATGCGCCCCATTGCCGACCTGGCCGCCGACCTGGCCGCCGGCCGCACCACCAGCGCCGAATTGACCGAAGCCGCACTCGCCCGCATCGCCGACCCGGCGGGCGAGGGGGCGGCCACCTTCATGGTCGTCCATGCCGATGCCGCGCGCGCGGCCGCCGAGGCGTCCGACCGGCTGCGCGCGGCCGGCGTCGTGCCCTCGCCGCTGGCCGGCATCCCCGTTTCGGTCAAGGACCTGTTCGACGAGCAGGGACAGGTGACGCGCGCCGGCTCGACCGCGCTGGCGGGCGCCCCCGCCACGGCCGACGCGCCGATCGTGGCCCGCCTGCGCGCCGCCGGTGCTGTCATCGTCGGCCGCACCAACATGGTGGAATTCGCCTTCTCCGGCGTCGGCCTCAACCCGCACTACGGCACGCCGGCTGCACCCTTCGAGCGGGCGACCAACCGGCGGGTGCCGGGCGGCTCGTCCTCGGGTGCCGCGGTCTCGGTCAGCGACGGCATGGCCGCCGTCGCCATCGGCTCGGACACCGGCGGATCGGTGCGGATCCCGTCCGCCTTCTGCGGCCTGGCCGGTTTGAAGCCGACTGCCAGCAGGGTGCCGACCGCGGGTGCCTTCCCCCTGTCGACGACGCTCGATTCCGTCGGGCCGCTGGCGCCGACGCTGGCGTGCTGTGCCGTCGTCGACGCCATCATGGCCGGCGAGGCGCCGACCGTTCCTGCCGCGGCCCCCCTGGCCGGACTGCGCCTGGGCCTGCCGCGCAACATCGTCCGCGACGGGATCGAGGCGGTGGTGGCCGACCATTTCGATGCCGCCCTGAAGCGCCTGTCGGCGGCCGGCGCGCATATCGTCGAGTTCGATTTCCCCGAGCTGGACGAGATCCCAGTCGCCAATTCCAAGGGCGGGTTCGCGGTGGCCGAGGCCTGGGCGCTGCACCGCCAGCGCATCGCCGAGCGCGGCCAGCAGTTCGACCCGCGCGTGCGCGTGCGGATCGAGCGGGGCGTGCAGATGGAGGCGGCCGACTATGTCGACCTCATCCACACACGCGCCAACATCAACCGCCGGGCCGACGCGCGCACGGCCGTGTTCGACGCCGTCATCATGCCGACCTGCGTCGTGCTGCCGCCGCCGATCGCGAACTTCACGGACGACGGCTATTACGGCCGCACCAACCTGCTGATCCTGCGCAACACCGCGCTCGGCAACTTCCTCGACCGCTGCTCCGTCAGCATTCCGGCAACGCCGGCCGGCGCCCCGCCGGTCGGCTTCTGCCTGGTCGGGCAGCGGGGCGACGATCGCCGCCTGCTGTCGGTCGGGCGCGCTGTCGAGGCGCTGCTGGCTGCCTGATCCGGGCCGGGCGATGCGGCTCTACAGCCAGACGCGCAACTCCGCCGGGTGGCGGGTGCGCATCGCCCTGCACTGGAAGGCGGTGCCGTTCGACTATGTTGCCGTTTCCGGCCTGGCGCCGGGGGAGTACCGGCGGATAAACCCGCAGGGCCTGCTGCCGGCGCTGGCGGTGGGCGGGCGGATCGTCGCCCAATCCGCCGCGATTCTCGAACTGCTGGAGGAACTGCATCCCGCGCCGCCGCTGCTGCCGGGCGACCCGGTCGCGCGGGCGGAGGTGCGGGCCTTCGCCGGGCTGATCGCGGCCGACCTGCACCCGCTCAACAACAACCGGGTGCGCAAGTACCTGGCCGGCCCGTTGGGGCGCTCGCCGGCCGAAGTCGACGGCTGGTACCGCCACTGGGTCGCGGTCGGCCTGGCCAGCCTGGAGGAGACGCTGGCCGGCTCCCCCGTCGGTGGCCCGTTCTGCTTCGGCCCGGCGCCGACCCTGGCCGACCTGCATCTCGTACCGCAGATCTACAACTGCCGCCGCTTCGGCTGCGACCTGGCCCCCTATCCGCGACTGGTAGCGGCCGATGCCGCCTGCCGAGATGTCGCGGCCTTCCGAGCGGCCGCACCCGAGCACCTGCCCGACTATTCGGGTGCCGAGCCGCCCTGGATGGCGTGATCCCGGGTCAGAACGTGTAGGTGACGCCGAGCAGGGCGAATGGCTGCAACTTCTCTTCCACGATCGGGCTGTCGGCCGCGTCGCCCAGCAGCCGCTTCAGGCCGACGGTGCCGCGCACGCCCCAGCGCTCGGTGACGGCATAGCGCCCGGTCAGCGCCACGCGGACCGACTTGAAGCCCGCGTCGGCGTCGTATTGCGGCAGGCCGGAGGCCAGCGATTGGCGCCGGGTCACGCCGAAATAGCCACCCATATGGTCCGAATCGGCCCAGGTCGCCCCGACGCTGCCGGTCAGGAAGAACCGGTCGCCGAAGCGCTGCGTGTAGCCGAGCCCGGCCTCGACCTCCACGCCGTCCGTGCCGCCGAAATTCTGCTCCGCCGACAGCGACGCGCGCAGCCCGCCGATGCGATAGGCGGCCGTCAGCCGAAGGTCGGCGCCAGGGTCGATGTTGCCCAGCCCGCGCAGATTGCTGTCGTCGTCCTGGTCGCGGCCGCGGTCGTAGTTGACCGAGGCCGAAAGCGAGAAGCCGCGATAGTCCAGGAATTGGATGCCCAGCCCCTGCTCGGTCGTCAGGAAGACGGAATGGAAGCCGGCATAGCCAGGCGTCCATCGCAGGTCGAGGATCGGCAGGGGCAGGATTTCCATCTCGCCCGAGCCCTCGTACTTGGGCGCGACCAGTGCCCCGGCGCCGACCGTGGCCGACCAGCGATCGGCCGCGACGGCCGTTCCCGCCGAAGCCAGCAGCACCAGGCTGGCACCAAGATGGATCACCGTTCGCATGGCCATGGTCTCGTTCGTCACTGCCTGTCCTCGAATCGACGCCGCCCGCTCGACGGCGGTGGCACCTTCCTATCGGCGCTGCTGTGCATCAAGCCGCCATGGACCACAGTTTCGTGATCGACGATCCGGCCGCCCGGCGTGATCCAGCCACCCTGTCACTGCGTGGGTGGCTCGGGCTGCATGTCGAGCGGCTGGAACAGGCGCGAGCGATAGGTGCGGCCGTCGCGGCCGAGGATGCGGTGGCTCTTGTCCTTGGACCAGCCGGACAGGTGCAGGATGCGGATGGGGTCGTAGGGCGGCGCCGGCTCCACCAGCCGGCCGGCGGCCGGGTCCCACATCGGCAGGGCCAGGTGGCAGAGCCAGTTGCAGGTGGCGGGCAGCGCCGTCATCGCCATGCGGTGATGGTGGATGGCGACGTTCATCGCCGACTGCTCGGACATGAAGAGGGGGCCGCGGCGGTGGTCGGTCTGGCGCCGCATCGCCTCGACGTAGAGCCGTTCCCACAGGTCCCACAGGGGCGCATCGGCGGCGATGCCGTAGACGCCGGTGTTGATCATCGGCTTCAGGCTCATGGCGGCCGCCACCTCCGCCCCGAACGCTTCCTCGTACCAGCGGTCGAAATGGCGCCACATCTTCCAGTCGAGATGGCCGCGGAAATAGAGCCGGTCGAACTCCAGCCCGATCGCCAACTGGCCGCGCAAGGCCTCGGCCGCGATCTCGGGAATGGCCGTCCAGTCCAGCACCGCGGTGTCGGCATCGAGCCAGACATAGACGTCGTAGCCGGGGAAGAGGCGGCGCATCCGCAGCTTGCCGAAGAGGGTGGCGACGCCAGGTGCGGTCGCCTCGAAGATGGCGCGCGTGGGGAAGTCGAAGTCCCAGGCGATCGGCGCCACGGCGATGGACCGGCCGGTCAGCTCCGCGCGATCGGCCGGCGCCAGCCCGCCATCGATGAAGCCCATGGCGATACTGGCCCTGGCCGCGTCCGCCTCCACTGTCGACAGCAGGTTGCGGGCCAGCGGGAACTGCTTGCTGTCGCAGCCGGTGACGATGATCGTTCGCGGGCTCACGGCCGGGTTTCCGCCCGGACCTGCAAGGGAAAGCGCAGGGTCGAGAGATAGGGCCGCCGGTCGCGGTCGCGCAGGCGCATGACCGCCGATCGCGCCTGGCCGGAGAGGTGGACGATGCGGATGGGCTGGCCCGGATAGCCCGGCTCGACCAGGCGCGCGCCGTCCCAGGTGGGGGCGGCCAGGTGGCAGAGCCAGTTCCAGGTCGCGGGCAGGGGAGCGACCGGCAGCTTGTGGCGCAGCAGGGCGACGTTGAGCGCCAGGTCCGCGAAGGGCAGCGATGGCGCCGCCGCCGATCGCCGCTCCCAACCGGCCCGGATCGTGCTGGCCCAGGCGGCCCAGTGCGGTGCGGCGGCATCCAGCGCCATCACGCCGCCATTGGCAAAGGCGCAGAGCCAGCCGAGATTGGCCGCCTCGCGCCCGAAGACGGCATCGGTCGCCGCCCGGTAGCGGTGCCACATGCCGGCGTCGGCGAAGAACGGGCGATAGCCGCGGTCGATCTCGTAGCAGGCCGACAGCGCATCGCCGGGTGCGGCCTCGGCCAGCACCGGCAGGGCATCGGCCGTCTGCACCCAGGTGGCGGAGTCGAGCCAGATGTAGCGGTCGAAGCCCGGCACCGTCTGCGGCAGCCACGCACGGGCGCGGGTGACGGCGTCGGCGAAAGGCCCGTCCAGGATGACGGTCGCGCGGCCGGCCGCGACCGCCGCGTCGGGCACCAGGACGCGCACCGGCCATGCCGGCGACAACCGATCGAGGGAGGCCAGGAGGCCGGCCAGGAGCGCGCCATTCGGCGGGTCCCAGGCGGTCACGACGACGCATGGCATGCAGGCAAACCGAATCTTCGGACCGGCCCAGCCCAGTCCGCCGGCAACTTACGATATCAGGGTGACCGCGCCAGATTTTTCCCGCATATCGGGGCCGGCAGCGGTTGGAGGAAGGGCAGGATGGCGATGGATTCGCAAGGGCTTGGACAGTCGGGCGGGCGCCCGCGGGCACGCGACCTCGGCATCCCCTTCTCCGGGCCGACCGGGGCCGCCAACGCCATCACCGACGTGCCCGGCGTGACGGTCGGCCATACCACCCTGATCGACGGCGACCGGGTGCGCACCGGCGTCACCGCCATCCTGCCGCGGTCCGAGCAGGGGCGGCCGGCGCCGGTGTGGGCCGGCATGTTCTCGTTCAACGGCGCGGGCGAGCTGACCGGATCGCATTTCGTGGCCGAATATGGCTGGTTCCTGGGGCCGATCTGCCTGACCGGCACGCACAATGTCGGCGTCGTCCACAAGGCGTCGCTCGATTGGTTCCTGGCCCGTCACGGAGCCGCCATGGGGCCGGGCTTCTGGCACCTGCCGATCGTGGGCGAGACCTGGGATGGGTTCCTCAACGACAGCCATGGCGGCCACCTGAAGGCCGAGCACGTGCTGGCCGCGCTCGACGGTGCGACCGGCGGCCCGGTGGCCGAGGGGGCGGTCGGCGGCGGCACGGGCATGAGCTGCTATCAGTTCAAGGCCGGCATCGGCACGGCCTCGCGCCTGGTCAAGGCGGCTGGCGACTGGACGGTGGCCGCATTGGTGCAGGCCAACTTCGGCCGGCGCGACGAGTTCCGTCCCTTCGGCCGCCCCTACCGACCACTGCCGGGCGGAGGCAGCGACCCGAAGCCGGGCGAGGGGTCGATCATCGGCATCGTCGCCACCGACGCGCCGCTGCTGCCGCACCAGCTCCAGCGGCTGGCGCGCCGGGCGGCGGTCGGCATGGCGCGCACGGGAACGTCGGGCAACAACGGCTCGGGCGACATCTTCATGGCCTTCTCGACCGCCAACGCCCTGCCGCTCGATGCCGACCGGGGCGTGACGCCCCTCGACCACCTGCCGAACGAGCAGTTGAACCCGGTCTTCGCCGGGGCCGCCGACGCGGTGGAGGAGGCGATCCTCAACGCCATCGTCGCCGCCGACACTATGGTTGGCCGCGCCGGCAACCGGGTCGAGGGGATCGACCGGGATGCCGTGCGGGCGATGTTCGTTCAGCAATGATTAAGTAAGGTTAAACTACAGAATTTTTACGACGCCGCCCCTGGTGGGAGAATGTAGATATCCTTCATTCTCTCATAGTCTCTGGTGGCAGGAGGGCCCGCGTTATTAAAGAGTTCGCTCTTTTCTGTGTCGGAGAATCCGATAATAGTTAAGTAATGATCAAGGTTTACCGAGGTAAGAAAAAGTGAGAACATTTTTTCTGGCTCTGGCAAATCGGCTCCCTTTAAGCCCAGCAAATATTTTATAAGTGGCTCGCTAAGAAATCTATCATTTTGCGAGGAAAATATTCGCCGCTGTTCATTTTTAATGAGCTTTTCCGAATCTATATTGGTAGTAGATTTTATGAGTTCCTCTCCGTATGTTTTGAGTGACTTTACTATGTCCGAAAGATTGCTTATTTGGTTTTCGAGATTTGATATTTTTGTGTCTGTATTCTTCTTTCGAAGTAAATCAACAAAAATGCCAGCCCACTGTTCTCTTAGCCATCCGGTGATGTCCTCGATAACACTAAAATCTTTGACGAATATAGTTCTGTTTTTCGTCAATATGTCGTCAATCATCTGGTATATTCTAGGATCATCAACGTGAGCATAATTTATAGATGCATTGTCTCTATTTTGCTTAAAGGTCCTATATTCTGAAAATACAGACTGTTCTACAAAAGCAAATATTGAAATTTCTTTAGAATGTGCTTTTTCATACTCGCGATTGGTCACCGACCGGATTCTCTCGATGTATTTTTTTGGGTCTTCTTTTATTTTCTGCTCATCTTCTGGACTTAAGGCTCCATATCGGCCACCAATAATTAATATCAAGATATCTGAGTTTTCGACTTCCTTTAAGCAAGACTCTTCTAAGGTGGCGTCATGATGAAAAGGAATTGCCCCTTTTTCAAAAAGGATTGGCTCATATCCAAGGCTGCTAACAAATGTTTCGATACCCGACCGAATATACTTAAGATCGTAATAGGTTGAGCTAATAAAAACTCTTGGCCTAGCCATTTTCGGAACCTGTCTATTAAAGCAAGGGTCACGCTGCTATCGACTGAGGCGAATGGTAGAGTTTGTGTGGAATTTTAGCAACCAGAAGCGTCCATAAGCCGTACACAACTAGCGTTAGATGTGCCCTGGCTACCGCCCGGCGGCGTAGCCCTGCATGAAGCGGGCGTTGGCGGCGGCCTTCAGGTAGTCGCCGTCCTTCGAGGCGGCTGACAGGCGGCTGATCGACCAGTCGCCGGTCAGTTCCACCTGATGCCCGCGGCGCTTCAGCTCGTCCACCGTGGCGGCCGGGAAACGGTCTTCCATCGGCAGGCCGCCCGGCTTCATGCCGCGCGGGTAGAAGCTCGACGGGAAGCCCTCGGAATGGAACATCGGCGCGTCGATCGCCTCCTGCAAATTCAGTCCGTGATGGACGTGGCGCAGGAAGAAGGTGACCGACCACTGGTCCTGCTGGTCGCCGCCCGGCGTGCCGAAGGCCATGTAGGGCTCGCCGTCGCGCAGCGCGAAAGAGGGCGTCAGCGTCGTGCGCGGCCGGCGCTTGGGCGCGAGCGCCGCCGGGTGGTCGGCGTCGAGCCAGAACATCTGGCCGCGCGTGGTGACCGAGAAGCCCAGCTCCGGCACCGCGGGCGAGCTTTGCAGCCAGCCGCCCGACGGCGTGGCCGAGACCATGTTGCCCCACTTGTCGATGACGTCGATGTGGCAGGTGTCGCCGGCCATGCGGCCATCGGGGCCGATCACCGGCTCGCCCACGGGCGAGCGCCCCACCGACTTCTGCGTCGTCGGCTCGCCGACGCCCTGGCGGATGGTGTCGAAGCCCAGGCGGCCGCGCCGGGCGGCGTCGTGGTCGACCTTGCCGCCATAGCCGGGGATGCTACCGGGCCGCAGCTCCAGCGACGCCTCCGGCCCGATCAGCCGGCGGCGGGCGGCGTTGTAGGTCTCGGACAGCAGGTGGTCCATCGGCACCCGCACGAAGTCGGGGTCGCCATAGAAGGACTCGCGGTCGGCGAAGGCGAGCTTGGCAGCCTCCACCACCCAATGGACGAAGTCGGGCCCGTCATAGGCCATGCCGGCCAGGTCGACGTCCTTCAGCAGGGCAAGCTGTTGCAGGAAGACCGGGCCCTGGCCCCAGGGGCCCGTCTTGCAGACCGTGTAGCCGTGATAGTCGAAGGTGGCGGGCGCCTCGTAGGTCGCCTCCCAGTTGGCCATGTCGTCGGCGGTCAGCACGCCGGCATGGCGCTCGCCGGTCGTGTCCTTCACCGGAATACGGAAGAAGCGGTCGATCGCCTCGGCGACGAATCCCTTGTACCAGGCGCGCCGCGCGGCCTCGATCTGGGCCTCGCGATTGCCGCCGGCGGCGGCGGCCTCGCGCAGGATGCGGCGATAGGTGTCCGCCAGGACCGGGTTGCGGAAGCGGGCGAAATGGGCGGGCGGGGCGCCGTTCTTCAGGTAGATGGCGGCCGAGCTGTGCCATTCGTCGCGGAAGAGGTCGGCCACGTTGGCCACCGCGTCGGCGACCCGCGGTACCATCGCATAGCCGTCGGCGGCATAGCCGATGGCATATTCCAGCACGTCGGCCAGCGGCAGCGTGCCATGGTCGCGCAGCAGGATCATCCAGGCATCGAACGCGCCGGGCACGACGGCCGGGAGGTGGCCGGTGCCCGGCACCATGTCCAGGCCCAGGCCCTTGTAGTGCTCGATGGTGGCACCGGCCGGCGCGGTGCCCTGGCCGCAGACGACGCGGACGCCGTCTTCCTTCACCGAATGGAACAGGATCGGCACGTCCCCTGCCGGCCCGTTCAGGTGCGGCTCCACCACCTGCAACGCGAACCCGGTCGCCACGGCGGCATCGAAGGCGTTGCCGCCCTTCTCCAGCACCGCCATGCCGGCCGCCGTCGCCAGCCAGTGGGTGGAAGTGACGACGCCGAAGGTGCCCAGGATTTCCGGGCGGGTGGTGAACGAGAAGGGGGCCTGGGTCATGTCTTGGGTCTCCCGCGCGAAGGCATGGCCGGCAGTCTAGACCCCGATCCGGCTTCCGGTCGAGCCGACGGTCATCACGTCCCGACCTTCAGCGGAGCTACCAGCCCGCGCAGGGCGGCGATCACGCTCAGGGCCGTGATGCGGCCGGTGCGCGGGTTCTCGGACGGGATGTTCTCGATCGTCATGGTCAGGCGCGCGCTGTCGGCGTCGACGACGATGGTGTGGGTGTTGCGGGTGACGGTCGGGTCGGCCCAGATTTCCAGCCGGGTGCGGTCGGGCCCGATGCCGGCCAGCGACAGGGCGGCGGCCACGTTCACGTTGGCCGGGAAGCCGCGGGCACCGTCGCGGGCCGAGCCATCGAAGATCTTCGTCGGCACGGTGATGGCGCCGACATCGATGCCGTGCTGGTCGAGGTAGGGGGCGCCGGCCAGGCCGCGGGGCGGCTTGCGGGTGACGATGGTGGCGGTGGCGATGGTGCCCTCGGCCGCCGCCCGCACGGCGTCCAGGCCCAGGAGCGCACCGGTCGGCACGATGATGCGCGCACCCGTCTCGCGGGCGCGCTCGACCAGGTCCATGCGATCGAGCA
Organism: Stella humosa; assembly: GCF_006738645.1. Lineage (GTDB taxonomy): Bacteria > Pseudomonadota > Alphaproteobacteria > ATCC43930 > Allostellaceae > Allostella > Allostella humosa. The sequence continues at coordinate 3,263,322 of NZ_AP019700.1, read as the reverse complement.
GGGCGCCCACCGACAGCGGCATGACGATGCGGCCGGCGGCGATGGCAGGCTCTAGGATCTGGGCGAAGGCCGCCTTTGGCGCGCATTCGACGACGACATCGGCCACGTCGGGCAGTTCCTCGACCGCCATCACCGGCACCGGCTGCGAGAAGCCGGCGACGCGGCGGGCCGCACCCTCGCGGTCGCGGGCCGACACGGCGGTCAGCCAAAGGCCGGGAATGCCGGCATCGAGCCGTTTGGCGATCTCAAAACCGATGGCGCCCAGCCCCGCCACCGCCACCCGCAATTCCGTGCCTGCCGCCATCCCGCACCCCCAAGACCAAGACGCAATCCAGGTAGCCGAAAGCGCCGGCCGGGTCCATCGCCGGGCCAATCCGTCGTCCGATGCAGCACGATCCGCGGCCCCGGCGACTTATGGCCGGACATATTCCCCCGCCGCTTGCTTGACGCTGCCGCGACGGGGTGCCTAGCGTTCACTTCCCCCGCCGGAGCCCCCTTGCCCATGAGAGCGCCAACCGCCTTCGCCCTAGTGGCCGCCGTCCTGACGGTGGCCACGGGCTCCGATTTCCGCCGCACGGCCGCCGCCGAGACGGTGCTGAGCGTGGGCATCCACACCGCCCAGCTCGGCACGCTCGACCCCCATCGCACCGGCTCGACGGCCGACGTCATCGTCGTGCCTTGGCTCTTCAACGGCCTCGTCCGTTTCAAGCCGGGACAGCTCGACCTGGCGGCGATCGAGCCCGACCTAGCGACCGGCTGGGAGCTGTCGGCCGACGAGCTGACCTGGACCTTCAAGCTGCGCCAGGGCGTGAAGTTCAACCAGGGCTTCGGCGAGATGACGTCGGACGACGTCGTCTTCTCGCTGCTGCGCGCGGCCGACGCCAAGATCTCGGCCTTCGCCTCGGACTATGCCGGGATCGCCTCGGCGGTCGCCGTCGACCGGTATACCGTGCGTGTCACGTTGAAGGCGCCCAACCCCAACTTCCTCACCGTCCTCATGAACTACCAGGGCGGCACCATCGTCAGCCGCCGGGCGGTGGAGGAACTGGGCGAGGACTACCGGATCAAGGCCGTCGGCACCGGCCCCTTCACGGTGACGGGCTACCAGAACGGGCAGATGCTGAACCTGGCCGCCAACCCCGACTATTTCCGCGGCGCGCCGCGGATCGACCGCATCGTCTATCGCTACCTGCCATCTGACTCCAGCCGCGAGCTGGCCTACCGCGCGGGCGAGATCGACGTGATGTTCGGGCCCTTGAACCAGCGCTGGACCGACCGGGTGTCGGCCATCCCCGACACGATCGTCGACAGCATCCAGCCCAAGGCGCTGGCCCAGCTCCACCTGAACGCCACGCACAAGCCGCTGGACGACATCCGCGTCCGCCAGGCGGTGGTTCATGCCGTCAACCGGCCGGAGCTGGCGCGCTTCATGGGCCGCGGGGTGGCGGCGGAGGCCGTGTCGGTGGTGCCGGCAGGGTATATCGGCATCGATGCCAAGGCGCCGCTGCCCGGCCACGACATCGCCCGCGCCAAGGCGCTGCTGAAGGAGGCCGGCTACGAGAACGGGGTGACGATCAAGGCCGTCCACACCGCCAACTCCACCATGCTGCCGCCGATGGAGGTGGTGCAGGCCCAGCTGAAGCGCGCCGGGATCGACCTGCAGATGACGGTGGTCGACCACGCCACCTTCCACGCCCAGATCCGCAAGGACCTGAGCGATGTCGTCTACTATCACGCAGGCGGGCGCTTCCCGAGCGCCGACATCTTCCTGACCCAGTTCTTCCACTCGGCCAGCGCGGTCGGCGCGCCGACCGCAGTCGTGAACTTCTCGCACTGCAACGTCGCCGACCGGGAAATCGAGGGCGCCCGGACCGAGCGCGATGCCGCCCGCCAGAACGCCCTGTGGAAGGAGGCGCAGCGCAAGATCATCGAGGCGGCGTGTGCCGTGCCGCTGTTCGACGTGCCGCTGATGTGGGCGAGGCGCAACAGCCTCGACTACGGCTTCGCACCGGTGGGCGCCCTGTCGCTGGGCCACCTCATCACCGAGCAGGCGACCCTGAAGGCGAAGTGACGATCGGCAAGGGAGGGAAACGGACATGACCCAGGCGATGATGCCGGTCGAGGGGCCGGCCGTGTGGAAGGGATCGGAGATCGATTTCCGACAGGAGGGCCTGCACGTCCTGACCGCGGCGGAGATCGAGGAGATCGACCGGGCGCTGGTCCATCTGAAGGGGCTGGGGGAGCTGGACCTGCCGGACATCACGCCGGAGACCTTCCCGCTGCCGGCCTTCTCCGCCTATCTGTCCGACCTGCGCACGACGCTGCGCCGTGGCCGCGGCTTCGTGATGCTGCGCGGCCTGCCGCGGGAGCGCTATTCGGCCGACGACATGGCGCGCATCTATTTCGGCATCGGCGCCCATATCGGGGGTGCCATGGCGCAGTCGCACCGCGGCGAGCTGCTGGGCAGCGTCATCAATGTCAGCGATTTCGAGGAGGCCGCGCGCGGCTATCGCGCCGGCGGTGGCCTCGGCTTCCACAGCGACTCCTCCGACGTCATCGGCCTGCTCTGCCTGCGCTCGGCCCGGTCGGGCGGGGCCAGCCGCATCGCCAGCGCGGCCGCGATCCACAACGCCATCCTGCGCGACCGGCCGGACCTTGCGCGCATCCTCTATCGCGGCTTCCGGCTGCGCCGGGCCGACCTCGACGCCCGCCACGGCAACGGCGTGGTGTTCTCGGCCCATGTCCTGCCGGTCTTCACGGTGCGCGACGGCGAGTTCTCGTCCTACTTCCGCTCGGCCGGCGTCGACCGCGCGGTGAAGGCGGGCGACATGACGGTGACGGCCCTGGAGCGCGAGGCGCTCGACGCGGTGAACCGGCTGGCCTCGTCGCCCGAATACTATCTCGACATGAACTTCGAGGATGGCGACATCCAGTTCATCAACAACCGCCTCCTGATCCACGCCCGCACCGACTATGACGACCATGTCGCGGTCGAGCGTCGGCGGCACCTGTTGCGCCTGTGGCTGCGCGTCGCCGACTGGCCGGCGATGCCATCCGAGCAGGTGTTCCACACGGCCGAGGATTACGGCCTGTGGCGCGCGCGCCGGACCGCGCGGGCCGAGTTCCCGTCGGTCTTCCTGGCCGAGATGGCCGCCAAGCAGGCGGCGGCCGGCCGGGCTGCCTAGAGACAAGCCGCATCGGCGGCGCCAATGGTCGCGCTAACGGGCGCCGGGCTTGCGGCGGTGGTGGCGGCGGACCTACATTCTGGCGCCTCCGAATTCAAGCCATCTCCGTTCGTCGAAAGGACATCCGAACCGTGACC